>JBAXPM010000001.1:0-226043 GCA_037132235.1 Paludibacter sp.
AAATATCATTCTCTTTGTGTGTGGCTTTCAGCGTGTCGAGGTCTAACACTTCGATATTGTTGTTTTGAAAATCAAATTTTGTGTTCATGGTAGTTATTTGTTGTTATCAGAGTTATACACTTGTAAATCAGAAAAAACGGCTAACATAGGAAAGTACTTAATTTCTTTTTCTTCTCCGTTCTCGTTGATGGTTTTGGCGGTTTGCTTTCCCCACAAATAAAGTGCTTTTGCGCCTTTCTTTACGTGCATACCTACTTTTTCCCATTGGTCGAAAGTCTTTAACTCGTGATGTCCCTGTTGGGTGTAAATGGCTTTTAATCCCTCGTTGATGGTGGTGATGCTTCCTGCGGTTTTCAACTCGGTTAATGTCTTGGAAATTTCTTTCAATTCCATGCGCTTGGCTTGGATGGTTGCTTGATTTGTCATACTTTTGTAGTGCTTTAAAAATAAATTGTATAAAATAATTTGTTTTAATCCCCTCAAAGGTTGCGCCCTTTGAGGGGTTTTTTAATGGGGTTTGTCTGTTAGGCGATTTCTCGCATTTCTTTTTCAACGTTTGCGATGGCTTCTGAAAATTCGGCTTTCCAAAATTCAATCAGTTGCCCGATGGTCTTGGGGCTGTTGCTCTCGAATACTTCGCCCTGTGCATCTCTGATGATGGCTGATGCGGTGTCTCCATCGTGAGAGATAGCAAAATTTTCTACTCGTCTGCGTTTCTCGGCTAAACTATCCCATTTCACAGATAAACGGCTCAAAACTTCGCTTTTGCGTTTGATGTCCTCAATGCTCAAAACTGGCTTTGCTTCTGCGATGGGTGCGGGTGCTGTGGCTGCTTCTTCGGCTGCTCTGCGTGCTGCTTCTGATGGCAAAATACGCTCTCCGCTGTTATACTCTGCGTTTACCTTTTCAATCACTTCGTAAATGCTTACGGTTTCGGGTGCTGCTTCGGCTGTTGTTTCCTCTGCGGTGGCTTCGGGTGCGGTGGCTTCTGCTGTTACTTCTTCGGTGATGGTTTCGCTCGGTACTTCTTCGGTATTGGCTTTGAAATTAATCACTTTAGCGGTTTTTTCGGTCGCTGTTTTGTCTAAAATTGTCATTGTTGGGATGACTTCTTGCGCTTTTTGCGCTGTTGCTGCGTTTGTTCTCATTGCTTTAAAAATTAAATTGTTTAAATTATATTGTTAATTTTGCGAGGTTGAAAACCCTCTTTCTCCCTTTCGCTCTGCTAAATTACAAAAAATAAAGCACATACACAATACTAAATACCTGTATATCAATACTATAAACTTATAAAATCAACATTCCACAATTAAAAAACAGAGGTTGCACCCTCTTTTTATTCCCCTGCTCACAAAAAAATCTTTTAATCATTCCAAATCAAAAATGAAAAATCAGTCTACTAAAGCGATTACAATACATCAATATTTATGTAATCATTAAAAAAGGTTAATAATTATCAGTACTTTGACTTCGTTTTGCGAATTTATTTTGTAAGTAGTTGATATACAAAAAGAAATGGAAATAAAATAATAAATTCAATTTTCTAAAAATGGAAAAATAATTTACATTCAAATGATTAATACATAGACAAATAACATAGATATTACACAGAATCTCAAGTGATTTCCAGCGTTTTTCCGCTCGTTTACATATTAAGTGCTTTATATATAGGAGAATACGTTTTCAGAGGGCTATTTTTTAGCCCGATAACTGTCGAAAGACCCCGCCCCGCCCTGCTTTAAAATTCTGATTACATAAAGCATTTTCGCCTTATATGTAAACGGTACTTTTATGAAATTAACCAATAAATCTTCGACTTTAATAGATTTGATGTAAGCTAGTTGATTTTGTAATGAGGAAATGTAATCTTTTGCGTTTGTTTGTTGGTTAATGAGATGCTGTGTAATCAAAGGAGCTATTTTTCAGCATTACAACTGAAAAAAAGAAAAACGGGCGGTAAAAATGCCATTAGAGGCAAAAAATTTGGTACCCCAAATTCTTTGTTCTAATGACCCTTGTAGTTTCAAAATCGCTTTGGGGACTGTTATCAATTGTATTTACAACTTTTGTAATTACATTTTCTCTTCATACACCTGAATTTTATTTGCTTTTTCTGTAAATGTATTTTAGGAGTAGTTCTTTTGAAAACTCTCGAATTATTAACCCCACCTCACCTCACTTCCTATAGAAGATGGGGTGAGGTGGGGTGATTAAAAGCGCAAATCGTGTGTCTATCTGCTCTTTGAGTTTAGGCCTGTAGTTAGCATTTTTTGTAACGTCCGGAAAGTTGTTTACAGTTTTTGTCATCCGGAAAGTTGAGTCCAGAAAGTTGGTTGCTCATGTTTTTATAGTCATGATTTTTTTTTTACTCCTGAATGTTATTTACTTTTTCTGTAAATGTATTTCAGGAGTAGATCCTTTTAAAACTCTCGAATTATTAACCCCACCTCACCTCACTTCCTATAGGAGATGGGGTGAGGTGGGGTGATTAAAAGGGCATATCGTTGTCTATTTTCACTTCGAATTTAGACCTGTAATTAGCATTGTATTGTAACGTCCGGAAAATTGTTTACAGTTTTTGTAATCCGGAAAGTATAGTCCGGAAAGTTTGTTGCTCTTGTTATTTCACTACTGATTTTTTATACATTCTGAATTTTACTCCTGAATTTTATTTACTTTTTTGTAAATGTATTTCAGGACTTGAAACACCTTTGAAATTCTTGAATTATTAACCCCACCTCACCTCACTTTGTATAAGAAGTGAGGTGGGGTGGGGTGATTCAAACGGCATATCATCTATTTCCTCTTCGAATTTAAGCCTGTAGTTAGCATTGCTGTCTTTAGTCAATATATCTGCTTCTAATCCTTTTTTAATTCGATTTTCGGCAGCCGTGTCCTTAATGATCAAACGTCTTTTCACTTCGTCTTTAAGCTTTGAATAAGTCATCTTTTCAACCGAAAAGAAAATTGCTTCATACAAAATCCTATTGTTGTCGTCGGGCGTTGGTGTATATTCACAATATACCGGTAAGCCACCATTGTCAATACGGAAACTGAACTTTTTGAATTCCAGGTTTCTGCAAAATTGTGGCGACACAGTAGTAATCTCGTCCGATTTGGTAACAAGTAACACACATTCTGCTTTTCTTTGCAATTCACTGCCAACGTGTCCACGCATTTTCTCACTATTGGGATTGGTATGCACCACCGAGCAAATATGACAATGGTATTCAGAACTAATACGCATCAGGTCAGCAACACGTTCAGTACTTTCTTCCAGGGAGTTGGTGTCTCGAAGTAAATCAGCAAATCCGTCAAGAATAACTAACTTCGGACTGAATTCCTTTATTGCCTGTTCCATTGTTTTTAATCGTTCAATAGCTGACAATTCTCGCAATGAAAGTACATGTAACTCATTGTCATGGTTGTCATCATAATTCCAGTGAAGAATTCTAAAAATACGTCTGACAACTGTCAGAACATGTGGTTTACTCTGTTCAGTGTCTATCACTAAAATGCTACCGTTGTTTGAACTTGACAATCCCATGTATCCGTTTTCGGACAAATAGGCGCCAATAAGTCCACTCACCAAAAAGGTCTTTCTGCTTTTTGGTTGTCCGGTAATTACACTAATGTCGCCAATAGAAAACATACGTGTTTCGCCTTGACAAATAACCGCTTCATTCATAGGTATAATATCGTTAGCATGAACAAAAAATTTAGACAAATCACTTTGTTTGGGTTGAAAATTATAAGTCTCTTCCATCACATTAAATCATTAATGATTAGATTTAATGGCTCAACTTTAGCACCCATTCCGTCCATATTATCAATAAAGATATCCATCGCTCCGAATGTTCCGAAAGCAAGGTTGGCTCTTTTGTTGACAATTCCGATTATCGGTCGATCGGTATAATTTTCCTCCAGAGGCTGATACATTAATAATCCGTTGCAACGATACTTCAAAGCAGTATCATAGGCAAGTATCGCATATTTACCAAACTCAGAATGAATGATGTTTGTATTCCTCAAAACAATTGGCAAAATTTCATTTTCAAGGAAAAGGATTTCTTTCTGAATTTGTTGGTATGCAAATTCAGTCTTAACAGAAAGAAGAAACTTTTTCTTGTTCTCAATCATCTTGCGTAACGCAAGGACTTCGTGGCTGTCGTGGTACATCATAAGACAAGGAATGTTAGAAGTGACTGAAACAATCCTTTGAATAAGTAGGAGCTAGGTGGGTTTATCGTTTTCATGTTACTTGTCGTTTAAAATTTTCGTAACATCAGATAATTTATAGCGAACCTTACCTCCAATTTTTGAAGGAACCAAATAGTTCTTTTTTTTCCAGTGCCAAAGTGTAGCCAGGCAAACGCCTAACATAACACACACTTCATCTTGAGTCATGTAGTGCTCCGTTTTGACTTTTTGTGCAGCCTCGGTAGCATCTTTCTTACTTCTATTGATAAGTGTGTCGGCAAACATCAATAGATCTTGTACAGTGGTTTCAATGCGAATGCTTGAAGCAAGTTCCGGATTGTTTAATAATAAATTCAAGTTCATTTTTTTTGAAGAGTTTTAAATTAAAAACTCTCTCTGGCCAAAGAGACAACTCGTTTTGAATTGCGGTGCAAAGGAACAATCGTATTTAAAATTCATTATTTCAGGTGACTCTCTTAAATCTTAATTTGTTGATTAAGATTCAGATAGCTTTAATCAGGTGATAACTGAAGTGATAGGCAGGTGATTTTAGAACAAAAAAAACCGCTAATTTCAGTTAGCGGTTGAGTAGGAAATTAGCGTTGTGGTATGTTGTCAATCCAAAGGTATCTGTCTTTTAGTTTCTTTACAGTAGCATTTAATTGTGCCGGCTTATAGACTTCGGATGTCTTATCGAAATAGGTATTTAACTCTTTACGAACGAGTGTGAAGTTTCTCTTCTTTAAAATCAGGGAATTACACAAAATTAAATAAAAGGCTTCTATTTCTTTAGGTATTGGTTTTGCACCAACTTCTATTTCAGCCCGAATGTTTGCAACAATCTTTTTGAACTTATATATTTTCAGTGGCTGAATCAATGTTGGTATAGGTTTTTTAATCTGAACTGTCTGAGTTTTCTTGACTGAATTATCTCGTGCGTTTGAGGTAATTAAAGGTTTAGTATTAGAACTGCTTATTATTTCAATTTCAGAGATTTCAGTATTTCCTATCATTAGCTTACCCAACCAGGTATTATAGAGATAATCATTAAATCCCTGATATTCGTCTCCATTGAAACCCTTAGAATAATATTCTGATAAATTTTCCTTTTGAACATCATAAATATAGGGTACTATGCCACTTGCCTTTAAATCTGAATCCGACAACCCACACACACTAAACCATTCAATGATACCTTGAAATATCATTAGATTATCTATCTCTTTAGTGTTTAGTTCTTTAATAGTGATTTCTATATTTTTTTGAACAAAAACAAACCGATTTAAATTATCACGAATAAGATAGCATAGCTTATCAATTGTCCTAAAAAGCTCTAAAATACTCAAGATCCCCAACTCCGGGAGCAAGGTATCCAACTTATAACGTGAAATGTCACGATAAAAAGTCAATAACTTTAATCTGGAAATATATTTATCTAATTCGTTATCATCCTCGTTGAATTCAAAAAAATCTACTTCAATTTGATGCGGGTTATATTTATTAGTTTGATAATAATTTTGGATAATTTCAAAATCATTTTCATTTTCAACTTCATTATCAGGCATTATCAATATTTTATTTGTTGTTATTATTCATTTTCTTTTCCAACTTCATCATTCTTTGGTATGCTATACAATTTATTCCAGTGGTCTAACATCCTGTGAGCATGTTCATTGGCATCTACCTTAATGTATTTCAAAAATGAGCTTTCGGTTTTGTGTCCTGTGATTCTCATAATTGTATAGGTATCCAATCCCATCCGATAATTGTTAGTCGCAAAAGAACGTCTACCCGTATGCGAACTAATTAACTTCCATTTTTCGAAGTAATTTATTTGCTTTACTCCACCTTTGGTGATTTCTTTTTTTTCCTTATTATCAATTTCAGCAATACGGCAAATGATTTTAATCATATCGTTGAACCGTTGATTACTTACCGGTTTAGGTGGATTATAGTCGTACTTTTCAAGAATCTCAACACTCATAGGATGCAATGGAATAATAACTTCCGTTCCGGTCTTTTGTTGTTTGATTGAGATAAGCCCGTTCTTGATATTCTTTTTTGTGATTTTTCCCAAATCGGAAAATCGGCATCCTGTCCAACATTCCAATAAAAAACCATCACGCACTTGATCCAAGGTTTCGAGTTTATAGCTTAAAGCTAATTTATCCGAAATAAGTGTTTTGTATTTGTAGGCTGCTTCTGTTTTTTCATTGCTGAAATCCAAATCAAATAACTTTTGCAGCTCGACTTCATCCAATGCCACATTATCTGATTTTTCCTGCATTCCTTCAAACGCAGTTTTGTATTTAACTTCGGTGTGAAGTTCCAGTTTGTAAGATTCATTCAACCACAATTTGAGGTGCTTGATTTTTTGACCAATCGTATTACTTGCCAAATCCTTTGATTGCATATATTTTACAAATTCATCATAAAATGATTTGTTCATATCCGAGAAATCAAAGTTCGTTTTTTTCTTGTAGACTGCAAATTTCTTCAAATAATCAAACGTAATCTGATGCTGCACTATGGCATCCTTATTCATTAGTGTGCCAGATTTGCTTACCTTGCGTTGAGGTGCATTTTTTAGAAAGTCTTCGATAAATTCAAATAAGGTGATTGGCTTTTCTTCAGCAGCCACTACCGGTTTGTATTTTTTGGGATTATAGTATTTGTCAATTTCGGTATTTAGCCAATTAGCATTAACATCTTCTTTTTCGGTTGTTTCAAGTGTCTTGAAAATTGAAGCTTTCAAATCAGTAATACTTTTATCAAAGATATTTCGTTGGGTATTATCGTAGACAACACGACTATTAATGCTTTCAGTTTTATTGCTCCATTTGTCGGATGCAATTTTCAATGGAGTTACTCCACAAATATCAATATCACGACCATCTTTTAATCTTATACGGATATTACTTTCAGTAATTTTTTTACTTGTTCGAATAAAAGCTTTAATAGTTGCCATGGTTTAATCATTTGTAATTACCCCACAAAGATATATAATTTGCCCCACATTTGCCCCACATAATTTGAATATAATTCAATGTGATTAAATTGAATTAAATTGAAAAAAGTAGCTATACGTTTAATATACAGTTATATTAATATGTTTTATACTGCTTATAAGGCTATTGCAAAGCGGTATTATTTAACGTGATATTGTCCAAGAGGGAGAGCGTTAAAAATCAAACACTTACACATTCAATTGTGTAGGTGTTTTTTGTTTTACGCCAGGTTCACGCCAGGTTTTGAGGAAAATTAAGAGAAAGTCTGTTTAAATTTAAACGTGCCGAGAGAAGAACTTCCTGACAGGTGAAGGGAAGTTGCATTATCAGAATGTTTTAATCGTTTTTTCTTACGCTAGTATTTCTATATTCACCAGGCGTTAGTCCGGTTCTTTTTTTGAAAAAAATTGGAAAATAGTCGGGATTTTCAAAGTTTAAGCTGTAAGAAATTTCTTTTACAGACAGAGTTGTAGTAGAAAGCATAAGTTTAGCTTCATTCAACTTAAGCTCAAGCATATATTGGGAAGGTGATGTTCCTGTAAATTCTTTAAAAGCTCTCCTGAATCCGGAATAACTTATATTAAGTTGCTTTGCTATATCCTCGGCTATAAGATTTTTGTACACCGATTCACGCATGATTACTTTGGCTTTGTTTATTTTTTTTATCAGTTCTTCATCTTCAAAATCACGGGTTTTATCCCGATAATACATTAGTCCCAGAATATGCATAACAATGCCCGAAAGTGCTTGTTGGTATCCGGCACGCTCTTCGTTAGCTATTTCAATTGCTTTCATATACAAATCTATGATTCGTTCATTTAGTCCGATATTGAAAACCGGAGCGCGGTTTAGAAAAAATCCTTCGTCTACAATTTTCTGAATGATCTCACCTTTAAATCCAATCCAATACTCATTCCAACCCGAATTTTCAATAGGTTTATAGGTGTGCCAAACTCCGGGCATCAGGAAAAACATTTTACCTTCAGTGATAAAGCAGGATTGCTTGGTTGGTCCAAAAGTAAACACGCCATTGCCATCGGTGATATAAAGAAGCTGGTATTCATTCAGAATACGACCTTTATCCACGTTGAAATAATATTCAAATGGGTGGTTTTTGGGTGGATAAGACTCGTTCTCACATATTTTCTGATGACCAACTGTGGTAACTGTCAATCCCCACAATTCATCTTCTTCCGAAGTAATCAAATAATTAATATTAGAATCTAACGTTTTGTTATTCATTTCAATACAATATTGGATTTTTAGGTTGAAAAGATATTCTTTGACAAAAATAGAAATTTATTTATAGTCATTGTGATTTTCATAAAAGAAAAATGGAGATACATGTCTATAATGTACCTCCATTAAATTTATTTTGATAAAATACACTATATTAAAGAACGTTTGGTAGTATTAATGATAAAATTAAAATCAACATGCCTAAAGCCAGCACTACAATTGTTTTTGATCCGGCACCTTTCCACTCCTTTAGAATGATTCCCCATACATTGCTAAATGTAACATTTAACGACATAAGAATACTCCATGAAAATGCCATCATAATACTTCCTTCTGTAAAATAGCTCTTTCCTAATGCCAAACCAAAAAACTGTGAATACCAAAGAACACCTGCCAACGCACAAAACAAAACATTGTTAATAAATATTCCTGTCGGAACTCCGAAATATTCTTTTCCTGTTTTATTCCTGAAGTTTTGATAAATACAATAGATTGCATTAGTTAGAAATCCACCCAATGTAATCATCAAAATAGCAGGTAATCCAGCGTAAAGAGCTTGAGAACCCAACTTTATGGCTGCAACTTTAATCGGTTCAGCAGCTTCAAGTCCAAGACTAAAACAGGCACTCATTACACCTGCTAACAAGGCAACCAGCAATCCTTTTCCAAGAGCGAAATCTTTAACTGCTGCTTTCTTTTGTTCCTCTGTCATATTTTTCGAACGCAGACTGCCGGCAAATCCTATGATTGAAATTCCTGCAATTGCTATACTCACTCCGATTAATAAAGCAAGTCCTTTTCCTGAAAACAAATCTGTACCAAGCATTAAGGCAGGAATTAGAGTTCCAAAAGCAGAACAGGTTCCTAATGCAATTGATTGACCAAGTGCAACACCTAGATACCTCATACTAAGACCAAAAGTCAAGCCTCCAATACCCCAAAGAGCACCATAAAACATAGCTTTTAATGCTGCACCATCACCTGATGAAAGAACTTCTAATAACGAATGTCCTTGAGGAACTGCTAAAAGTGCTCCTAAAAAAGGGAACAATATCCAGGCAAATATACCTTGCACAAGCCAAAAACTCTCCCAGGCCCAAGTCTTTACCTTTTTAATTGGTACATAAGAGCTTGATTGACCGATACTTCCGATAGCGATAATTAATAATCCGATAAGAATATTCATAATATTAGAATTTTTATAAAAAGAATTGTGATACCTAAAAATAAAACAGGCAAAATAATTCAAATTATAATGCCTGTTTTGGTTTTTTGAATTTAGCGTTTTGAAGTTACGTCAACTTCATATTTTTGAATATCTGCAATATAAGCTTCACCGGCAATAACACCTTTACTCTGGCAATACTTATCGTAAACAGCCGCCCAAGGCAATGCTTTTGCTTCTTCGAGCAAAGCCAAACGCTCAAAGTTCTGTCCGTTTGCTTCAAAAGTACGCAATTGAGCGATTGGTTCGAGCAATGCTTGTAATAAGGCTTTTTGCATGGCACGAACGCCAATTACATAAGCACCGATACGATTAATAGAAGCATCGAAATAATCTAACCCAACATGAACACGGTCAAGAGCACCAGAACGAATAATTTCTTGTGAAAGGGCCAATAATTCATCATTCATAATTACTACATGGTCACTGTCCCAACGCACACCACGACTTACGTGAAGCATGATTTCAGAAGCGAAAAGCAATAATGAAGATATTTTGTCCGAAATAACTTCTGTAGGGTGGAAGTGTCCTGAGTCGAGCGTAATCATTTTGTTATTGGCAATACCATAACCCATATAAAACTCATGAGAACCAACCACATAACTTTCGCTGCCAATACCGAATAATTTACATTCAATACTGTCAAGCATATACTCATCGTTGGTTTTATATTCAAAAATTTTGTCCAACGAATCTTTCAAATTCTTACGGTAAAGCAAACGATCTACGGTCAAATCTTTCGAACCATCCGGAATCCAGATGTTGTGAATACATTTAATGCCTAACTGACGTCCCATTTCCTCTGCAATCTTACGACTGCGGATAACATGGTCAATCCAAAACTGACGAATGGCCGGGTCGCGGTGCGATAGTGTGAAACCATCTGCCGATTTTTCGTGCGAAAAACAGGTGCAGTTAAAGTCCAAACCATATCCCTTTTCTTTTGCCCAGTCAATCCAACTTTGGAAATGTTTTGGTTCAATTTGGTCGCGATCAACTGATTCACCTTTAAAATCACCATAGAATGCGTGAATATTGACACGGTGTTTTCCAGGAAGTAAAGACATTGCTTTGTCGATGTCAGCACGTAATTCAGTGATTGAACGGGCTTTCCCAGGATAGTTTCCAGTTGCCTGAATACCGCCTGTTAATTCACCATCACCGTTTTCAAATCCGGTTACATCATCAGCTTGCCAGCAATGCAGTGAGATAGAAAGTTTGTCTAATTCATTTATAGCTTTTTCCACGTCAATGCCTATTTCGGTATACCGTGCTTTTGCATAGTCAAACGCCTGATTAATTTGTTGTTCTTTCATTATCAAATTCTTGTTTTAAAATTAATTAGGCAAAGATATTTATTGAACAATCAACAACATAGATAAATTTTGATATTAAAGCTTTAATTTTTGACATCAGATTACTGTTTTAAAAACAACTTTATGTTCAAAACAACTGTCATTTGTAACCTTACACATTCAGTTGTGTAGGTGTTTTTTGTTTTACGCCAAGTTTACGCCAGGTTTTGAAGGAAAATTTAATGAAAATAATGAGAAACGTCGTTTAATTTTAAACAACACGAACAAAAAACTTCCTGAGAGGTGACAGGAAGTTGATTTCAGCAAAATATTCATAAATCATGATGTTGGTTATTTCGCTGAATATGTTGCAAAACATAAAAAATGATTTTTTATAAATAGAAATAAGTGTTTACTTTACACTTGTATTTTATGAACTATATGAAATGATTAGAACTTTTATATTTATTATTATATTCTCTTGTTCCGTTTTAAATTAAATGACAAGTATATTTTATCAAAATAAAGACAAGCATTATGTCGCTGTTGACTGCATTATTATGGGATTCAGAGATGATGAATTGCATATATTGGTTGCAAAGCGTCCGTTTGAGCCAATGCAGGGCGGTTGGTCGTTGATGGGTGGGTTTGTAAATGATTTGGAAAGCGTTAATGATGCAGCAAAACGGGTAGTTGAAGAATTTACGGGCATTGAAGATATTTATATGGAACAAGTTGGGGCTTTTGGTGATGTCAATCGCGATTTGGTGCGGGTTATCTCCATTGCTTACTACGCTTTGGTTGACATTGAAAAGTTTGATACTTCGTTGGCAGAGAAATATGATGCCCGTTGGGTGAAAATCACTCAGCTTCCTGAACTTATTTTCGATCATTCTTTAATGGTAAAAAATACATTGAATTTGTTGCAACGAAGGGCGGCTGTTAAGCCTATCGGATTCAATTTGTTGCAGGAACAGTTTACGTTACCTACTTTGCAAAGTTTGTATGAGTCTATTTATCAGGAAGATATAGATAAACGAAATTTCAGAAAGAAGATACTATCTATGGACATCCTTGAGAAAATGGATGAAAAAGATAAAAACTCATCACGAAAGGGAGCGTATTATTACAGGTTCATCAAAGAGAAATACGATCAGTTGATACAACAAGGACTCCATTTTTCAATTTGATTTTTTTTAATCTGATAAGTGTAATTATTACCCTTATCATAATTTGTAGAAATAATATGTTAGAAGCATTAAAAGAAGAAGTATTTCACGCCAATCTGGATTTGGTGAAACATGGATTAGTGATTTTCACATGGGGAAATGTGAGCGCCATCGACCGTGTAACAGGATTGGTGGTTATCAAACCTTCGGGCGTTTCGTACGAAGACATGAAAGCCGAAGATATGGTTGTAGTTGATTTGGACGGCAAAGTGATTGAAGGAAAACTGAAACCATCGTCGGACACAGCTACTCACCTGATTTTCTACAAAGCATTTCCAAACATTGGCGGAGTGGTTCATACGCACTCTACTTACGCTACAGCCTGGGCTCAGGCCGGTTGCGATATTCCAAACATCGGAACTACGCATGCTGATTATTTCTGCGATGGCATTCCTTGTACACGCGACATGACCCAAGCGGAAGTAGAAGGTGAATACGAAAATGAAACCGGAAACGTGGTAGTGGAAAGATTCAACGGATTAAATCCTGATTTTATTCCGGGCGTGTTGGTGAAAAATCACGGCCCTTTTTCATGGGGAAAAACCGCACACGACGCTGTTCACAACGCAGTAGTTATGGAACAAGTAGGCAAAATGGCCTATATTGCTTATGGCATAAATCCAAATCTGACTATGAATCCGCACCTGATTAAAAAGCACTTCTACCGAAAACATGGACCGGGAGCTTATTACGGACAATGACCCTAATCCCTAAAGGGGAACTATGTAAGTTTGTCTTCATATTCTACTTTAGCGATCAGGAATAAACAATAAATAAACAACAACTAACAAATAAAATTTTATTATCATGGCATTCAAAGATTTAGAAGTATGGTTTATCACCGGAGCACAGTTGCTTTACGGTGGCGATGCAGTAGTGAGCGTAGATGCACACTCAAACGAAATGGTAGCAGGATTAAACGCTTCTGGCAACCTTCCTGTAAAAGTTGTCTACAAAGGAACAGCTAATTCTTCTTCAGAAATTTCTGAAATTATGCGTGCAGCTAACGGCGATACAAAATGTGTTGGTATGATTACCTGGATGCACACTTTTTCTCCTGCTAAAATGTGGATTCATGGTTTGATGGACTTCAAAAAACCATTGTTACACCTTCACACACAGTTCAACCAACAAATTCCATGGTCGGAAATCGACATGGATTATATGAACCTGAACCAATCGGCTCACGGCGACCGCGAATTCGGTTTCATTACCAGCCGCTTGCGCAAACCACGCAAAATCGTTGTTGGTTACTGGAAAGACAAATCAACTCAAGACAAAATCTCAGGCTGGATGCGCGTTTGTGCTGCTCAGGCTGATGCTCAGGACATGTTGATTATCCGTTTTGGCGACAACATGAACAACGTGGCTGTAACCGATGGTGACAAGGTAGAAGCTGAAATCCGTTTGGGTTACCACGTGGACAATGCGCCTATCGCTAAACTGGTTCCATTTGTAAACGCAGTTACCGAAGCTGAAATCGATGCATTGATTGCAGTGTACGAAAAATTATATGACTTTGCCGATGACTGCAAGAAAGGTGCTGAAAAACATGCTTCTGTACGTCAGGCAGCTGCTCAGGAAATCGGTCTTCGTCGCTTCCTTGAATCAAAAGGTGCTAAAGCATTTACTACCAGCTTCAACGAATTGGAAGGTATGTCTCAATTGATGGGATTTGCTTCACAACGTTTGATGGCCGAAGGTTACGGTTTTGGTGCTGAAGGTGACTGGAAAACTGCTGCTCTTACTCGTACTATGTGGGTAATGGCCGAAGGTCTTCCCGGAGGATGTTCTTTCCTTGAAGATTATGTATTGAACTTCGACGGCGCAAACAGCTCTATCCTTCAATCACACATGTTGGAAATCAACCCTGAAATCGCTGGTAACAAACCACGTATCGAAGTTCACTTCTTAGGAATTGGCGACGCAGGCGTTTGTGCCCGTTTGATCTTCCAGGCTCACGAAGGTTCGGGTATTGCGGCTACTATCGTGGATATGGGTAACCGTTTCCGTATGATTGTAAACGAAGTAGAAGTTATCAAACCTGAGGCATTGCCTAAACTTCCGGTTGCTTGTGCATTGTGGATTCCACAACCAAACATCGAAGTTGGTGCAGGCGCATGGATTACTGCCGGTGGTACTCATCACTCAAGCTTCTCATTCTCTATCACTACCGAAATGATGGAAGACTATGCTGAAATCCTTGACATCGAAATGTTGATTATCGACAAAAACACCAACATTCGTCAGTTCAAACAAGACATCCGTAATAACGAAGTGTATTACATGTTGAATAAAGCTTTAAGATAAATTAATTAATTTGAGAATTTGAAGATTTGAAAATTAGGGACCAAATCAATAATTGTTCTTTTATTTTCAAATTCTCATATTTTCAAATTTTCAAATTGAAAATATGAAATACGTTATAGGTTTAGATTATGGAAGCGACTCAGCCCGTGCGGTTGTAGTAAACGCCGAAACAGGCGAAGAACTGGCTTCATCAGTAAAATATTACCCACGTTGGATGGAAGGCAAATACTGCGTTCCTACCGCCAACCAATACCGTCAACACCCACAAGATTACATTGACGCATTGGAATATACCGTGAAAGATGCCCTTTTAAAATGTCCTGCTGGAACAGGCGAACAGGTTGTAGGTATTGCATTCGACACTACCGGAAGTACCCCTGTGTTTACCGACAAAGAAGGTACTCCACTGGCATTGCTTCCTGAGTTTGCTGAAAATCCGAACGCTATGTTCGTATTGTGGAAAGACCATACCGCCATCAAAGAAGCACAGGAAATCAATGATTTGTGTGCCCGATGGGATATTGACTATTCTTCATACGAAGGTGGAATCTATTCTTCGGAATGGTTCTGGGCAAAAGCATTGCATGTACTTCGTTCCGACGAAAAAGTGCGCAACACCGCTTACTCTATCGTTGAGCACTGCGACTGGTTACCCGGCTTATTGGTAGGCAAAACTAATCCACACGAAATTTGCCGTAGCCGTTGTGCCTCAGGCCACAAAGCTATGTGGTTGGGGAAATGGGGCGGACTTCCTGCTGAAAACTTCCTTGTAGAACTGGATCCATTGTTGGCAGGTTACCGCGACCGTCTTTACACCAGCACTTGCCCAAGTGACAAGAAAACAGGTGAATTGACCGAAGAATGGGCTGCACGCCTTGGCCTGACTACCAAAGTTGCCGTTGCCGTTGGTGCATTCGACTGCCACATGGGTGCAGTTGGTGCTGAAGTAAAACCGGGTGCGTTGGTACGTGTTATTGGAACATCTACCTGCGACATTATGGTTTCGAGCTACGAAGAAATGGGCAGCAAACTTATTCCGGGTATTTGCGGACAGGTGGATGGTTCTGTTATTCCGGGCATGGTTGGACTTGAAGCAGGACAATCGGCTTTCGGTGACGTATACGCATGGTTCAAAAATGTTGTGGCATGGCCGGTAGTAAACATACTTTCGAAAACAACTTTGGTTGATGAAGCTACCAAACAAAAATTGATTGACGAAACTATGGATCAAATCATTCCTGCTTTATCTATCGAAGCGGCAAAAGTTCCTGTTTCTGAATCAACTATTCTGGCTACCGACTGGATGAACGGTCGTCGTACTCCGGACGCTAATCAAAAAGTAAAAGGAACCATCACCGGATTAAATTTAGGTAGCTCTGCTCCGCTTATTTTCCGCGCATTGGTTGAAGCTACTGCTTACGGTTCAAAAGCTATTGTTGATCGCTTTATCGAAAACGGCGTTGTTATAAACGAAATCATCGGTATCGGTGGTATCGCTCTGAAATCGCCTTTCGTAATGCAAACATTGGCCGACGTACTGAATATGCCAATTAAAGTTGCTAAAGCTGAACAGGCCTGTGCTTTCGGAACATCGATGTTTGCTGCTGTTGTAGCTGGTGTGTACGAAAAAGTGGAAGATGCTCAGGCAGCAATGGGTATGGGCTTTGCTCAGGAATTCTATCCTGTTGCTGAAAATGTGTCTATGTATGCCGAATTGTACAAAGACTATATAAAACTGGGTCAGTTTACCGAAAAGGAACTTTTTTTCAAATAAAAACAAATACCCCTAACCCCTAAAGGGGAACTTAGTTACTATTGTTTTGTCAAACTCTAAATTAGAAACTTGGTTTTAAAGCCCCTTTAGGGGTTTGGGGTTTAAAATTTTTTCATTATGAAAAAACTCATTTATTTTGCATTACTTCCAATACTTATGGTGGCATGTAAAGATAAAAGCGAAAAAACACTTTCGGGACTTGTAAAAACTAATTTTGAGCAGGTGATCAATGGTGATTCTACCGGTTTGTATGTGCTTAAAAATGCCGCAGGCGTTGAAGTGTGTATCACCAACTTTGGCGGACGTATTGTTTCGATTATGGTGCCTGATAAAACCAGAAAATTGCAGGACGTGGTTCTTGGATTCGACAGTGTGGCTGATTACATGAAAGTTCCGAGTGATTTTGGTGCTTCAATCGGTCGTTATGCTAACCGCATTAAAAACGGACAGATAACCATTGATGGAAAAACGATTCAGTTGCCTCAAAACAACTTTGGTCATTGTTTGCACGGTGGACCTAAAGGCTGGCAATATCAGGTTTACAAAAACGTGAAACAAACAGGCGACTCAGTACTTGAAATGACCCGTTTTTCACCAGATGGCGATATGAATTTTCCTGGCAAAGTTGAGGCTAAGGTTACTTTTACCCTGACAAAGGATAATGCCATTAAGATTGATTTTGAAGCTACTACCGATAAGAAAACTGTGATTAATATGTGTAATCATTCGTACTTCAATTTGTCGGGCGATGCTACAAAACCTATTACTGACCACTTGCTTTATATCAATGCGGATGGCTTCACTCCGGTGGACAGTACGTTTATGACAACCGGCGAAATTGCTCCGGTAAAAGGAACTCCGATGGATTTCACAACAGCTAAAACAATTGGTGCAGACATCACTAAATACGATTATGTACAATTGAAATACGGAAACGGATATGATCACAATTGGGTTCTGAATACTTCCGGTGATGTAACTAAACAAGCAGTTAAAGTTACTTCTCCTGTAAGTGGAATTTCACTGGAAGTATTTACCAACGAACCTGGTATTCAGGTTTATACCGGAAACTTCTTGGATGGAAAAGCAAAAGGGAAAAAAGGAATTGTTTATAACCAGCGTGCTGCAGTATGTCTGGAAACACAACACTATCCCGACAGTCCGAATAAACCACAGTGGCCTTCAGTTATCCTGGAGCCGGGTAAGGTTTACAAAAGTACCTGTATCTATAAATTTGGCGTTGAGAAAGGCACACAACCCGCTATGCCAAATTGTCAAAACAAAGATTAATACTTAATCATAACAAACAAAAATTTAAATTATGAATTGGAGTTCACATGAATTTATTTGGCTCGACTGGGTGATTATTGCAGTCGGAATATGTGCTGTATCATGGGCTGTTTGGCGTTCGGTACAAAAAGATAAACGTTTGCAACAAGGTGCTAACAGCGAAGACTACCTTTTTGGTAAAGGCGAACCCTGGTACATTATTGGTGCGGCTATCTTTGCTGCAAATATTGGCTCAGAACACCTCGTAGGACTAGCCGGTACCGGCGCAAAAGCAGGTGTAGGTATGGCACACTGGGAAATGCAGGGTTGGATGATTCTCATTCTGGGATGGCTTTTTGTACCGTTTTATCAACTTATGAATACAAAGTTGGGAAAAATCATCACCATGCCCGACTTTCTTAAAAATCGCTACACACCCCGTACCGGATCCTGGTTGTCTATTATCACACTGATCGCTTATGTTCTTACAAAAGTTAGTGTAACAGCATTTACAGGAGGGATTTTCCTTGAGAGTCTTCTTGGCCTGCCTTTCTGGTACGGAGCTATCGGATTAATTGTTTTAACGGGTCTTTTTACCGTTTTCGGAGGTATGAAAGGTGTTATGACACTTTCAGCTATTCAGACTCCAATACTGATTATTGGTTCATTTCTGGTACTTTTCCTTGGATTATCGGCACTAGGAGGCGGCAATATCGCTCATGGTTGGACTGCCATGATTGACTATTCTAAATCCCTGAGCGTTGGAGCAGATGGTGTTGCACATGGAACAAATCACATGTTCCACTTTGAAACCGGTGATCCGCTTTATGATGATTATCCCGGTTTCTGGGTATTTATCGGGGCAACTATTATCGGCTTTTGGTATTGGGCAACCGACCAACATATTGTCCAACGTGTACTCGGACAAACAAAAGGAGAAGCTAGTGACGTGGTGATGAAGCGTGCCCGCCGGGGTACAATTGCTGCAGGTTATTTTAAAATTTTACCCGTATTTATGTTTCTTATTCCGGGTATGATTGCCGCTGCGCTGGCAGCTCGTCCGGGAAGTGGTTTTACATTAACTAATCCGGACACAGCTTTTGGATCAATGGTAAAGTTTGTATTGCCAGCCGGTGTGAAAGGTATTGTTACCATCGGCTTTATATCAGCGTTGATTGCTTCGTTGGCAGCATTTTTCAACTCTTGTGCTACACTGTTTACCGAAGACTTTTATAAACCTATGTTCAAAGGTAAAAGTGAAGCGAGATATGTGTTAGTAGGTCGAATTGCCACCATCGTAGTTGTGGTGCTGGGTATTGGGTGGATACCGGTTATGATGAGTCTTGGTAGCCTATATTCTTATCTTCAGGGTATTCAATCGCTGCTTGCTCCTGCAATGGTAGCCGTATTTGTACTTGGTATATTCTCCAAAAGAATTACACCCAAAGCAGGTGAAGCAGGTTTAATAGTAGGTTTTGGTATCGGTATGATACGTCTGCTGACGAATGTTTTTACAAATACCGGTAAAAACGTAATGACAGGCTGGTACTGGGAATCAACACATTGGTTCTGGCATACTAACTGGCTTATCTTTGAAATATGGTTGTTAGTTTTCATTATGTTGTTTATGGTTGTGGTATCATTCTTTACCCCGAAACCAACCGCACAACAGATTGATGCTATCACTTTCACCGGCGATTACAAGAAACTTATCTTCCAGAGCTGGAACAAATGGGATGTTATTGCTTCTGTCGGAGTAGTAGCTATTTGTGTAGCATTCTACTGGTATTTCTGGTAAAAAAGCTTAAAGAATATAAACACTTACACATTCAGTTGTGTAGGTGTTTTTTTGTTTTTTAAGCTAGGTTTTAGGGAAATCATTCACAACGAAATCATAAAACCATAGTGTAAAAACAATGCTCTGAAATTATTTCAGAGCATTGTTTGTATAAATTGATTTAAATCAATCTTGTAAGAAAAGCCTTACTTTTTAGACTTCTCGTCAGTGCAACAATCCTGACAGCAGTTTTTTGTTGCAATAAAAATAGCAATAGCTAATAACAAGAAGCTACTAGCAGCTTCAAAGTTACTAATGTTGTGTAGTGTGTGAAAAGGGTTCATTCTGAATACCTGGAAAATACTTCCCATAACGATTAGGATTGCACCCATTGCGGCTGAAGCCCAGCCAATACTTTTTAAGATTTTCATAATAGAATAATTAAATGGTTGAAAAATGAAATGATTTTTTATGTAAATTTCTAACTAACTTATTATGATTTAAGTTGCAAATATAGTAATAGTTTCGAATAATTATTGTTTTAGGGGTAAATAACTTGTATTATTTAGTCATGTAAAAAAAAAATCATGTACTTTTGTGCTGTTTATTTTTATTTTCATTATAATGAAGAAAAAACTCATATTGATTTCTATTTTACTGTTATCATTCCTGCCAATTTTTCAGATTTCGGCAGAAACTTTCAATAAAAAGCTATTCTATAAGACATTTGTAAACCGCGAAATGTACAAGTGGGGTGAATTAATTCATACCCTTGAAACTTCGAATCCTCCTAAAACAACGGAACAAAAATTAGAACTGGTAAATTTCTATTATGGTTATATTGGCCATTTAATGAACAAAAAGAAACACGAAATAGCGATAGAATACATTGAAAAGGGGCAGGATTTAATTGATAATGTAATCAAACTATCTCCCCGTAATACTACTGCATTGTCATATAAGGGTGCATTTACAGGTTTTAAAATGGGATTTAATAAAGTGAAAGCAGTATATCTGGCGCCAAAATGCATGATTGAAATTAATAATGCCTATAAATTAGATCATGAAAATACACAAATCATAATTAATAAAGCGAATTTATTGTTTTATTCTCCAACGGCATTAGGTGGCGATAAAGAAGACGCACTGATTCTGTATCATAAGGCTATGATTTTGATGGAGAAAAACAGGGAGACAGATCAAAACTGGAATTATTTAAATCTATTAACCACAATTGCCATTGGACTTGATAAAACCGGTAAGCCTCACGAGTCAAAAAAAATGTTTGATAAAATTCTCAAAGTTGAACCTGATTTTAAATGGGTGCGTGATGACCTTTATCCTAATTTACTGAAGCGAATGTAAAAACTACAACTTTTCAGCCATTGCAAGTAATTCATTTGATGTTTTTAGGTTTCGGGTAGTAGCAGTAAGTTTAAGTTTTGTTTCAAAGAAGGTATTGTTTAGTTTTGTGTTTCCATAGCCTGAAGGACAGTAAAGGTAAATCACTTTTTCTCCGATATAGAATTCATCATGTGCGTAATTCCTACTTGAAATTTTATCAATCAAAGTTTTGTCCGGTTTTTCGGACAGAAAGGTAATGTGTAAAAAAGCAGGATCTTTGGTGGTATCACCCCGAAAAGGATTGTTTTTTAGGATATTTCTGAACTTCTCCATATCAATAACTGATACATAAACTTCAATTCCAAACGACTTTTTTATCTCCGCAGAGATTAAAATTTTAATCAATTGTGAATCTATACTATCGCTTTTGAAAATCACATTCCCGCTTTGAATGTAGCTTTGAACGTCTGAAAACCCAAGATCAACATACAAGTTGCGTAATGCATCCATTTTTACAGCATTCCGTCCACCTACATTTATGCCTCGTAATATTGAAATCCATGTTTTCAATTCTTAATTTTTGTGTTTTGTTGAACCTGTTTGAGGATATTGTTCATTAAATCTATCTGAACCTTATGAATTTCAAGTACTTCCTGTTGCTGATTCATGATCAGGTGGTCGATTTTTTCGTGTAACATCCTGATTTCCATCTCCGATTTAAGGTTCACCATGTAGTCTTTTTTTGCGCGATCGCGGTCTTTTTCCTCCTGACGGTTTTGACTCATCATGATGACCGGTGCTTGTATGGCTGCAATGCTTGAAAGAATCAGATTAAGTAATATAAAAGGGTAGGGGTCGAACGCTTTGTTGGCTAACCAGAATATGTTCACACAAATCCAACAGGCAAGAAAAAATCCAAATGAAATAATAAATGTCCAGCTTCCACCAAAAGCAGCTACTTTATCTGCAAGTCGTTGCCCAAAAGTGAGTTGAATTTTTTCTTCAACCACTTTGTCCGAAATGGTGGATTTGTCTTTTAGTGATTCAAGTACGATGCTTTCCGATTTTGAAAGTTCGCCGACCTGTTTCCGTAGATAGATTTCGATATATTTTTCCCTGTACTGGTTTAATTCGTTGATTGAAAGAACCATCTCCGGTTTGAAATTGGGGTTTTCCTTTTGGATTAATCCCAGAACCGAAGCCCTGATAATTTTTCCTGATACTTTTTCTGAAATTGGAAATTTATTTTTTGATAAATCGCTGATAAAAGTTTCCATAAATAACAATATTTTGGTTGTAAATTTTCGAATGCAGACAAAAGTAAAAAAGAAAATTGAAAAATTGAATTATTTCTTTATAAACTTGCTTTTTGCCTAAATATGTGAGGTTTATTCAGTAATTTTTACGACCTTTGCACCCCGAAATACATATACTGTAAAAACAGAATGAAAACAAATAATGAAAAATGGCACGGAAGTTCAAAACCCGCTGCCGGCCGTGATGGTAAACCATTTGAGAAACGCGATGTGAAATCGATATTGAAAGGCTCGCGTGGAGCCGCAAAATTTGGAACAGGAAAACCCGAACGGAATGATAACCGCTCGAATGACAGAGATGATTCTAAAAGAAATGATGCTAATAAACCTGCTTTTGGCGAAAAAAGATCATTCCAGCTAAAAAATGACAAGCCTGCTTATGGTGAACGCAAACCGTTTGACAGTAACAGGGAAGGAAGACCGTCATTTGCCCCTAAGAAGCCATGGGAAAGTCGTGACAGTAAACCTGCCGGCGAACGTAAGCCATGGGAGAATCGGGATAGCAAACCTGCTTACGGTGACCGCAAACCATGGGAAAATCGTGATAGTAAGCCTGCATACGGCGAGCGAAAACCATACGAAAATCGAGAAGGTGGTCGTTCATCGTTTGGTGGGCCAAAGAAACCCTGGGAAAATCGAGACAATAAGCCAAAACCATGGGAAGAACATACCGACAGTAATGGCGAAAAAATATACGGAAGAAGTAATAAATCGTATGATGATGAACCACGTACCGGCAAATTAAGTTTCAAAAAACCGGGCGAAGGACAAAAATCTGAGTTTATTGAAACCCGCTACGATAATAAAAAAGATGGCGTCACATTCAGAAAACGCGACGAAAAATACGATCCAAATTCAAAATACAGTCAGAAAAAACAACTTGAGTTTAAAAAACAAATTGTTGACCTTACTAAACCAATTCGTCTGAATAAGTTTTTGGCAAATGCAGGAATCTGTTCTCGTCGTGAAGCTGATGAATATATACAGGCAGGTGTGATTTCGGTAAATGGTGAAATAGTTACTGAAATGGGCGTGAAAGTATTGCTCACTGACAAAATCATGTTCCACGATCAGGCTGTACGTTCCGAACGCAAAGTATATCTGTTGCTTAATAAGCCTAAAGACTGCGTAACAACTTCCGAAGATACTCATGACCGCCTGACAGTACTTGACCTGGTGAAAAATGCCTGCAGCGAACGGATTTATCCTGTTGGCCGACTGGACAGAAATACAACCGGTGTATTGTTGCTGACAAACGATGGTGATTTGGCGTCCAAGCTTACTCATCCGAAGTACGATAAAAAGAAAATATATCATGTTACACTTGATAAACCGCTTGAAAAAGTGGATTTTGAAACTATTATGGCCGGTGTAACACTTGATGATTGTACTATTGCCGCTGATGCTGTTGAATTTGTTAAAGAAGGTGATTTAAAACAGGTTGGAATTGAAATTCACTCGGGTCAGAATCGTGTGGTTCGCCGCATTTTCGAAAAACTGGGTTATAAGATTATTCGTCTCGACCGTGTTTACTTTGCAGGATTGACCAAAAAACAACTTCCACGCGGAAAATACCGCTTCCTGAACGAGCGCGAGATTAATATGCTCAAAATGGGTGCTCACGAATAAACCAATCAATTCATAATTCATATTTTAAAATCCTTTGCAACATTTGTGAAGGATTTTTTGTTATATATTAATAAAAACCGTAACTTGTTATGAAAAAAGTCATTATTGCGGGCGGAACAGGTTTTATAGGAACTTGTCTGACTTCAAGGTTTTTGGAATACGGATATGATGTAATTTTCATTTCGCGGTTGCCGGATCATGTTCAATGGGATGAGAATGAACTTACTCATGCTTTTGAAAGAGTAAATGTGATAATTAATCTGGCCGGAAAAACGATTAATTGTAGTCACACAGCTAAAAACCGTAAAGCTATCATTCAAACGAGGGTTGATACTACAACAATGATTGGAAATGCAATAAAAAACTGCAAAACCCCGCCTGAATTATGGATTAATGCCAGTGCTACCGGAATTTATCAGCCTTCTGTTGAAATTCCAATGACTGAAGATTCACCTGTAGGGAATGATTTTTTGGCTGAAGTGGTAAAGAAATGGGAAGCTGCTTTTTTTAATTTTAAGTTGCCACATACCCGTCAGGTTGCTCTGCGTACTTCTATGGTTTTGGGCGAAAATGGAGGTGCATTAGAACCGCTAGCTATGCTCACAAAACTCGGATTAGGTGGAAAGCAGGCATCCGGAAAGCAGATGATAAGTTGGATTCACGAAGAAGACTACTTCAATATTATACTTTTCATTTTACAAAATCCAACATTGAGTGGCGTGACAAATTGCACTTCTCCCGAACCTGTTAGCAATAAAGTTTTTATGAAAACGATGCGGCAGGTATTAAATATACGCGTTGGAATTCCTGCACCGGCTATTGTAATCAGATTGATTTCAAAACTGATAGGTAAAGAATCAAAACTAATCCTGAATAGCTCAAATGTTCTGCCAAAACGTTTATTGGAAGCCGGTTTCAAATTCACTTTTGCTGATATAGATTCAGCATTAACAGATGTTCTGAATAAACTTTAGAATTGCGGTCTGTTTCCACCACCTCCATCACCATGATAATGATGCGGACGCTCGCCATCCGGTCTGAAACGTTCGTAATCACGCCTGCGTTCGTCCTGATTTTTTGCTCCTTTAAAGTCGTTTATTTTATAGGTAAGGCTTAATAAGAAGTAGGTTGGAAGCGTGTTGTAAGTAACATACTGGATGTAATTATCGCCTATTATCTGTCGGATATTAAGTTGTTGGTGTAAAATATCGAAAACCTTGAGCGATACCACACCTTTGCCTTCAGCGAAGCTTTTATCGATTACAGTATTCCAAATCAACTGATTTTGCGGTTCAGTGGTATATCCACTCAGGTTTGTGTAATTGAGGTCGTTGCTGAAATTGATATTGTACGGAAGATGGATTACAAACGTTCCGCCTCCGCTCCAGTCGCGGGTGGTAGTTATATTCGGATTCAGGTTGTTTTGCGTGTTTGAATAGCGGAAACTTCCACGCAACCCTATTTCAATTAAATCATCAGTGTAAGTAAGCGACAAGGATTCGCCAACATTATACCTGGCTGTTTTACTTAAACTTCCCAATGGAATGGTATCAGAATTTAGTAACCGGGCATTTAATCCGCGTGAAGAATAACCATAACGCTCATCAAATCCGGCAGAAGTATTTGTGTTGAAATGCAGGCGTTTCTGAATTAGCGGTATGTTAAACATGACACTTCCATTGATATTGTAAGGCGTTTGGGTTGTATTTACAGTCTGACTGTATTGTCTGCCGGTGGCATCGTAAACGCTGTTTGTTACCAATGCATCTTTGGTGATTTGTCCCCACAACGAGGCATTAAATGATGAGAATGTACTGTCGTTGAACGAGGTGTACATCATACGCAGACTTTGATTGAAATTGGGTTTCAGTTCGGGATTTCCAACGGTAATAAACATTAGGTTCGAGTTGTTTTTTACAGGTTGGAGCTGACTTATGCTTGGTTGTTCGGTTTGTCCGCGATAGTCGATACGTGCAAATTTTTTCTTCGTAAAATTAAACTGTAATCGGGCAGTGGGCGAGAAGTTAAATACTTCGCGGGGTAAATAGGTTAATCTGCCATCACCATACAAACGCGAACTGTAGGATTGTGAAGGTTCGCCTTTCATACCGAACATCAGATTGAACATTTTATCCACGTAGCGATAGTTCATTTCCAACGTTTCGCTGTAAAAACGATTCGTGTAATTGTTGCTGTAGGTTGAATCCCACTTATTGTAATTGCCCGTTCCATCATTGTTGTACTGATCTTTGTGCGAAATGTTATTGGAATTTTTCAAAGAAACGGACGTTTCTAAAAAATTCTTCAGATTCCACAGCGGTTCAACATACGAAACCCGCAAACTGACACTGTACGATTCGGCACGACTTCGTGTGTTTTGGTCGACTGAATCTACAAGGTAAGGGGTTACGTTAACTGTTTTATTCCAGCTTTCAGCATTATTTTGTGATAAAGAGCTCTGGAAACTGGCGGTAATTGATCTTCCTTTTTTTGAAGTGAGTTTTCGACTGTAAATAATACCAAGTCCGCCACTCAGTGACGAATTGTTGCCGAAGTTGCTGGTGTTCCCCAGACTTGTAGTGTCGTTTTTGGTGAGATTTATAAAGTCTCTTTCCATGTCACTCCTTGATTGAGAGTAATTGATATTGGGTTGAAAGAGAAATGTGCTTAATGAATCAGGTTTCCATTCAGCTTCCAGACGCATAAAACCTGAATACTGGTCGTTGTGCGAAGTGGTGTTTGAATTGCTGAAATAGGCTGAATCAGTCAGATATCCCTGTCGATCGGTTTTATTAATAGTTTCATTAAAGCTGTGATTAACCGAAGCATCGCCGCCAATTTTTAATTTTGGGTTCAGAAGATAATTGAGATTATACCCAAGATTCTGAGTGGTTGTAATTCCGCCGTTATTGCTGCTTCCACTTCGTCCACGGCTGCTTCGCGATGTGTTTACATTATTTCCACCGGCTGTTATGGTCGATTGTGAATCACCGTCCATCAGGTTTAAAATACCATTTCCATCGTAGGTTGCATGACCGTTTAAATCCAATCCACCACCACCGGTAATATTTCCAAAAGTACCTTTTTTACGGTTGGCTTTAAATGTGAGGTTGATAATTCGCTCGGTGTCATTATCTTCAAATCCGGTAAGTAGTGCCATATCCGATTTCTGGTCGAGTACCTGTACTTTGTCGACCAGCTCGGCAGGTATGTTTTTGGTGGCCATTTCCACGTCGTCGCTGAAGAATTTCTTACCGTTGACACGTATTTTTTTTATTTCCTGTCCATGTACCGTGATTTTACCTTCGGCACTTATTTCCACGCCCGGAAGTCGTTTCAGCAGGTCTTCCACCACAGCGTTCTGAGCAGTTTTGAAAGCGGTGGCATTATATTCCATCGTGTCGCCTTTTACCACCATTTGTGCCGCAGTTCCGCGCACTTCCACTTCTTTGAGCATGCGTGCATCTTCGCGCAATTGTATGTTTTTCAGAATCAGATTTTTGTTTTCCAGGCTTATTTTCTGACGGTAGGTTTCGTAGCCAACCATACTTATCATCAAGGTGTATTTCCCGGGTTTTATCTTCGTAAGAATGAAATTCCCTTTTACATCGGTCTGTCCTCCTGCAACCATCGTAGAATCTGCTGTTCGCAACAACCGCACTGCACCCAGCTCGATAGGTAAACCGTTTTTGGCATCGAAAACCATAGCCTGAATACTGTGTTGTGCAAAGCCAGTTGCGGCAGTAAGAAAAAGGAGAGAGATAATGACAAAATTCTTCATAAAAGTGTGAGAAATTTAGCTTCGGAAAACATAAAAAATCGCAAGAAAGTGATTTTCAGTCTTGCGAAAAGTTGATTAGGGATAATGTCCGGTTTAATAGACATGTGCAAAGGTAAATGGTTTAATCGGGAATGTAAAATATATATAGTTTTTTTTTGAAATAAAACTCCCCGATACGCATCAGCCTATCGGGGAGTTTCTATTTTGATGCTATTCACGGGGTGACTCTGAGTCACCCCGTGAATGAAGAAAAGGGGGTCTATTTCGCCATTTCAATAGCCACAGCCACTTGTACAGTAGCTCCAACCATTGGGTTATTACCCATGCCGAGGAATCCCATCATTTCCACGTGAGCCGGAACTGAAGAAGAACCTGCGAACTGAAAAATTATCATAAAAAGTTTTCAACAACGCTTGTGAAATTAATTAAAATCTTATATTTTTGCAGCCTGTTAATTTAATTAATTTTACAACCTGTAAACAGCCTTAGAGCTGAAAAATAATATCAAGTATTTACAATTAAAATTCAAACGATTATGTCTCAAGAAAATTTAATCTCAACAACGATTCCTGCCGAAACCTTGGCTGCTATCAACACCAATATGACTGCATTAACCACAGCGTTGGCAAATGTTTTATTATTCAACCTCACGGCCGACGATAGGAAAACCATGAGGGTGATGGGCGATAAATCCATTGCTTTTGTTCAGAAAGCACTGGAATATGCTCAAAACAATCCGGCACTAATGCCACCTTATCTCGATTTAACTGAAGCCAAAAAGGATTTTGCACTTGCGCACGACCTCTATGGCATTCTGCAACAACTAAACACCCTGCAACGGGCAGTGGAAGACACCATGATGGTGGCAGGAAGCGAAGCTTACGATGCCGCGCTTATATTCTACAACTCGGTGAAGGGAGCAAGCCGCGTGAACGTTCCGGGTTCGGAAGCTGTTTACAACGATTTGCAACAGCGTTTTGCCGTGAAACCACAAAAAACGGCAGCAAAATAAACCGGCTTCGGCTGTTTACAGGTAAACACAAACGCCATTCCTGCTTCGGGAGTGGCGTTTCGTGTTTCAATAGCCCATCATCGTGGTTCACCAGTACCTTTTTCTGCTTCTGAAGCTCGGCAAGGTGCTTCTGAAGTCCGTAATCCTGCTTCCGAAGCAGGTGTGTCGTGCTTTCGGAGTTCGATTTCGAGCTGTTTTAGTTCGAAGAGGTGCTTGGGGAGTGGAAAATTTTCTTTGAACATAATATTGTAAAGTGATTATGAATAATTTTTTCAAAAAACTAAACAAAATCCGGATTATTTCGTTTTAAAGTTATATATTTGCAGAAAATCTGCAAATATTGAGTTTAAATTCTCGTAATAAATAGAATTATGCTAATAGATTTCGCCATTACAAATTTTCGTTCAATCAAAGAACGTCAGGTATTTTCAATGCAAACGGTTTCTCGCATTACAGAAAAATCAGAAAATACAATTCAAACGGGTAATGAACAATTGCTACGTTCAACTGTGATTTATGGGAGAAATGCATCGGGGAAGAGCAATTTAATGCTTGCTGCTGATTGTTTATTTAATTTAGTTGTTAATGAGGATTTTGATTTAAATGATGCATATCAGCCATTTAAAATATGTAAAAATAAACCGGATGAACCAATAGTTTTTGAAATAAATTATTATGGTAAAACGGGCAAAAAATATTGTTATTATTTATCTTTTAATGATAAAGAGATTATTGAAGAAAATTTATTTCATTATCCTGAAGGAAAAAAGGCAAGACTTTACCAAAGGTTACAAATTGATTTAAAAACAGATATTTCAAGTGTGAGAAAAATTTGGAAAGAAATTTATCCTCAACATACGATATTATCTAGATTAAGATTTTATAAAATAGATACTCTGGTCGATTCATTTATGTTTTTTAGAAGACACTTTGTTACTCAATCTTTTATAGGCGATGAGAGTATTTGGGAATTTGCAATTGAAGATGTACTGGATAGAGCAATGATGCCCTATCATAGTGAGAATCTGTCAAAGTTATTAAAAGTTGCAGATACTGGGATTGAATCTTTAGAAATTATAAAAATCAAACCAGAAGACTTCAATTTACCTGACAAATTAGATAAACAAGCTAAGAAAAAAATTTTAGAAGAAAATAAATTCAATATAAAGATTAAGCATCCAATATATGAAAATGGCGAGAAAATAGGATTTGTTGATTTTAATTTTGAAGATGAGTCAGCGGGAACCAAAAAACTTTTATTATTTGGTTCGAGTATGCTTGATTGCCTTAGTGATGGAGATGTGTTATTTGTTGATGAATTGGATAAGGGGTTACATCCTAAATTAATGCAAGCAATTATTCGGATATTCAATAATCCGAAGACTAACCCGAACAATGCTCAGTTGGTTATAACGACTCATGATGTGTCTTTGATAGGAGCTAATTTATTTAGACGTGATCAATTGTGGATTACAGAAAAGGATTTAGGTGGTGTCTCATCTTATTATACATTGGCTGATATTAAAGGTGTTAGAGCAGATGTGCCTTTTGAGAAGTATTTGTTAAATGGTGCTTTTGGCGGTACTCCAGTGATAAATGAATTTGATTTCGAATTTAATTTGGAGCGAACCGATGAAAAAGAATAGCAGAAAGCCGTATTTGCCGAAATTCCAACCTTCAAAAAGGGTTTTAATTCTTTGTGAGGGACAATCTGAACAGATTTACATTAACGGTTATAAATCAGAGGATGTGAATAAGCGTCGTCTTGCAATGGTTGATGTTGAAATTTATCAACCAAAAAATTATTCACCTCACGGATTATTGACAGAAGCAAAGAAAAAGGTAAAAGAAGCTAAAAAAGATAAGATGCCTTATGAATCAGTTTGGATAGTATTTGATAGAGATGGTCATGCAAATGTTCCTCAGACTTTTGAAGAAGCAAGAGTCTCAAAAATTAATATCGCATTTTCTTCTGTGTGCTTTGAGATTTGGATACTACTTCATTTTGAGAAAACAAGTCGACAATTTCAAAATTGCGATGATATTATTCATTTCATTAAACACAAAGGTTATTTGAATTATGAAAAAACAAATTTTTATAATCAATTATCGCCTGAGCATAAACAGAACGCTATCATTAATGCAGTGTGGTTGCATGTTTATAATGACAATGATATTAAAAGGGGAATTCCTATATATCAATTAAATCCATATACTGATTTTGATAGACTAATGAAATATCTACATAGTTTGTAATAAAAAACTCCCCGATAAACATTCAGTTTATCGGGGAGTTGTCTTTATTCTATACTCTTTTATCTGGAATCTTATTTCGCCATTTCAATCGCCACAGCCACTTGTACAGTAGCTCCAACCATTGGGTTATTACCCATTCCAAGGAATCCCATCATTTCCACGTGTGCCGGAACTGAAGAAGAACCTGCGAACTGAGCATCTCCGTGCATACGTCCCATTGTGTCGGTCATACCGTACGAAGCAGGACCTGCACCCATATTGTCAGGGTGAAGTGTACGGCCTGTACCACCACCTGAAGCAACTGAGAAGTATTTTTTACCAAGTTCCATACATTCTTTTTTGTATGTACCTGCAACAGGGTGTTGGAAACGGGTTGGGTTGGTTGAGTTACCGGTAATGGATACGTCAACACCTTCGGCGCGCATGATGGCTACACCTTCGCGAACGTCATCAGCACCGTAACATTTTACTGCAGCACGAATTCCATCAGAGTAAGCTTTTGTTTTTACTACGTTCAATTCGCCGGTAGCGTAATCGAAGTCAGTTTGAACATAGGTAAATCCGTTGATACGTGAGATAATCATCGCAGCGTCTTTTCCAAGTCCGTTAAGGATAACGCGCAATGGTTCTTTACGTACTTTGTTAGCCGATTGAGCAATACCGATAGCACCTTCGGCAGCAGCAAATGATTCGTGTCCGGCAAGGAAAGCAAAACATTTAGTTTCGTTGCGAAGCAACATGGCAGCCAGGTTACCGTGACCAAGACCTACTTTGCGGTCTTCGGCTACTGAACCGGGGATACAGAATGCCTGCAAACCAATACCGATAGCTTCAGCAGCGTCGGCAGCAGTAGTGCAACCTTTTTTGATAGCGATAGCAGCACCTACCACGTAAGCCCATTTCGCGTTTTCAAACGCGATATTTTGAATGCTTTCGCAAATTGCGTATGGATCAATATTTTTAGCCGCGCAAATTGCTTTGGCTTCGTCGATATTCTGGATACCGTATGTATTAAGAGCCGCATTGACTTTGTCTATACGACGGTCGTAACTTTCAAATAACATAATATTTTTAATTTGAAGATGAATAAATAGGAAGATTTGAAAATGAATAGTTCTAACTACAATTGTAAATTGTAAATGATAAAATTGTAAATTCTATTCGTGTCTTGGGTCGATATATTTTGCAGCGTTGTCAAAGCGACCATATTTGCTGGTCGATTTTTTCAAAGCTTCGTTTGCATCAACACCTTTTTTGATCAAGTCCATCATAGGACCGAAACGTACGAATTCGTATCCGCAAGCTTCACCATCTTCGTCTAAAGCCATACGGTTGATATAACCTTCGGCCATTTCCAAATAACGAACACCTTTAGCGTTTGTGCTAAACATAGTTCCAACCTGCGAGCGCAAGCCTTTACCCAAGTCTTCCAAACCTGCACCGATAGGCAAACCACCTTCAGAGAACGCAGATTGTGTACGTCCGTAAACAATTTGAAGGAACAATTCACGCATTGCCACGTTGATAGCATCACATACCAAGTCAGTGTTTAATGCTTCCAGAATGGTTTTTCCGGTAAGGATTTCGGCAGCCATAGCAGCTGAGTGGGTCATGCCTGAACAACCGATTGTTTCAACCAATGCTTCTTCGATGATACCATCTTTTACATTCAATGTCAGTTTACATGCGCCTTGTTGTGGAGCACACCAACCCACACCGTGAGTCAAGCCTGAAATGTCTTTAATTTCTTTTGATTTCACCCATTTTCCTTCTTCAGGAATGGGAGCAGGACCGTGATTTGGACCTTTTTTTACAACACACATGTGTTCTACTTCGTGGGAATAAATCATACTGTTGTTATTTAGTTAGTATAAAAAATAGTTTGATATTCAGATTCTCAAATTCGAGCACAAAAGTACTTTTTTTTTGTCACTTTTCAGCACGTTTTGACAGATAAAATAGGGTTTGATTTGAACTTTTTTATGCGTACTTTTGTTACGTTAATAAAATCACACAGTAGTTTTATTTATAATCCCTTAAATCAGAGAATATGCTTAATTTTCACCGGATTACCAGCGTTAATTGTCCGCATTTTTCAGATTTGTATAAGCTCTATACAGAAGCATTTCCGGCTAAAGAACGTCGAACATTGGGCGGACTGGAATATGAGTTGACTTACGAAAAACGATTTTGTGCTCATGCTCTGGTTCAAAACGATAAATTTGTTGGATTATTTAATTACTGGACATTCGATCGCTTTTACTATATCGAACATATTGCAATTGTAGACACTATTCGGGGACAAAATATTGGTACTGAAGCGATGGGAATTTTTAAAACACAAACCATACTCCCTATTGTTTTTGAAGTGGAAATGCCAATAAATACTACTTCAATAGGCAGGATACGGTTTTATGAGAAACTCGGTTTTTCAGTGCTTTCGCACAATTATGCCCAACCACCCTATGAAGGTGAAGGTTTTCTCATACCTATGCAGTTAATGAGCAATAGCCGACACTTTGCCGATACACATTTTGAGTTGATAAAAGAAACTCTATACGAGAATGTATATCATTTTGAGGTGGAAAAGGAAATAAGAACCCCTAACCCCTAAAGGGGAACAAAATTACTTTCGTCATTACAAATTTTAATTACAAATTTACACTAACATCTCTTACTCCCCTTTAGGGGTTGGGGGTGGTTAGAAACCTCCACGCCAGCCAGGTCATCCCACCAATTCCGGTTTTAAAAGCTTCTTCATCGATGCGAAAATTGGCACTGTGAAGTCCTCCTGTGTCGGCATTTGTACTGCCTTTTGCTCCGTACCGATAAAACATACTCGGATATTTTTGAGTGAAGAAAGCAAAATCTTCACCAGTCATGCGCATTTCGAGTTTCACGATATTTTCTTTACCAACCCATTCTGTTGCAAATTCAGTTGCCCTGGCTGTTACTTCATCGTGATTTATAACACACGGATAACCATCGGGCATGTCAATCTCAGCAGTGCAACCATAAGCAGCACAGGTTTCATTAATGATTCGTCGAATGTGCACTTTAGCTTCATTCCGCCATTTTTCGTCTACAGTTCGAAGCGTTCCTGAAAGCAGAACTTCGTGTGGAATGATATTTTGTGCTCCGGCAGCTACGAATTTTCCAAAAGTGAGTACCATAGGTGTGAGTGGATGACAAAGTCTGCTACGCACCTGCTGAAGTGAAACAAGGGATTGAGCAGCAGCTAAAACTGTGTCGTTGCAAAGATGCGGCAAAGCTCCATGACCACCTTTTCCGTGGATTTTTACATGAATTTCGTCTGCTGAAGCCATGATCATTCCGGGTAAAAATCCCATTGTTCCGGTTGGATAATCCACCGAAACATGTTGTGCCAAAATGAGCTCAGGTTCAATATCGTTGAAAATGCCATCTTCGAGCATAAGTCGCGCTCCTCCGGGAGCTTTTTCTTCACCGGGTTGGAAAATAAGCAAAACTGTTCCTTCAAAATCGTTTTTCAACTCGTTAAGAATAGCTGCTACTCCCAACAAACAAGAAACATGAGAATCGTGTCCGCAGGCGTGCATTACATTTTCAGTCAATGATTTCCATGGAATATCATCAGCTTCACACACGGGTAAAGCATCCATGTCCGCACGCAGGGCGATAACTTTTTTTGCAGGATTACGACCCTCAATCCGCCCGAGAATCCCTGTTCCTGCAATTCCTGCACGAAAAACAATACCCATTTTAGTCAGTTCATCCTGAATAAAACGGCTGGTTTCAAATTCTTCGAACGAAAGTTCGGGATGAGCGTGCAAATGATGATAGCATTGCTGCACATAAGGGAAGTACTGAGCCGTTAGTTCCTGAATTTTTACTTTCATTGAAATCTGTTTTTTAGTGTTACAAAAATAGACAAAATTAGTATATCAGCCATAAACCAAAACAAACTATATTTTAATTAAATTTATGCAGAATAATTTTTATTTAGGGATTAATGAACGACATTTTTTATACTTTTGCATATCTCAAACAAAAAAGAATTTATAAATCAACTCAATCAGATATGAAAAAGTATAGTATCCTCGTGGTTTGCCTTGTTTGCGCTTTGGCAGCCATGTCTCAAAAACCGGTTATTACATTTGAAGAAAAATCCTATGATTTTGGAAAAGTAAATGAAGAAGACGGAAAAATTACGCATGTTTTCGATTTTGTAAATAAGGGTAATGCGCCTTTAGTTATCAACCGTGCTCAGGCTCAATGTGGCTGTACAACGCCTTCCTGGACTAAAGAACCTATTGAACCCGGAAAAAAAGGAACTATTACAGTAACATATAATCCGCAGGGTCGTCCGGGTAATTTTACCAAAACAATTACAGTATACAGTAATGCGGTAGAGGAACAATTTCTGTTAACCATTCGTGGTGAAGTTATACCAAAACCTTCTGCAGATAATAGTGCATATCCGGTTAATATGGCTGGATTGGGACTGAAAACTAAAGTAATTCAGATGAATAATGTGGATAAAGGTAAAGTTCAGGATCGGGTTGTCAATATTCAGAATACAGGTAAAATTCAGATTAAACCGATGATAGAAGGTTTGCCTGCATACCTCACAGCTACTGTTTCACCTGAAACACTTGCGCCAAATCAGGAAGGAAAAATTACTTTTTCATTTGATTCCAAAAAATGCACTCAATGGGGACCGGTTTCGGATGATGTTTTCGTAGTTGTAAATGGCGTCAGAAAAGTATCGGAAGAATTCAGACTGTCGATTGTAAGTAATGTAATTGAAGATTTCAGCAAATACACACTTGATCAGAAACGGAAATCACCAATTCTTGACATTCCTGAAAGAACAATAAATTTAGGAACATTAGGTGTTACCGGCAGAAGAACAGGGTTTTACAAAATAAAAAACAATGGTATCAACAGTCTTGAAATTCGTAGAATTATCAACAATAATAAAGAACTTTCAATAAAAGCCAGATCTTATTCAATACAAAGTGGCAGAAATTCTGAGATTATTCTGAGTTTAGATACAAAAGGACTAGTGCCCGGTGATTATAAACGAACGTTCACGATTCAAACAAATGATCCGGAAAATAGTTTCGTAATTCTGATTGTAAGCTGGAAAGTAAAATAACATGAATTAAATTTTAAAGAGCCCGGAATTTTCTTGGCTCTTTTGCTATAACTGATATGCATCATAATCCAAAACATCATCCCGAAAATAGTCCTGAATACAAAGGACTGACAGTAAACGAAGGTGTTGACAATGCTCCAACAGTCAATCCTTACCGGAAGTCAGCACCAAAACGCCGACAGTACAGTGCTGCTGAATTTGTTGAAGGTATTTTGAGAGGTGATATTTCCATGCTCAGTCAGGCTGTTACCTTAGTTGAAAGTTCGTTGCCGGAACATCAGATTATTGCACAGGAAGTGATTGAAAAATGCCTTCCTCATGCCGGCAAATCTATTCGGTTAGGAATTACAGGAGTTCCGGGTGCAGGGAAAAGCACATTTATCGAAGCGTTGGGAATGCATTTAATTCGTTCAGGAAATAAGCTGGCAGTTCTTGCCATCGACCCGAGCAGCGAACGATCCAAAGGTAGTATTCTGGGTGATAAAACCCGCATGGAAGAGCTTTCGGTTGCTAAAAATGCATTTATTCGACCTTCACCTTCAGCAGGTTCACTTGGTGGCGTGGCTCGAAAAACCCGCGAAAGTATTATCCTGTGTGAAGCCGCAGGGTTTGATACCATTTTTGTTGAAACAGTAGGAGTGGGGCAATCTGAAACTTCGGTGCATTCTATGGTCGATTTCTTTTTGCTGATTCAACTGGCCGGTGCCGGTGATGAACTGCAGGGAATAAAACGTGGAATTATGGAAATGGCCGACGGAATTGCTATCAATAAATGCGATGGTTCAAATATTGATAAAGCAAAGGTTGCAAAAACCCAGTACCAGAATGCATTACACTTGTTTCCTGCGCCGGAATCAGGGTGGACTCCCGAAGCAATTACTTGTTCTTCAATAGAATTAAATGGAATTCCTGAAGTTTGGAGTATGGTTGAAAGGTATATCGATTTTGTTAAATCAAATCATTTTTTTGATAATAAACGAATATCACAGGCAAAATACTGGATGTACGAAACTATAAATGATCAATTAAAATCTCATTTTTACCAAAACCCCGAAATTCAGAAGTTGTTGATTGAAAGTGAAAATAAGGTATTATCAGACGAATTGAGTTCATTTATTGCAGCAAAAAATCTTCTGGACAGATACTTTAATTCATAATTCATTGCCATTATTATATCACCAAATTTAACCCAATCAACCAATCAACCAAATCAACCTCATTCCATGCAACTGAACGTCATACATCACCAGTCTTGCCTCGAAGGGTTGAAAAAGCTTCCGGATGAATGTGTTGACCTGATTTTTACCGATCCACCGTATTATCAATACCGTGCTCAGAATGTTGAAGGTTTGAAAAACCACAAAGATGTGGTTACGGAATTTGAATTTGATGGGTTCAAATCTGAAGAAGAATATCTTCAGTTTATGGAAGAAGTGTTGGCGGAATGTTTTAGGGTTGCCAAGCCCGGTACTGCGGGTTATTTGTGGTGCGGCGATGACTTCGTTTCATATCTTAATCGCATTGTCGAACGTGTTGGTTTTCAGTTCAGGAAAGTAATCCACTGGCATAAAACCAATCCATTCCCGGCTATTTATACCCGCAAAATGTACTCCAACAGCATGGAAATGTTGGTGCATTTCTCCAAAGGAATTCCGAAAACATGGAATCACAAGCCGGTAAATAAAATGCACAATTTCATTGAAACTCCGCTCTGTATGGGTAAAGAACGGTCGGTTCATAAAACTCAGAAACCACTGAAAGTTTGTCTGCCATTTATCGAGATTAGCAGCAATCCCGGCGATGTAGTTCTCGATCCGTTTATGGGTTCAGGTAGTACTGCTGTTGCAGCTCGTATGCTGAAACGCAATTTTATTGGTTACGAAATAAACGAAGAATTTTGCAGAATTGCCCGGGAGCGTATCAGCGCTTTAAAGAAATGAATTAATTCGGAGCTGGAGAAGTGATTTCGGGTTCACCGCTATCTTTTTCATTAACAGGAAAAATTCCCTGAGGTCTTTTAATCAGGTATTTAGTCATGTTTTGATTCGATTCGAATCCAATTCCGGTAATAATGCGGGTTGCCTGAGTTATTTTTACCAGCGTATCAGAATAGAATTTTTCCTGTCGTTGATTCCAGAAAAGTTGCTCCGTCTCGAATAGTTCTCCCTGAAGGTTTATAGCACGTACTTTTCCCCGAAGCTCCCATATTTGCTCGTTTTCATTGAATTTGGCGTACTGGCTGTGAATGTTGGCGTCAACTTTCAACATTGGGTCAAAACGTTCCAAATGAATGCCTTTTGGAAATTCCCAATAGGGTGGCAATGCACGGTCGTAAATTTCCCAAACAGGTGCAGAAATGCGATATCGTGTAATGCCTGAATCGGAAATTACAGTAGTTATCTCGGTTGCATGAAGTCGTGGTGTTTTAGCTCTGTCAGCAATTGCTGAAATTTTTTCTGTGCTATCGGTATTAGTACTACATGCACCAATCCCTAATAGAATCAGAAAACCCAATATCGCCTTCGAAAAGTCTCTTTTGAAGATACAGCCAATTCCAGGTCTCATGCTTTATTTAATAGTGAAATTATTATCAGAGTTTACGTTTGAAGAACCAGTGTTCGTTGAAAGTAAAGCTAAAGGTAAGTTTGTAATAATCCTCATTCAGAAGGTCTAATGAGCCAATTTTCCCATATTCAAAGGAAGTATTCAGCACAGTACTACTGTTTTTAAGTGGTAGCCCGATACCAAGAGAAAGGCTGTAGTTTTTAGGTAAGTTTTGGCCATAAACATTGTAGTACGAGTCACTGGTGCTGAATCCTGCACGATAATGCACGTGATCAGAATATTTTCGGCCTAAAGGATTTGGAGTGTAATCCAACCCAATCGCCCATTTAGAACGGTTATTCAGTTCGCCGGTAATTCCTTTAAATTGAACATCTTTCCATTCCTGCATGCTGTAATCTATACCTATTGAAAGTCTTTTATCATAAGTGTAATACAACCCAAGTCCATATATAGTAGGTGTTTCAAAACCATAAATTGGCGCAATGGTATCTGCCGAAACCCCGGTAGTCGTTTTTACAAAATTACCATCTAATTTAGCTTTCTGTTCGTAAATAACCCCAAGTGTCACATCGTGTTTTTTTGCAAAAGTATTGAAAACCTGTGCTCCAAAACGAACACGGAAACTGTTTGCTTTCAGGGCATTTGATTCGGATGTTGGTGCAATTCCACTTGTAGAACTGAAAATCAGGTCGCGATAGTTGTTGATTGTGCCGAACATGTAATATGTATTGAACCCCAGCGATATGTGATTAAGGAGTTTTGCTGAAAGTCCCATATAAACCTGACTGAACCCACCGTCACCATGAAAATTTTTCGTAAACTGAACTGAGTCAGTTGACGAATCGTATTGAGGTATTGAACCGGAATTGTGGAAATTGTAGCCTGCAAATGAATAAGGCAATGCTCCGGCACTGAATCCAAGCCATTTGGTAAGGGGAAATTGCAACGAGAGATATTCCAGATTTCCGTTAGCTTTGGTAACTCTTCTGGTTGGTGAATCTGAAAAATTCGACATTAACCCTGAAACTCCGAGATCGAACATAAATGTCATGCTATCCACGCAGCTATAAGAAGCAGGATTCACGGTATTGATACTACTGTTGCTGCGAGTACCTATAGAAACTCCTCCCATAGCTCTTTGCTCACCGTTATTAGTGTCGCTAATATCACCAAATCCGAATCGGGTATAAGGTGAATTTGTATTGTTTTGACCGGAAGTAAGTTGAGCAAGGAATATTGCTGAGAGAATGAGAATTATTGACTTAATTTTGTACATTATATTCGAGTATCCGGTTCAAACCGATTAAAACTAAATTTTTTTCTGCAAAGATGGTGTTTTTTAGTTTGTTGGCAAAGTAAAAAGTGCTACCACCAGTTAAAAAAGTTGAAAGTTGTGGATATTTAATTTTTAATGAATTAATATAACCATCCATTTCGAAAATAATTCCCTGAAAAGCTCCGGCAAGTATGGCCGATTTGGTGTTTGTTCCCAAAAATGGACTTTCTGTTTCTGCTTCGACGAGGGGTAGTTTGCTGGTGAATTCATGCATAGCTTGTAAACGCATGCTCAGACCGGGAGCAATGTTACCACCATTATATTCATTTTCTGAGTTTATAAAGTCATAAGTAATAGCTGTTCCGGCATCTATAACAAGTAAATCAGTGTCAGGTTTCAGAAAAGCAGCTCCCACTACAGCAGCAATCCGGTCTTTCCCTAATGTATCGGGAGTTTCGTATAGATTTTTGATTGGAAGCGTTGTTTTAGAAGTAAGTTCGATGAAATATTGCGATTTTCGGGTTAATTCCTGAATGATATTTTCGTTGTTTTTAACAACACTTGACAGAATACAATTTTTTATCGGGAATTTTTCGAATAAAACTTCAATTTCAGTAAGTCCAAAATCAACATACACCAGGGTTTCAATCAATTGATTACGATTGAATACGGTGGCTTTTGTGCTCGAATTTCCACAATCTATACAAAGATTCACAATAATCAAATTGACATTTCACAATAACTAACCAATCAACCAATTAACCAATCAACCGGTCAACCAAATATTAAAGAATGATTTTCTCAATAGGAATTACAAGAATACCTTCAGCGCCAAGCGATTTTAGCTTACCAATAATATCCCAGAATCGTTTTTCATCAATAACAGTATGCAACGAGTTCCAACCTTCTTTAGCTAAAGGCATGATAGTAGGACTTTTCATTCCCGGTAACATTTCAATTATTTTTTCAATGTTTTCGGTCGGAACATTCATTAGTACGTATTTTTTATCTTCGGCCAACTGAACTGATTCAATACGGAAAAGTAATTCATCTAAAACAGCTTTCTTCTCGTCGGTCAGATTTGGGTTTGAAATCAGAAGTGCTTCCGACTTCATAAGTACTTCAACTTCTTTTAAATGATTGGTTACCAGTGTGCTTCCGGAGCTTACAATGTCGAAAATAGCATCTGCCAAGCCAATACTTGGTGCAATCTCCACCGAACCGGTAATGATATGAATATCAGCTTTTACGTTTTTCTCTTTCAGAAAATCTCCAAGTATCTCGGGGTAGGAGGTGGCAATGACTTTACCGTTGAACCAACTGATATCTTTATAATCAACTTCTTTGGGTATGGCTAATGACAGACGGCATTTACTAAAACCAAGTCGCTTTGTAATCACGGCATTTTTCTTCTTTTCTGCAAATTCATTTTCGCCAACAATACCTATATCAGCTGCGCCATCGGCCACAGATTGTGGTATATCATCATCTCTTAAAAACAGAACTTCGAGTGGGAAGTTTTTGGCAGGAAGCAGTAATAATCTTTTTCCCGATTCCAGTTTTATTCCGGTTTCGGATAACAACAACATGGTTTCATCATACAACCTTCCTTTTGCCTGAACTGCAATTCGTAACATAATCTTTTTTAGTTTTTAATTTTGTGCTGCAAAGGTACAAAAAATGAGTGAAATGAATATAATACACAAAAAAATAAGGTTCGTTATTGGATAACGAACCTTATTAGCTTGCAAGAATTTCTTTTTGCGTTAGCTTAACAGTTATTTTTTAACTGTAGTGTCAACTTTAGCAGTGTCAACATTAACTGAAGTTGAATCAACTTTAGTTGCGTCGTCAGCTTTTTTAGGAGCACAAGAAGCAAGAGCCATAGCTACCACAAAAAATAATAATACTTTTTTCATTTCTTTTTAAATTTTAAAATTTAACATGTTTGTTTTGCAATTCAAAATCGATGCAAAGTTACACTATTATTTTAATTGAACATTAATAAATCTCACTTTTTTTTATAATATTTTTTGTTTTACGTTAAATAATGGTGATTTATGATGATTTTCTTTCTGAATCAACCTGTTTAAAAGAAAAAAAACAAAAAAGTCTGAAAGAATTATATCTTTCAGACTTTAGATTTTGCAAAAAATTACTTGTTCGGTAATTATTTTTTAACTGCAGTTGTATCAGCTACAACAGTTGAGTCAGCTTTCAAAGAATCAACAACAACAGCAGTTGAATCAGTTTTAGGAGCTTCTTCTTTAGCTTTAGGAGCGCATGAAGCAAGAGCTACAGCTACTACGCAAAACAATAATACTTTTTTCATTTCTTTAAAACTTTTAAAATTTAACATGTTAATTTTGCTATTCAAAATCGCTGCAAAGATACATTATTTTTTATTTCTATATTAATAAATAACAACTTTTTTTTATTATGCATTGAAAATATTTCTAAATATCAAGTTGTCAATATAATAGAATTTTATTTCGCGGCTGAATACAGGTATCTTTTAATACTTTTCTTAGGTGTTTTTTCAAATTCATGAGGGTAAAGTTGAATTTTCGAAATGCTTTCATATGATGCAACCATTGAATTTAAAGTCTTCCTGTTTTCTTCCATCAATTCTTCCAGTTGATTTTGATCCACATTTTCGTCAGCATCCACCGCTTCATAATCCGGGCATACCAAAGCAATAAGTTTTCCGTTACTTTCAATAACCAGACTTTCCATTACATATGGCATGTTATTCAACCTGGCTTCTATCTCTTCAGGGTAAATATTTTGTCCACTGGCACCCAGAATCATGGTTTTATTTCGTCCACGAATAAATATATTTCCTTCTTCATCAATTGTACCAAGATCACCGGTATGTAGCCAGCCATCTTTATCAATTATAAGTTTAGTTGCTTCAGGGTTTTTATAATATCCATCCATCAGATTTTCGCCTTTAACACATATTTCACCCACACCAGTATTTGGTTCTACATCAATAGTTTTAGCCTTCATTACATCCAGAACTTTGCCGGCAGATTTGGGAATAAAATCTTTCCAGTCGGCATAACTGATAAGCGGAGCACATTCTGTCATGCCATAACCAACAGTGTAAGGAAATTTTATTTTTGCAAAAAACTCTTCCACTTCAGCGTTCAGTGGTGCACCACCGATGACAATTTGTGAAAATTCTCCACCGAAGGCGTCCATCAGTTTTTTGCGAATTTGAGCTAGTATAGGCTGATCGAGGAAAGGAATGCTCAAAACCCATCGCATAGAAGGTTTTGCCAACAAAGGCTGAATTTGTTTTTTGTATATTTTCTCAACTATAAGCGGTACCAGAAAAACTACATTAGGTTTTATTTCCGAAAAAGCTGTGAGCAGAATTTTTGGAGAAGGAATTTTACCTATAAAATGTATATGGCAACCTGCAACAGTCGAAGTCAGAAACTCGAACGCACAGCCGTATGCATGAGCTAAAGGTAAAAACGAGATAATCTTGTATCTTGGTGCCACAATTCCGGTTTTCAACCCAAAGGTAATATTCCCGGCTATGGCGTTTCCGCTGGTCATAACTCCTTTACTGAATCCCGTTGTGCCAGATGTGTAATTGATAGATACAAGCTCATTGTTTGGTTTGTCAATATAACGTACATGGTCGCGATGGAAACCATGTGAGTATTTGGCATGAAATAAACTATTTATATAATCGGGTTGTAAGTATTTCATTACCAGTTTTTCATGAACTACATTTTCTTCATTTTCCGGTTTCGGTTCTTTATTTAAAATGGTGATACAATTGAATCCGGTAAGTGAAAATACTGCTTTCACGGTTGTGAGTTTCTCTTCTTCAAGATTTTCCCAAATATTGTCACCAGCAAAAAGTAGTGTAGACTCGGAATGATTTGTGATATGATGTACGTCATTGGGGTTAAAATCCTGTAAAATTGGCACTACAACTGCACCATAAGTGATTGTGGCAAGATAAGTAATAGCCCAGTTAGCATTATTTCTGCCAATAAGTGCCACTTTATCATTTGGTTTAAGTTTGCATTGCTCAAAAAGAATATGAAGTCGGGCGATGCGTTTTGAAACATCAGCATAGGTGACCGTTAAATCTTCGCCATAATTACTGTATGCTGGTAATTCCCAGTTGTTTCTGAACGAATCTTCAAAAAGACGGATGAAATTTTCCTGTATCATTTTGTTGAGTATTTAATAAGTTGTGGCGGCAAAAATAATGAATAAATACACATTTCAAACTTTTTTGTGCAGAATTTTTGCGTTATCATTTGAAAAATGAATTGACTACTGTTCATTTGGTGTTATTCAGGTTCGCTAACATTAAAAATAATCGTATCTTTGTGGCTTCAAATAAAATACACTTAAATAGTATGAATATCTCGTATAACTGGCTGAAAAACTACATTAATATTGATGTAACTCCTGATGATTTATCAAAAGCACTGACTTCAATCGGTTTGGAAGTTGGTGGAGTAGAAGAAGTTCAAACTGTAAAAGGCGGCTTGGAAGGTTTGGTGATTGGCGAAGTTCTGACTTGTGCTGCACATGAAAACTCCGATCACCTGCATGTGACGACAGTAAATGTCGGCGCAGAAGAACCGTTACAGGTTGTTTGTGGAGCACCTAATGTGGCAGCGGGTCAAAAGGTAGTAGTAGCAACCGTAGGTACAATCCTTTACTCGGGCGACGAAAGTTTTACTATCAAACGGTCAAAAATTCGTGGAGTAGAATCGATGGGAATGATTTGCGCGGAAGATGAAATAGGTCTTGGAATTAGTCATGATGGCATTATCGTGCTTCCTTCCGAAGCTGTTGTTGGAACTTTGGCTAAAGATTATTACGGAATAAAAAGCGATTACCTGCTGGAAGTAGATATTACCCCTAACCGTGTGGATGCAGCTTCGCATTTTGGTGTGGCCCGCGATTTGGCTGCTTATTTTGCATTGAAAAATCCTGCTGTAAAGCTCACCAAGCCTTCGGTGGATGCTTTTGCAGTTCAAAATACAAAACTCACTATTCCGGTAACCGTTGAAAATACAGAAGCATGTCCACGTTATTCGGCGGTGACAATTTCAGGGGTAAAAGTAACCGAATCGCCTGAATGGTTGAAAAATGCATTGCTGATAATCGGACTTCGTCCAATTAATAATATTGTGGATGTTACCAATTATGTGCTTCACGAACTTGGACAACCACTGCATGCTTTCGATGCCGACAAAATTAAAGGAGGTGAAGTGCGTGTAAAAACTCTTGCTGAAGGAACACCATTTATTTCGTTGGATGGCACTGAACGTAAACTAAATTCTGCAGATTTGATGATTTGCAATGCTGAAACACCGATGTGTATTGGTGGTGTGTATGGCGGAATGGATTCAGGTGTTACAGAGACTACTCAAAATGTTTTTCTGGAAAGTGCGTATTTTAATCCGGTTTCAATTCGTAAGACTGCTCGCCGTCATGGTTTGAACACCGATGCTTCTTTCCGTTTCGAGCGTGGTTGTGACCCAACCAATACTATTTACGTGCTGAAACGTTGTGCTTTGTTGATTCAGGAAGTAGCCGGCGGAACAATTTCAAGTGAGATAGTGGATGTGTATCCGCAGGAAGTAAAACCTTTCGAAGTTGAAGTTTCGTTGCATAAAATCAATTCCCTGATTGGGAAAGCCATTGGTAAGGAAAATATCGAAACCATCCTGAATGCACTCGAAATGAAGATTGTAAGTCAGAATGAAGAAGGCTATGTGCTTCATGTTCCGGCATACCGAGTTGATGTTCAACGCGATGTGGATGTGATTGAAGATATTCTGCGCATTTACGGTTATAATAATGTTGAGATTGGTGAAACGCTGAAATCCACTTTGAGCTACAGTTCGAAGCCTGACAGTTACAAACTTCAGAATATTATTGCCGAACAACTAACGGCTCTGGGATTCAATGAAATTTTGAACAATTCTCTGTCAAAAGCTGCCTTTTATACCGATTTAACGTCGTTTCCTGCTGCAAACAGCGTGAAAATTATCAACGCATTAAGTTCCGATTTGAACGTGATGCGCCAGACTTTGCTTTTCGGAGGATTGGAAAATATTAATCGTAATGTAAATCGCCGGAATGCCGATTTGAAATTTTACGAGTTTGGAAATTGCTACTATTATAATGCTGACAATAAAAAAGAAGGCGAAACCCTGGCAGCATATTCCGAAGATTATCACCTTGGATTGTGGCTCACCGGTAATAAATATGCTCAGTCGTGGACAACTGCCGATCAGAAATCGAGTATTTATGAGTTGAAGGCATATATCGAAAATATTTTTAAACGCTTAGGTTTCAACCTGCGTATGCTGGTTACAGGTGAATATGCCGATGATTTACTAAGTGAAGCCTTGACAGTTTACAGTCAGCGTGGCAGGAAACTGGCTGTTTACGGGATTGTTCACCAAAAAATCCGTAAGATTACAGATATAGATCAGGAAGTGTTTTTTGCCGATTTGAACTGGAATGCGATAATTTCTGAGTTGAATAATCACAAGATTCAATATAGCGAACTTTCAAAATTCCCAGAAGTGAAACGTGATTTGGCAATGTTGCTTGATAAATCGGTTACTTTTGCCGAAATTGAAAAAATAGCATTTGAAACCGAACGTAAATTACTGAAAAGTGTTAATCTGTTTGATGTGTACGAAGGCAAAAACATGGAGACTGGTAAAAAATCTTATGCCGTTAGTTTTATACTTCAGGATGAAACAAAAACGTTGACAGACGGTCAGATTGAAGGAATAATGAAAAAACTTCTTTCGAATTTTGAAACAAAGCTTGGCGCAAAATTAAGATAGATGGACGATAAATACAGTAACTCAAAGCTTTTACATACACCTTATGCAAAGCCCGATGCATACAATGCATTGAGCATGCCGGTTTATCATTCTGCTGCATTCGAATTTGAGTCGGCAGAGCAGATGGAACTTGCGTTCACAGGTCGTGCTACTGACCATACCTATTCGCGCATTACCAACCCAACAGTTCAATATTTTGAGGACAGGGTTAAAACTATTACAGATGCTTTTAGTGTAACTGCTCTTAATTCGGGCATGGCAGCTATTTCTAATACAATTATTACTTTAGCAAAGTTGGGCAGTAATATTGTTACTTCACGTCATTTGTTTGGAAATACTTACTCACTTTTTGCTTCTACACTTGAGGCATTTGGAGTTGAAGTCCGTTTTTGCAATCTCACCAATGTTGACGAAGTTGAAGCTCATATTGATGCCAATACCTGTGCTGTTTTTCTGGAAATAATAACAAATCCGCAAATGGAAGTTGTTGACTTACTGGCTATTTCAGCGGTTGCAAAACAAAAAGGTGTGCCGATAATCGCTGATACAACGATTGTACCGTTTTGTGCTTTCAAAGCCAAAGATTTCGGAATAAATATCGAGATTGTTTCGAGCACGAAATACATTTCGGGAGGTGCAACCAGTTTGGGAGGATTAATTATCGATTATTGCAATTTCGACTGGCTATCATCGCCAAAGTTGCATGTAATGGCAAAGGAGTTTGGAGCAGCTGCATTTACGGCCAAACTTCGGAAGGAAATTCATCGTAATTTGGGGGCTTATATGACTCCTCACGCAGCTTACATGCAAACACTTGGTCTCGAGACGCTTGGTTTGCGTTACGAACTTGCCACTTCTACCTGTAAACATTTAGCTGAAAGATTGGAAAAACTTCCCGGAATCGAATCGGTGAATTATACCGATTTGCCATCTAATAAGTTTTATAAAATAAGCAAAGAGCAATTTGGAATACGTCCGGGAGCTATGTTTACTTTTAATCTGGCATCGCGTGAAGCTTGTTTTTCATTTATGAACAAACTTAAACTGATTAAACGCGCTACTAATTTGTTCGATAATAAAACGTTGGCTATTCACCCTGCCAGTACAATTTTCGGTACATTTACACCGGAAGTTCGCCACGAAATAAATGTTTCCGACAAGACGATTCGTATTTCAGTTGGACTGGAAGATGCTGAGGTTTTGTATAAGGACATTGTTCAGGCACTCCATTGAAATGAACCGATTATGTTGAATAACAATGTTATTCACACAGTGGAATGTGTAAATACTAAAGAATAAGTAGTATTTTTGGACTGTCAACAGCTTTGCTGTCAAAATTATGTACTCACCAAAGTCATGAAACAATTTTTAAAAAATTTTCTTTTCACTTCAATATTAATTTGTCTTAACCTCGGTGTTGCATTCTCCGGTAATGAAACAATACCAGCTCAATCTGATACAAATATATACCAAAGATTATCTGGTTCAGGTCCAGATGCGTCATTTAAAACAACAGCTGATACAAGTACCGTTAATGGTCAGAATATTCTGACTGTTTGCAGTACCAGCACTACAAAGGATGTTTCATTTACGAATACATCCGCGACAGAATCAACAAATACAAATTATACCATTGATTGGGGAGATAATTCGCCAAGATTTGACAGTATAGGTTGGAAGAAAAAATTAGTTCATACTTATTCCCTTGGAGTTTGGACATTAGTTTATACAGTTAACGGGCCTAATGGTACTTCTACAACCAAAACTTATAGTGTGTATGTCGGCTCAAATCCCAAAGTGGGATTTCAAAGTCCGGGGAATACTGACAACTGTATTAATCTGCCACTTACATTTCCAATTTCCGGAACTGAAAATAATCCACCCGGAACAAAATATACTATAACGTTTAATGATGGAACTCCGTCACAGGTATTCACACACCCGGCACCTTCCGAGATAACACATACATTTAGTAAAACTTCCTGTGGAGTTACAAGCTTTAACGGAAATACTCCATATCCCAACTCATTTTCGGCAAGTATTCTAGCTTCCAACTCTTGTGGTGAAACAGGTGTAAGTGTTGTGCCTATATATATATCAACTTCTCCATTAGTTGATTTTAACATGGCAAAAACCACTTCTCCGGTAAATTCTTCGGTTGATATTACAAATACCACAACCGGTTATGTTAATCAAGGGGCAAACTGCTCCATTGTTCCTAAAATTGTTTGGTCGATAACACCTGCAACAGGATTTACATTGAAAAGCGGAACATTAGGCAATGATTATGGATCAGATGAATCGGGGAACTGGGATAATGGCACTGATATTATTTCACCAATATTTAATACACCCGGAACATACACAATCAAATTAAGAGTTGATACTAAACGTTGTGGAAACGGAGTGATTGAAAAGACAATTTGTGTTGAAGCACCTTTAGTACCAAAATTTACAATGGACACGAATACTGGTTGTACACCGGTTGTTGTAAATGCTGTGAATCAGACAGATATTTCAAAATCTTGTACAAATAATAAATCATGGACAGTTAACTATACGGCAGATAATTGTGGAATAAGTCCGGCAAATTGGAATTATATTAATGGTACAAATCAACTATCCGATAATCCATCGTTTAGTTTTGTAACCCCCGGAATTTATAAAATCAAATTGACTGCTTCCAATACCGCAGGGGCATATTCAACTGAACAAACAGTTGTAGTAAAAAAACCTCCGACTGTTAGTATAGACGCTATTCCTGACTATTGTGGGACTGCTTCGTTTACACCTAAAGCAGTTGTCAATGGTTGCGATACCGAAAATGGAATTCTTTCTTTTACATGGAGTTTTCCGGGTGGTAATCCATCATCTTCCGACAAACAAGATCCCGGTATAATTAATTATAATACGACAGGTACTTACAAAGCTACTCTGACCATTACAAATGGCTGTGGATCAGTAACTGCTAATAGTAATGATTTTTCTGTAAATGCTTTACCATTTGTAAATGATATCGGTAGTCAATTAATTAATAATCAACAGCAAACTAACCCAATTGTTTTTAGTGGAAGCAATCAAACTGTTTATCACTGGACAAATGATAACACTAAAATAGGACTTTTAGCATCAGGAACCGGAAATATTGCAGCGTTCACAGTTCAAAATTCAGGAAAATCAGTAATTAAGGCGAATATAACAGTTACACCACAAAACAGTGTTACCGGCTGTATTGGTACAGCAAAAACATTTAGTATTACCGTAAATCCTTCCGGTGATTTAAATCAACCCAACAATCAAATTGTTTCAAATGGAGTAAATACAACTGCAGTAGTTTTTACTTCAGGTAACACAGGCGGAACAACAACCTTCAACTGGACAAATGACACTCCGGAAATTGGACTTGCAAATTCGGGTACGGGAGATATTGATTCATTTAAAGCATTAAATGAAACAAATGCCCCTAAAATAGCAACAATCACTGTTACACCGGTTTTCGATAATGGCGGTATAATATCGGTAGGTGCTTCAAAATCGTTCACAATAACTGTTATTCCAACAGCTAAGATGAATCAGCCTTCAGATATTGAATTGTGTAATGGAGGTACAACTCAGGATGTTATTTTTAGTTCTCTCATTACAAATGGAACAACAGTTTACAAGTGGACTAATGATAACAAAGATATTGGTTTGGCAGAATCAGGCGAAGGAATAATCAAAAGTTTTAAAGTTTTAAATACAGATACTATTCCGAAAGTGGCAACAATTTCAGTTACACCCTGGTATACATACGGAGGAGTTACAAATTCGGGTGCAACATATAAATTTACTATAACTGTCAATCCCGGATTGATAATTACAACTCAACCACAATCTAGCAATGTCTGTCGGAATGGTGTTATTACTCCTCTAAAAGTAGCTTATGAATATGGGGTGGGGAACCCAAGTTATCAATGGTATTTAAATACAATAAACTCAAATATTGGTGGAACAAAAATTCAGGGTGCTACTACTGATACGTATACACTTCAATCTACGACTGCAGGAACAAACTATTATTACTGTGTAATAACTATGTCAAGAGGTGTTTGCAACGGTATTGCCTCGGATGTAGCTACTGTTTCAATCAGCGATGCACCTGTTATAACCGTTCACCCCACAAGATTGCAGAATATCTGTGTTGGTGGAACAATTGATAATCCATTGAAAGTTGAATATAATGGTGGATCAGGAAATCCAACATATCAATGGTATTATAATACATCAGATTCAAAAATAGGTGCAACACCGGTTAACGGTGCAACAAATGTAACTTTCACACCTTCAGCATTTACTCAAATCGGAAGTTTTTTCTATTTTGTAGAAATCTCCATGTCAGGCAACGGTTGTGGTTCAGTTTTTAGTGATATAGCTGAAATAAAAGTAGTTGCAGACCCAGTTGTTGTAACTCAGCCACTCTCAAACCAAACTATTTGTAAAGGTACTGCAGTAAGTGATTTAACGGTAACAGCTACCGGTGGTTTAGGAAAATTCCTATACCAATGGTACGTGAATTCAGTTAATGATAATTCAACGGGAGATCCTATTGACGGAGCTATAAATGACACATTTACACCTTCAAGTAATCAGGTCGGTACTTTATACTACTATTGTGATATAACACAGGATTTGGGTTTGAATTGTGGTGTAACAAGTTCTACAGCTAAAGTCACTATAAATGATGTTCCGGTCATAACCAAAGATCCTCTATCAAAATCATTTTGCCTGGGTGAGAAAACCGACTCTTTGAGTGTGTTATATTCTAATGGTGTGGGCTTGCCTACCTATCAATGGTTTTCAAATTCAATAGATTCAAATACCGGTGGAACGATTATACCAGGTGCCACGGAACGTGTATATTATCCTATTGTTGATGCCATTGGTAAGACTTATTACTATTGCGAAATCAGTTTCCAAACCGGTGGAATACCGAAAATTGTTTCGAAAACTGCCAGTATAACAGTCAATCCGGTTGCGGTAATTAAAACTCACTCCGTTCAAATTTGCAGTGGAACATCATTTCTGGTTATCCCAACTTCGCAAAACGGCGATATCGTTCCCGATAATACAAATTATACATGGTCAGTTCCTACACAAAATCCACTGAATTCTGTATCCGGTGCAAGTAGTCAGTCAATTCCGGTCTCTGAAATTTCTCAAAAATTGAATAATTTAACTGACAATATTGCCACTGTAACATATGTAGTTACTCCGATAACCGGTACTTGTATTGGTGAGAGTTTTAATGTTGAAGTAAAGGTTTCTCCGGTTATAAAACCTCATGAAATTTTACAAAATGTTTCGTGTTTTGGTGCAAATAATGGTTTTATTCATACAACCATTTCGGGTGGGTTGCCAAATAATAATACACAATTTTATACAGTTTTATGGTCAGGTCCAAATGGATTCAGTTCAACGGATAGTGATATAAATGATTTATTACCTGGTGATTACACGATTTCAATCACAGATGCAAGCGGATGTTCATTTTCAGATACCTATACAATTACAGAACCTAATGTATTAGAAATAAAAACAGATATTAAAAAAGACATTGATTGTTTTAGTAATAAAAACGGTCGTATTGATCTGACTGTAAGTGGCGGAACATTACCTTACACATTCAATTGGACGAAAGACGGTTTGCCATTTGCAACTACGAAAAATTTATCCAACATCGAACCTGGTAGTTATTCTTTGAATGTAAAAGACGCAAATGGTTGTGAAATAAATTCAATTACCTACGAAATAAAAGAGCCTGAGGCCTTGAAGATTAACTTAGACGATCAACAAAATAATTTATGTTTTGGTGATTCTATAGGCTCAATTTCTATAAGTGTAACCGGCGGTACTCCATTTGATATTAATTCCGGAAAATCTGAATATACATATTTATGGACTGGTCAGAATGGTTTTCAAAGTAATTTAAAGGATTTAGTGAAATTGCCGGCAGGAATTTATAATCTGACAGTAACGGATGCAAATGGTTGTATTCAAACCAGTTCAGTTGAAATTACTCAACCTGTAGAATTAAAAGTTAATGTCAGAACTAAACCCATGACTTGTTTCTCAGCCAACGATGCTGCAATTTTTCTTGATATTACCGGCGGTTTAAAACCATATCAGACAGTATGGAGCAATATGGGTAAAGGAACTTTTCAGGAAAATTTGGGTTCAGGTGATTATACTATAAATGTAACTGATTCAAATAATTGCCAAAAAATAGTCAGGGTTAATATCGCAGAAGCTAATTTTTCTATTCATCCTGTAATCAAAAATGTGTCTTGTTTTGGAGCTCACGATGGAAGTATTAATTTGAATGTTACAGGTGGTATTAATCCAATATCATTAGTCTGGGACGACAATCCGAATGCGGGAAGTCAACGGAATCAACTTGCTCCGGGCTTCTATAGCGTAACTGCTCACGATGCTGCACCTTGTAATATCAGGGAGACATTTATGATATCCGAGCCACAACAAATTAATATTCAGGCTAAAATTACCAATGCTTTTGATTGTGATAATCCAAACAGTGGTTCGATAAAATTGACTGTAACTGGTGGTACAAAACCTTATTTATACCAATGGTCGAATGGCAGTAAAACACAAGATTTATCTAATTTATCCTCAGGTAAATACTCTTTAATTGTGACCGATTCAAGTGGCTGCACTCAAACGGCACAATATGAAATATTCAGGCAAGCACCGCTTTCAGTTTCGTTGGATGTTCAAAATTTACTGGTATTTGAAAGTCAAAAACTGACTAAACGATTTACAGCTAATGTTTCGGGTGGTTTTGCGCCATATACTTTACATTGGAGCGATGGTATTGTTAGTGGAATAAATAACGAAACTATAGAAATTAATAAAAATACCATTATCCAACTCCATGTAACTGATAGTCTGGGATGTGTATTAGATTATTCTTTCCCTGTAATAATACCTGTTTCGGAGATAGTAGCAACCACTATAAATTGCAGTAAATCAGAATTTATTTTCAGTTTCACTTCCGAAACACTTGATGATAAAGATTTTAACTATAACTGGTATTTTGGTGATGGGGAAACGTCAACAGAGCGAATTCCTGTACATAGATTTGCTCATGAAGGTCAATTTCCCGTTCATCTCGTAATTTCAAACGGTGTTTCTACTGCTAATTTTGAAAAAACTGTAATTATTAATATGGTCAGTAGACTTTCTCTCGACCAAGAACCGAAATTATGTTTAAACGATTCGTTAGAAATTCAGGTTAAAGGCGCATATACATATTTTTGGAACGATGGAACTGTAGGCGATAAGTATATGCTGAAAAAAGCAGGTAATTACAGTGTTATCGGTACTAATCAGGTGGGTTGTAAAGATACTTTGAGATTTACTGCCACTACCTATGATTTATTCAATTATACAGTTATGACTCAAAATGAAGATAAAGTAGCTGAAGATGTTGAAATTGAATTCTGGAGTGAAAATATACCTTATTCAGCTTATCATTGGGATTTTAATGATAATTCATATGCTTCTGGTATCAGGGTTTCGCATAATTTTAAAACGAATCAGCTTGGTTATTACGATGTAAAACTCGATGTGGTAAATCCAAACGGGTGTCATGAGACAGCAACCAAACGAATCTGGATAAAAACTCCGGTAGAATTACCGAATACCTTTACTCCGAATGGTGATGGAATTAATGAAGTCTTTTTAAAAGGTTGGCAAATAAAGCTATATAACAGAAATGGAATTCTGCTTTACGAAGGAAATGATGGGTGGGATGGTTTGTACAAAGGTCAGACAGTTTCAGCTGGTGTGTATTACTACCAAATATTTTATCAAACTCAAACAGGTGTTAAAACCGAGTCGGGTTATGTCAGAGTTATAAGATAAATGGAAAAAGGAATGAAAGCTGCCAGATATATAATCCTCATAATTTCATTAGCCGTAAATCTAAATGCGATTCGTGCTCAGTATGTTATTAAACCGAATAATATCTGGAACAATTCATATTATATAAATCCAGCTGCAATAAATGATGATTATCAGGCAGCATTCAGTATGACAGCTCGAAAACAATGGATAGGATTTCCGGGCGCACCAAGTACTTATTATGCCACCGGAACGACTTACCTGAGTAAAATTAACACCCAATTTGGAGTAAAATTCTTTTCAGACAATATAGGTTACAGCTCATTAACCAATGTGTCGCTTTCCTATGCTTACGATATCAGTCTAAATAGAGAATGGCAGTTGGATATGGGACTTTCACCTTCGTATCAAAGTCTTTCGTATGACAGAAATCAGGTAAGTACAATGAGTGCTGATGATCCGACACTATATCAAAACTTATTACAGGAAGATAATTTTAACTGCGATCTTGGTTTCGAACTTAAGAATAAATACTGGAGATTTGGAGCTTCCAGTCAGAATTTACTATCATTATTTTTAAAAGAAAATAAAGTTCTTAATAATGCCAATTATTTATATTTAGTTTATAGAAAAAAAGAGGATCAGGTTGTAAATTTACAGTATTCTGTTGATGCTATTCAATACGGAAACATATTTCAGATGGAATTTTGTGTGACTTCTTACTTTAGGTTTTACGATGAATCTGATTTATTTAATTTAGGACTTTTTTATCGTACAAAAAGCGAGATGGGTGTATTATTGGGGTATAAACTTTCCGAATCACTGAATTTAGGGTACAGCTACGATTTTAACGTAAGTGGAATTAGTCAGAATACGATTGGCTCTCACGAACTTGTAATTTCGTATAATTTTAATAAAATCCAGTATAAACCCTATCGATATTAAATAGATTGAGTTAATGTTGTTTGAAATATATTTTACCCGAAAATTGTGTTTGTTTCAGACACAATTTTTTGTTCAATATTACCCCGATAAATATAAAAATGAAATAATTTAACGCGTTCTAATAAGGATTTTTTGAACATCAATGATTTTTAGTTCAAATCATATACTTTCTTAAAACTTTGTGCGTTATATTATCAAACCGGAAAGTGATATTTTCAAACTCCTTCTTAAACGGTAATTTTTGTTACTTAATTTAGAGTTGAAATAGTTCTGCTCAGTAAGTATTTATTAGTTGAAAAATTTTATTCAGACTAATCAAAAACAAATTAATTTAGCTGCTATTAAGCTGATATAATGTGTTTTATGAAAAAAATGGAAATAAAAATTGTAAAAACACTCCAAAGTAATGATTTTGTTGTTATTTTTGTGCTCATTTTCATAAAGTCGTACTTGAATAACAAGGCAAGGTTAAAACAGAAATTGTAAAATATCAGAAAATAAATTATCAAATTAATACTTAAAAAAAAACGTTATGGCAAAGAATCAAAAACAACCAAAAAAAAGCAACTCATTTGCATTTGTAAAGTCTTCAGGAATGATCATGTTAGCATGTTTCGTTATTGCAGTACTTATTTTCAAATTTATCTTCGGTGATGCATCTCACTTCGAAGGAGGTTTATCTGAAGGTCACCCAAAACCAGGTGATTTGTTGGGAACTATCTACAAAGGTGGTGTTATCGTACCTGTTATTCAGACTTTATTACTAACTGTATTAGCATTGAGCGTTGAACGTTATTTCGCTATCAAATCAGCTCAGGGAAAAGGCAAATTGGTTAAATTTGTTGAAGATATTAAAGCTAACCTTTCAAAAGGTGACTTGAAATCAGCAAAAGAAGTTTGTGACAAACAACAAGGTTCTGTTGCTAACGTTGTAAACTCAGCTTTAATTAAATATGCTGAAGTTGAAGAAGACAAATCTTTATCAAAAGAACAACAAATTCTTGCTATCCAGAAAGAAGTTGAAGAAGCTACTGCGTTGGAACTTCCAATGTTAAGCCAGAATCTTCCTATTATTGCAACTATCACTACCTTAGGTACTTTGATGGGGCTGTTAGGAACTGTAATCGGTATGATTCGTTCGTTTGCTGCTTTAGCTGGTGCAGGTGGTACTGACTCAATCGCACTTTCTGCAGGTATTTCTGAAGCACTTATCAATACAGCTTTCGGTATCTTAACAGGTGCTTTGGCAGTAGTTTCGTATAATTATTTTACAAGCAAAATCGACACAATTACTTACTCAATCGATGAAGTAGGTTTCTCTATCGTTCAAACATTTGCTGCAACTCACAAATAATTCACCTAAAATAAAGCGAAATTATGTCTAAAGTAAAAGTAGCAAGGAAAAGTACTCGTATCGACATGACCGCGATGAGCGACGTGACCGTACTGCTGCTCACTTTCTTTATGTTGACTTCAACATTTGTGAAGAAAGAGCCTGTACAGGTAACAACTCCGGGGTCGGTATCCGAAATCAAAATACCTGAAACTAATATCCTGTCAATTCTTATTGACCCAAAAGGAAAGGTATTTATGAGCATGGATAAACAGGGCGATATGGTAGAAACCTTGACCAAGGTGGGCAAAGATTATGGTGTGACATTTACTTCTGAAGAAATTCAGAAGTTTAAGGTGTCTTCCACATTCGGAGTTCCGATGAAAAAAATGAAGGAATATTTGGCTCTGAAAGCAGAAGAACAAGATAAAGTGCTTGCAACATTAGGTATACCTACTGATAGCCTTGACAATCAGTTTAAGTCGTGGGTTAAAAATGCAAGAGCAACAAATCCTGATTTCAGAATCGCTATTAAAGCCGATGCTAAAACTCCGTATAAAGTAATTAAAGATGTAATGACTTCTCTGCAGGATTTGAGAGAAAATCGTTATAACCTGATTACATCATTGAAAAACGAAACTGCTAATAAATAAGAAATCATGTCCGAAATACAAACTAACGACACCGGCGGAAAGAAAAAAGGCGGTCACAGTAAACAGAAGAAAATCAGTGTTTTCGTTGATTTTACTCCCATGGTAGATATGAACATGTTATTAATCACATTCTTCATGTTGTGTACCTCGTTGAGTAAACCTCAAACAATGGAAATCAGTATGCCGAGTAACGATAAGAAAATCAATAAAGATGATCAGCCACCGGTAAAAGCATCACAAGCTATTACCCTGGTTTTGTCAGGCGGTGATTCTGTTTTCTATTACGAAGGATTACCTAATTATAAAGATTATAAATCCTTGAAATTGACATCTTATAATGCAGATGGTATCAGGGAGTTTCTTCTGAAACGTAACAAGGAAGCTGTCATTAAAATCAATGAGCTCAAAGAGAAAAAAGCTCAACTAAAAATATCACAGGTTGAGTTCACTAAACAAGCTTCTGAAATAAAAGGCGGGAAGGGTACACCGGTAGTAATTATAAAGGCAGCCGACCAGGCAACCTATAAAAATTTGATTGATGCACTTGATGAAATGCAAATTTGCAATATCGGAAAGTATGTAATCGATAAAATTACTCCAAGTGAAAAGTTCCTGATTAAAAATTATCAGTCTAAAGGTGCGCTTTCCGCGAATTCAGTAAAATAATTAAACGCCTAAAAACAAAACAAAATGGCTAAAATAGATTTAACATCATTGGAGTGGCGTGAACTTATTTTTCAGGGTAAGAATAAGGAATACGGCGCATACAAAATGCGTAGCGAATCTGACAAACGACACAATACATCTATTATGATTATTGCCGTTGTGGCAGTTGTTGGATTCAGTCTTCCACGACTTATCGAAATGGTTAAGCCAAAACAAGTCGAAAAAGTAACCGATGTTACGACTTTTGCTAAATTAGATAAAGCGGAAGTTAAAAATGATATCAAAAAGGTAGAACCTGTTGAACCTCCACCTGCATTAAAAAGTTCGATTAAATTCGTTGCTCCTGTTATCAAAAAAGATGAGGAAGTAAAGGATGAAGATCAAATGAAAAGTCAGGAAGAACTGAACAATACCAAAGTGGCAATTTCTGTTGCCGACGTAAAAGGTGTTGATAACGGAAAAATTGATATTGCAGATGTAAAACAGGCTGTATCTCAGGAGGAAGAAGATAAGGTTTATACTGTAATTGAACAAAATCCTGTTTTCCCCGGTGGTGAGACCGAATTGTTGAAATACGTTCAGAGTAATATCAGATATCCTGTTATAGCACAGGAAAATGGTATTGAAGGAAAAGTAATTCTTCGTTTCGTAGTTACCAAAACCGGTCAGGTTGATAAAGTGGAGGTTATACGATCACTTGATCCAGCCTGCGACAAAGAAGCAGTTCGCGTTGTGAAAACGCTACCCAAATTTATTCCCGGTAAACAAAACGGTGTAAATGTGTCCGTTTGGTACACGTTGCCGGTATCATACAAGCTGATGCAGTAGGAGTTCTTCATTAAGCTTTCATCATTGAATAGGCGTATTCAATGAAAAAAATATCACTTTCACGGTTTTAGTTTTCTATTATTTATCATTTAAATGTAAGTAATTATGGCTAAAATCGATTTGACGTCATTCGAATGGCGTGAACTTGTTTTTCATGGTAAAAACAAAGAGTACGGCGCTTATAAAATGCGCAGTGAATCTGATCACCGACACAATGTAGCAGTCCTGATTGTTGCAGTCGTCACAATTGTTGGAATTAATATTCCACGATTTGCATCAATGTTTAAACCTAAAGTAGAAGTTGTTTATGATGACCCCTACAAGTTTATGAGTATTGATGATTTGAAAGATGATAAAAAGGAAGTAGAGCCGATTGTCGCAGCAACTCCTCCACCACCGGATTTGATTCAAACTGTTCAGTTCGTACCACCAAGGATTGTTGAAAATATTGATAATCCTGAAAGTGAAGGAGTAAAACCTCAATCGGATCTTAATGCTTCACCTGCAAGAATCTCTACAGTTACTAATACAGAAGGTTCTTTAACAGGAACAGTTGAAAAATCCGATTTACCAATAACTGGTTCGGGTGATGGTGAAGATAATACTCCATTAATTTCAATTGAACAAATGCCTTTATTTCCGGGAGGTGAACAGGAATTAATAAAATACATAGGTGAAAACCTAAGGTATCCGGTTATTGACCAGGAGAATAATGTTCAGGGTAGAGTGGTTTTGCGGTTTGTAGTTACAAAAACCGGTACAGTTGATAAAATCGAAGTACTTGGTTCGTTATCTCAAAGTGCCGATAATGAAGCAATTCGAGTTGTGAAATCATTGCCAAAGTTCATTCCCGGAAGACAAAATGGAAAAAACGTGTCCGTTTGGTTTACTTTACCGGTTACATTTAAATTACAAGAATAGTTTTCATGTCAAGTCTCAAAATTTTATCTTTTTCTTTTCTTGTGCTATTGTTCTCTTGCCAGAACAAGGTAAAGGATAAATTTACTGATACATATACAACGGGTGTAATACCGATTGCTGTTGACGAAAATTTTAAACCTATTATTCAGGAAGAAATTGATGTTTTTGAAGCTTTGACACCGAAAGCGAACATTATACCAAACTATACTACCGAAGTAGAAGTTCTGAATCTTTTATTGAAAGACAGTGTGCGGTTAGCAATTGCTACCCGGCCACTGTCTTCAAAAGAAGAAAAATACCTCAACAGTAAATCATTTTATCCCCATTCCTATAAATTTGCTCATGATGGACTGGCTCTGATTGTCAATAAACTCAATCAGGATACAATGATTACGGTGAATGATATCAGAAGAATTCTAATGGGGCAGGTTACAAACTGGAATGAGATTTTCCCGAAATCCAGACTTGGCAAATTTCAGATTGTATTTGATAACCAAAATTCGAGTACTATTCGATATGCCATTGACTCAATTTGCGATGGTAAAAGCTTGTCGAAGAAACTGTATGCGCAGAATAACAATCTGGAAGTAATCGACTTTGTTTCGCGAACACCGAATGCTATTGGGATAATTGGTGTGAATTGGTTGGGAAATAAAAAAGATACGACCAACCTTTCATTCAGAAATGAAGTTAATGTTATGGCTGTAAGCAGCGAATCGGAAGCAACTTCCGAAAATAGTTACAAACCATTTCAGGCATATTTATTTTACGGTTATTATCCATTAACCCGATATGTTTATGTTATTATGAATGATCCCCGTGGTTCGTTACCATCAGGATTTACTAATTTTCTTACCTCCGACCGGGGACAACGAATTGTCCTGAAATCAGGATTAGTACCTGCTACACAGCCGGTTCGGGTTGTCCAAATTAAAGACGAAAAATAATCATTTAAATTACTTATAAAACAAGCTACATGAAACGTAACTTTTTATTTATTTTCCTTGCAGTTATTGCTGCAAATCTTACTGCAGCTGAACCAGCGCAGGGTATTGCATATTATAAAGCAGGCTTTCCACAGGTTGCCAAACCTCTCTTGTTGAAAGAATATGCTGCTGATACGTTGACTCGTTCAGAAACCTGTTTTTATCTTGGAAATATTTATTTCGGTGAAAATAAAGCTGATTCAGCAGCCATTTATTTCAAAAAAGGATTAATTGGAAAGCAGGTTAATGTTCTGAATACTATAGGGCTGGCTATGTTGAAAATGAAATCAAATGCTAAAGAAGCAGATACAGATATTCAGACTGTATTGAAATTGCAAACCAGCAAAAGAAATCCGGATTATTTTATTGCTGCAGCTAATGCTTATCTGGTTAATGGAAACATTGATGAGGCAACAAATTATATGGAAAAGGCCAGAAATATTAAACAAAAATATGCTTTATTAGCTGTATTGGCCGGAGATATTGAACTCGCTAAAAAAGATGTTGGAAAGGCTTGTGGTAACTACGAATTGGCTATATCTTACGATGATAAGTGTAAAGAAGCTTATATTAAATATGCCCGTGCATATAAAAATGTAAACACGCAGCTCGCCATCGAAATGTTGAACAATCTTAAACAAAAAGAACCAAAATTTTTATTGGTTGAGAAAGAATTAGGCGATATATATTATGCTGATCCGTTAAATGATTTTGTGAATGCCGCACTGCATTATGATAATTATTTAAAATCAGGTAATACGAGTATTTCTGATTTTACAAAATATGCTTCATCCGTTTTTTATAGTAAAGATTATTCAAAATCGTTAGAAATTTCATTGCTTGGACTTCAGAAAGCACCTCGCAACCCTGTATTTAACAGGTTGGCGATGTACAACAGCGTAGAACTTGGTAAGTACGATGATGCGATAAAATATGCAGATTTATTTTTCAATAAATCAGATAAACCTGAAATATCTTATTATGACTATACCTATTATGGTCAGGCTCTACGTTCAACCAAGAAATTTGATTTAGCAATCGAGCAATTTAGAAATGCCTTCAAACTCGATTCAACTCAGATTGGTTTTCTTAAAGATATTTCCGATATGTATGCTGAAAAAGAAGATTATAAAAATTCTATTTCGACTTATAAGGTTTACATGAAATTGTTACCAGAACAGAAAAAGACATCGGAACTGGTTATTAAGTTAGGAAGATTGTATCTTACATATGGAAACTCACAAAATTTAACGGCTGCTGAGAAAAAATCTGCATTGATGAGTGCCGATACTGTTTTTGCAAAAGTAGCAGTTATGGAACCAAATGGATACAGAGCCAACTATTATCGTGCTCAGACGAATTTCTTTATGGATCCTGATCTTACAGAAGGACTTGCAAAGCCACATTACGAAAATACTCTTGCATTTTGCGAAGCAAAAGCAGATGTGCGATTTAATAAAGTTATTATAGAGTGTGCTAATTATCTTGCTTCCTATTACTTCCAGAAAAAAGACTATCAACAGTCAAAGTTATATTGGAATAAAATTTTAGCTATTGATCCAAAAAGTGATAAAGCTATAAAGTCTATTGAGTGGATTGACAAAGCTCTGAAAGGAAAGAAATAAAGCAGAATTAATTAATAATAATTTCAATAGAGCTGGCTTGTTTAAACACGTCAGCTCTTTTTTTTGATACGTAAGTATTAATGTCAATAGAGTTATTATTTTAAAAGAAAAATATAGCTGTTGTTAAAACGGTTAATAATGCGCTATTTTAAATTTATAATTAAAATTAAAACTAAAAAAATCGTATTTTTGTCAGCTACGTGCAAATTTATCATGTTCAAGATTTTCATATTCAAGAGAATAATGAAATTCTACGCACATAATCAATATTTAAAATTAAATTCCGGTCAAATCTAATTTCATTATGGAAGCTCTGAAAATTTGGGAAAAAGCAAAAAGTTCAATTCAAAACCTTAAATCATTTTCGGTTGATAATACAAAGAAGAACAATTCAAATCTTGCTGAACGCGTAAATCAATTTCAAACGGGATTGCAAATCACAGGTCAGTTAGTAAGTCTGAATAGCTGCTATTTTAATGGAAAAATTAACGGGAATATTGAAATTCACAATAAGCTTGTTTTAGGAGAGAACTCGGAAGTTGTTGGTGATGTTTTTGCAAAAGAATTACTTGTAAAAGGTAAGGTTATCGGGAATATCATAGTGGAAAACAAGCTCACCTTAAGTAAAAGTTCCAGTATCAATTCAAAAAGTCTGCATACTGCTTTGATTGAAGTAGAAAACGGTGCAGAACTTAATGTGAAAAATCTGGTTATGCAACCACAGGATAAACTTTCCGGCTTATTTCCGAAGTTGCCAGAATTTGAGGTTAAGGAACAATATAACGAACCTTTGAATGTTGATATTGAAGATGTGATAAATTCTACAGAAGAAAATAATTCTATTCTTAAATTTTTGCAGAATAAGAAAGAATAGGAGGTTCTAGTTTACTTGTTATAACAAAAAGCAAAACTCAGATTATAAAAATCTAATAATCTCTGTTTTGCTTTTTTTTTGCCCATCTCACAAGTTTTATTCATTCACTAAATCATTGACAAATTAATTTGTCTGAGAAGTGGATCTTTATTTGGCAATTTTCAGGTTATTTTTTTAAAGAAACTATCCTGTAAGCACGAAATTTACAGCGAATTGTACTGATTCTATTTTTATTTTGTAATTTTGTCAGGTGAATCTGCCATAATTGCAGTCTTTGTTTCTTTTTATTATGCAACAGTCTGAAATACAATCAGTAAAACAACGATTCAGAATTATTGGTACTTCTGAATTAGTTGATAGGGCAATAGATATTGCCGTACAGGTAGCCCCAACCGATTTATCTGTTCTGATTACGGGAGAGAGCGGTGTGGGGAAGGAGATTTTCCCGCAAATTATACATCATTACAGCCATAGAAAGCATGGACCATATATTGCTGTAAATTGCGGTGCTATACCCGAAGGAACTATTGATTCTGAGCTTTTTGGTCACGAAAAAGGTTCTTTTACCGGAGCAACCACTGATCGAAAAGGTTATTTTGAGGTTGCCGATGGTGGTACCATTTTTTTGGATGAAGTTGGTGAATTACCGTTATCGACTCAGGTTCGTTTATTACGTGTACTGGAATCGTCTGAATTTATCAAAGTAGGGTCTTCAAAGGTACAAAAAACGAACGTTCGGGTTGTAGCTGCAACTAATCTCAATATGTCTCAGGCAATCAGTGAAGGACGATTTCGAGAAGATTTATTTTATCGTTTGAATACCGTACCTATTGCAGTTCCGGCACTCAGAGAAAGAAAAGAGGATGTGGTTTTGTTGTTCAGAAAATTTGCTGCTGATTTTGCCGAAAAGTACCGAATGCCGCCCATTAAATTAACTGATGATGCAAAGCAACTTCTCACTAATTATTTCTGGAATGGAAATGTTCGTCAGTTAAAAAATATTACGGAACAAATTTCGGTTATTGAGCAACAACGGGATATAACGGGTCAAATTCTTCAAAACTACCTGCCTCAGGATGAAATTAAACGATATCCTGCATTACTATCATCTTTGAACAACGATAAAAAATCGTTTAATAATGAAAGGGAGATTCTTTATCAGGTTCTTTTTGATATGAAAAAGGATATGTTTGATTTGAAGAAGCTTGTACATGATTTAATGAATGGTCAACCTATTGATATTCAGAATTCAGATTCGAATTTTAAACCAACTTTCCATAATCAAACCAATCCATATTTTCCTTCACAATCTGGTGCATATGATATGTATTCTGATAAAAAGCCGGAAATGGATGATGTTGAATTAGCTACAAAAATAGATGATATGGATGACATTCAGGATGCCGATGAATATCATGTGCTTGAAAGCACTTCAAAGCCAAAAACACTTGCGGAAATGGAAAAGAAGATGATTGCTGATTCCCTCGAAAGATGTAAGGGTAAACGAAAACTGGCTGCCAAGGAACTGGATGTTTCGGAACGAACTTTGTATAGGAAATTGAAGGAGTACGGACTTGATTATTAATTATTTATAGATTATTTAATGAGCAAAATTCATTCAAAAATTACTGTTTCACTTGTCGTATTTCTGGTTGGATGCATGATGCAGTCTTGCATTATTTCTTATAAATTCAATGGTTCAAATATTGATTATGGCAAAACAAAAACCATTTCAATTGCTGACTTTCCTAATATGGCCGAATTAGTTTATCCGCCTTTATCGCAACAGTTTACAGAGACGTTAAAAGATTCATATACCAAGCAAACAAGACTTCAATTTTTAAAAAAAGGTGGAGATTTGCATTTGGAAGGTGAAATTGTTGGATACCAGTTAACTCCAATGGCAATCAGTGCAGACTCTTATTCTTCACAGACTAAACTCACAATAACAATTAAAGTTCGTTTTTCGAACAATAAGAATCCTCAGGATGATTATGAAAAAACATATTCAGCTTTCCAGAACTTTGATAGTAATAAAATGATAACTGATGTTCAGGATGAATTAGCAAAAATAATGATTGCTGAAATTGTAGACCAAATATACAACGATACAGTAGCTAAGTGGTAATCCGTAATTTATGACTCACGAAGAATTCATAGCTTTGGTAAGAAATCAGCAGTCTGTTAAAGGATTGCATGTTTTGGAACTGAAAGAACTTACTGAGAAATACCCGTATTTTGTGAGTCCGCGGGTATTGCTTTCCAAAGCCATGAACCTTTCGAACGATATTTCAGCTACAGAAAATATAAATCTTACCACGATTTATTGTGCTGATCGGCACAAATTTCATGATTATATCTTTCCTAAAGAGACAATAGTTGAAGAACAATCCAGAATTGTCAGAACTTCGAAAAACTCGGGCAATTATTTTGATATGATTCATGCCATTGAATCACAGGGCGGTGATACCCGGCAATCGTTGAAAAGTCTTGCTGAAAAGCTTAAAGAGGCCAGAGAAATGGTTGTCAGTCAGCCGAATACCAAATCAATAGTTAGTAATTCTGAATCGGAACAAAAGCCTGTTCGTGCTGAAATTACGGATTATTTTAATATGCCAACTGACACAATAAGATCAGAATCACCCGAATTGATTATCAAAAAGATGATTGAAGAGCGTAAATACTCGGAAGCAATTGAAATATTGAGGTCATTTAATTTGAATAATCCGAAAAAAAGTGTTTACTTTGCAGACCAAATTCGATTTTTAGAAAAAGTGATTTTAAATTCAAAATAAAAAATTATTATGTACCTGATTCTCACAATTTTAATTGTTATTGCCTCTATTTTGTTGACTTTATTTGTATTGGTTCAAAATTCTAAAGGTGGTGGTTTAGCTGCCGGTTTTTCTTCTTCCAATCAAATTATGGGTGTTCGTAAAACAACCGACTTTGTTGAAAAAGCTACCTGGGTTCTTGTTATATCAGTTGTGGTTATGTCTGTAGTTGCAGTTGGAGTTCATAAACGTGAACGTGCTGCTAATCCAAACGAGTCGGAAATAAACAAAGATCAGGTTCAACGCCAACAGAAACAAGCCGAGCCATCTAAAGCAACTCCATTTGGAGCAAGTCCAATGAAAACTCCTGCTCCTGCACCGGTAAAAAAATAAAAATGTATCAGCAATGATTGATAAAAGCGTATCAAACTGTATGATACGCTTTCTTTTTTTGACATAATCCGTAAACTATCAGGATTGATTTGCAGAGATTACCGTTTTAAACGAATAATATTCTAAAACAAAAATATAAGCCATATATTTATGATTCAAATAGATGACACAATTATCAGCATGGAGTTATTAGACGAAAAATTCGTCTGTGATTTATCTTCATGCAAAGGAATTTGTTGTATTGAAGGAGATGATGGCGCACCTCTCGAACCTGAAGAGGTTGAAAAAATTCAGGAAATTTTGCCACTAATCTGGGATGATTTGACTGAGGTTTCAAAGGAAGTGATAAGATTGCAGGGTGTTTCGTATATTGATAGCGATGATGAACCGGTAACTTCGATAGTCAATGGGGCTGAATGTGTGTTCACTTATACCGACAAGGATGGTATTTGTAAATGTGCCATTGAGAAGGCGTTCAGAGAAGGTAAAACCGATTTTTACAAACCGATTTCATGTCATTTGTACCCGGTTAGGCTGCAAAAATACCATGAATTTGTAGCTGTAAATTATCATCAGTGGAGTGTTTGTAATTGCGCCAGAAAATTAGGTGTAAAACTAAAAGTTCCGGTTTATCAGTTCCTAAAAGAGCCATTGATTCGTAAATTTGGAACAGAATGGTTTGAACAACTGGAAATTGCGGATAATGAGCTGAAGACAGATAAAAGTTTGTAAAGTAAAAAGTTCGTAAAGTGTTTTTTACATATTACTTTCATACTTTATAAACTTTAAGAACTTTATAAACTTAAAGAAATGAATAGCGTTAAAGTTGAAATTATAACTATTGGCGATGAAATTCTAATTGGTCAGATAGTTGATACCAATTCGGCTTGGATGGCAACAGAGCTGAATAAATACGGTTTTGAGCTGGCTCAGATTACATCGGTTCATGATAACGAGCAACACATTGTTGAATCGCTCGATTTGGCCTTAAACAGGGCTGACGTGGTGCTTTTTACCGGCGGAATTGGTCCGACAAAAGACGATATTACCAAGCAGACTTTATGTAAGTATTTCAATACCAAACTCGTTTTTGATGAAACGGTAATTCGAAACATAGAGGAATTGTTCTCGACCCGACCGGGTTTTACAATTAATGAACTTACAAGAGCTCAGGCTATGGTTCCCGAAAATTGCACTTTGATACAAAACGTAGTGGGAACGGCACCGGTTACCTGGTTCGAGAAAGATGGTAAAGTGATTGTGTCGATGCCGGGTGTGCCTTACGAAATGAAAAATGTAATGTCGACCGAGATTATTCCACGTTTGCAAAATCATTTTAAAACGCCTGTTTTGCTACATAAAACCGTTCAGATTTACGGATATGGCGAATCGGCACTGGCTTTGATGATTGCTGATTGGGAAAATGAGCTGCCCGATTTTATCAGTCTGGCTTATTTGCCGAATTCAAGAATTGTGAAGCTGCGTTTAAGTGGTATTTCCGACGATATGCTGGCGCTTGAATTCGCTATAAATCAGCAAATTGATAAACTTCAGCAAATTTTGGGCAATGCTATCGTGGCATTCGATGATTTGCCGATGGAGAAAATTGTTTCTGAAATGCTGAAATCGAAAGGTCTTACACTGGCAACTGCCGAAAGTTGTACCGGTGGAAATATAGCTCATCAACTGACGCTTATTCCCGGAAGTTCAGAATTTTTCAAAGGCTCTGTAGTGGCCTATTCCAATGAAATAAAGACCGGAGTATTGGGTGTTTCTAATGAAGATATAGAGAATTATGGTGCGGTAAGTCAGACCGTGGTTGAACAAATGGCAAAAGGCATTCGCAAATTAATGAATACTGATTTTGCTATTGCAACTTCGGGAATTGCCGGACCAACCGGTGGAACACCGGAGAAACCAATTGGAACTGTTTGGATTTCAGTCTGTTCTGCAGATACAATTATCAGTCATGAATTCAGATTCGGAACCTTGCGTGAGCAAAATATTATTCGCTCTACACAGGCAGCTTTACTGATGTTGAAAGAAATAATTTGAGATAATTGTCAGTAAATCAGCATGTTTTTGTGTTTGTATACAGAATTGCTTTGTTTTGTTGAAATTAATAGAAGAAATAATTTGTTCAAATGAAAAATATAGTGTACTTTTGCACACTGTTTTTGAGAAAAAATGTAATCAATAAAAAGAAATAGAAATGTCAAAGATTTGTCAGATTACCGGTAAAAAAGCGATGGTTGGAAACAACGTTTCTCACTCAAAGCGTCGTACCAAAAGAACTTTTGATGTAAATTTGTTTACAAAAAAATTCTATTGGGTAGAACAAGATACCTGGATTAGCCTGAATGTATCGGCTAACGGTCTACGTACCATCAACAAAATTGGATTAGATGCTGCCATTAAAAAAGCGTCAGATAAAGGGTATTTATACGCATAATAAGAGGAAAATTTCATCATGGCAAAAAAATCTAAAGAAGCAAGAATCCAAGTAATTTTGGAATGCACAGAGCATAAAGAAAGCGGAATGCCCGGAACTTCACGTTATATAACTGTGAAAAACAGAAAAAACACACCGGCACGTTTGGAGTTGAAAAAATACAACCCAATTTTGAAAAAATACACAGTTCATAAAGAAATTAAATAATATCTGAGTTATGGCTAAGAAAGCGGTTGCATCCATGCAAAAGGGGGAAGGTCGTTCCTTCGCAAAGGTTATCAAAATGGTGAAATCACCTAAAACCGGAGCTTATATCTTCCAGGAAGAAATTGTACACAACGATAAAGTAAAAGATCATTTTACAAAATAAACGGATATCGTTATTAAATCATACAAGAATCCTCTCATTTTTATAAATGAGAGGATTTTTTTTGCGGTTTGCTCAAAAAAAAGGTTTAATTTTGTAAGCTAATTGTTTATGTTATAAGTTTATTGGGTTGATTAAGTTGACTAGGTTATAAAATCTGTCAACTATCAACTGTCAACTGTTTAAAAATGGGACTATTTAAATTTTTTAGTAAGGAAAAGAAAGAAACACTCGATCAGGGATTGTCGAAAACGAAGGAAAGCGTTTTTTCGAAACTTTCGCGTGCTGTAGCCGGAAAATCGAAGGTTGATGATGAGGTGCTTGATAACCTGGAAGAAGTGCTGATAACTTCGGATGTGGGTGTTGAAACCACCCTACGAATTATCGAACGGATTGAAAAACGAGTAGCTCAGGATAAATATGTAAATACTGCCGAACTGAATGTGATTCTGAAAGATGAAATTGCTTCATTACTCGCAGAAAATAACTCCGATTCACCTGCCGATTTTGATGTGGAATTACCATCGAAACCTTATGTAATCATGGTGGTGGGAGTAAATGGTGTTGGAAAAACCACTACGATTGGAAAACTTGCCCATCAGTTTACCAAAGCCGGTAAGAAAGTTTATCTGGGTGCTGCCGATACTTTCCGCGCAGCCGCTGTGGATCAGTTGGTTATTTGGGGCGAACGGGCAGGTGTGCCGGTTATCAAGCAGAAAATGGGTTCCGACCCTGCATCGGTGGCATACGATGCCATCGCTTCAGCCAAAGCCAATGATGCCGATGTGGTGATTATTGATACTGCAGGTCGACTGCATAACAAAATAAATCTTATGAACGAGTTGACCAAGATTAAAAACGTGATGCAGAAGGTTGTACCTGATGCTCCTCACGAAGTGTTACTTGTACTCGATGGTTCTACCGGACAAAATGCTTTTGAACAGGCAAAACAGTTTACCAAAGCTACCGAAGTTACTGCACTGGCAATAACCAAGTTAGACGGAACTGCTAAAGGTGGTGTAGTTATTGGAATTTCTGATCAATTTAAAATTCCCGTGAAATATATCGGCTTAGGTGAAGGAATTGATCATTTGCAGGTTTTCGACCGAAAGCAATTTGTTGAATCTTTGTTTAGTTGATTGATGGCTATTAAGAAAACAAAAGGAACAGTCGATGTTGTGACAATGGGCTGTTCTAAGAATTTGGTTGATTCGGAGCAGTTGATGAGGCAGTTTGATGCACTAGGATACAAAGTAAGACACGATGCTGAAAATCCGGATGGTGAGATTGTAATTGTAAATACCTGCGGATTTATTGGCGATGCGAAAGAGGAAAGCATTAATACTATTTTGCAGTTTGCCGATTTGAAAAAGCAGGAAAAAATAGGAAAGTTATTCGTAATGGGTTGTCTTTCTGAACGTTATTTAAAGGATTTGCAAAATGAAATACCCGAAGTTGATAAGTTCTACGGCAAATTTAATTATACAGACATTCTGAAAGAAATTGGTCAGGAATACAGGGCTGATTTACGGTTGGAACGAACACTTACTACACCGAAACATTATGCATATATCAAAATATCAGAAGGTTGTAACCGGACTTGTTCTTATTGTGCCATTCCGATTATTACCGGCAAACATCGATCGCGTTCGATGGAAGATATTGAAAATGAGGTAAAAGGACTTGTTGCTCAGGGAGTGAAAGAATTTCAGTTGATAGCTCAGGATTTATCGTATTATGGTGTCGACCGTTATAAAACCATGAAACTGGCTGAATTGACTGAACGACTTTCGGATATTCCGGGTGTGGAGTGGTTGCGGTTGCATTATGCATATCCGGCTCATTTCCCATACGATTTGCTAAAAGTAATGCGTGAACGGGAAAATGTTTGCAGTTACTTAGACATTGCTTTACAACACATTAGCGACAATATGTTGAAGCAGATGCGCCGGAACATAACAAAAGAAGAAACCATCGAGTTGATTAACCGAATAAGACGGGAAGTTCCCGGAATTCATTTACGGACAACTATGTTGCTCGGTCATCCGGGAGAAACGGAAGCTGATGTCGAAGAACTGAAGGAATTTATTCGTGAAATGAAGTTCGAGCGATTGGGAGCTTTTGCTTTTTCGAATGAAGAAAGTACCTACGCTTATGATAATTTTGAAGATGATATACCACAGGAAGTTAAGCAACAGCGTGTGGCTGAAGTGATGGCTATTCAGCAGAAGATTTCGGATGATATTAATAGTAAAAAAATCGGACAAACTTTTAAAGTTATTATTGACCGAAAAGAGCAGGATTATTTTGTGGGACGTACCGAATTTGATTCGCCTGAAGTAGATCAGGAAGTGCTGATACCAATTTCTACCAAGGGCGTAAAAGTGGGTGCGTTTTATCAGGCAAAGATTATTGATGCAACGGATTTTGATTTGTACGCTCAATAAGTTCTTAAAGTTTAAAAGTTGAAAGTTTGTAAAGTTTTTTGATTTTCAACTTTAAGCATGACTTTATGAACTATTAGACTTTATGAACTTTCCAACTATAAATATATGAATCACAAAGAATTAATTGCCGCAATGGCAGCCAAAATGAATACTCCAAAATCAGTTGTGGAAGATTTGTTGGAGAAAACGGTTTCGACTTGCACAGAGTTGTTGGTTGAAGGGAAAACCATTGGTTTTCAGAGTTTTGGAAATTTTGAAGTACGTAAAAAAGAAGAGCGGTTGTCTGTTCATCCGGCCACTCAAATCCGTACGTTGGTTCCACCTAAATTAGTTGTGAATTTCAAACAAAGCACAATTCTGAAAGATAAATTTAAAGATCTGCCGCATAATGAGTAAAGAAAAACTTTCATCGCAGGAAATCATTGATATTGTTGCTTCGAAAGCTTCAGTAAGCAAGCGCGCTTCAGAAGAATTTCTGAAAGTGATGATTAGCACCATTGAAGAAGCTTTGCTGGCAGGCGATACCGTGAAAATTAAGAATTTTGGAACGTTTAAACTCCACTGGAACGAACCACGTAAAAGTGTGAATGTCAAGACCGGCGAAGATATTATACTTGCCGGTTATTACAAAGTGAACTTTACGCCAGAGGCAAATTTGCGTGATTTAGTAAATGAACCGTTTGCTCATTTGGATGCAGTTCAGTTGAACGGTACTCCTGTTGAGTCTGTTCAAAAGGAAACAGAGTCAATAGATCCTTTAAGAACGTTGAACGAACAGGCTTCAGAAATTAAAGATATTCTGGCCGAGATTATGAACTTTCAATCAGGTAATGAAGAAACCGAAAAGGACAATTTAGAAGTAACTGTTCAGAAAGAATTTGAAATTACTGAAGAAGAAATGCCACGTCAGGAGCATATAGAAGTAGTTCAGGTTACCATAAACGAAACTGTTGTTGAAATAACTGAAATAAAGAAAGAGCAAAATGAAAAAGTAGATGCTTCGGAACCGGTTATTGTAACTGAAAAAGTTGTCGAAGCAGAAATTCTTGCTTCGGTCATTGAAGAGTCAGTTTCCGATACAAAAGCTGAAACTATTGAAAATCCGATAGTTGTGTCCGATAAAAAGAAGAGTAAAGCCTGGCTTTGGGTGATAATAATATTAATTGTGCTAACTGCAAGTGGTACAGGATTGTATTTTTACTTTCCACCGGCAAAAAAAACTATGTCTGCATTTGGGAAATCAATTAAAGTAACTACAACCGAGGCTTTTATAAACTTCTCAGACTGGTTGAATAGCAAACCACAGAAACAAGAAATACCCGTTACAATTGTGATTCCAAAGGATACTTCGGCAGTTGATTCAGTTGAAGAGGATGAAATTCTTCCGATTGACAGTTTGCAGTTGCTTTTTGATAATCCGCGGAATTATTCAGAGATTATTGCCACTGAGACTATTAAATCAGGCAGCAGACTTACTACAATGGCAAATAAATATTATGGTTTGAAAGATTTTTGGGTATACATTTATGAAGCTAACCGTGAAAAGATAAATGATCCGGATAAAATTCCTTCAGGTACGATTATTTATATTCCAAAACTTGACTCAAGACTAATTGATAAAAATAATCAGCGCTGTATTAATAAAGCAAAGGAATTACATGATTTATATGTAAAAAAGCCTTAGATTAGAATAATCGTCTGCAAAATGGATTTTGATTAAAATTATTAAAGAAGTTCTGTAAATTTTTACAAATTGCAGAACTTTTTTAATTCAAAATAATTAAAAAAACAGACAATTTTTTCATTAATGAACGTCCTTTCCATAATAATCTAAATTCAGGTTAATAGATATTAAATCAGGCAGTTAGCGCATTTAAATAACACTATATTTGTTCTGCAAAAAAATAAATAAACAAACATAAAGTAATATGATTCAATCTGTTGATATTAGGGAACTTAACGAACGTATTGAAAAACAAAGTTCGTTTGTAGATGCACTAACCATGGGAATGGACCAGGTGATAATTGGTCAGAAACACCTTGTAGAATCTTTATTAATCGGGTTGTTGTCTGATGGACATATTCTGCTGGAAGGTGTACCGGGACTTGCAAAAACACTTGCAATCAAAACATTGTCTGATTTGATAAAGGGTGATTTCAGCCGTATTCAGTTTACACCGGACTTGCTTCCTGCCGATGTGCTTGGAACAATGATTTATAGTCAGAAAAAGGAAGAATTCAGTATTAAAAAAGGACCAATTTTTGCCAATCTGATTCTGGCCGACGAAATTAACCGCGCTCCGGCTAAAGTACAAAGTGCTTTGCTCGAAGCTATGCAGGAGCGTCAGGTTACAATCGGAGAACATACATACAAACTTGATGAGCCATTCCTTGTAATGGCTACTCAAAACCCAATCGAGCAGGAAGGTACATATCCATTGCCCGAAGCTCAGGTTGACCGTTTTATGCTGAAAGTGATTATCAATTATCCAAAAAAAGAAGAAGAAAAATTGATTATCAGACAAAATTTGTTGAAAGAGAAACCGGTTGTAAAACCAGTTCTTACTCCTAAAGATATTGTTGAGGCTCGTGATGTGGTTCGACTGGTTTATATTGATGAGAAAATTGAACGTTATATCGTTGATATTGTGTTTGCTACTCGCTTTCCACAAGATTACGGATTAGACTCACTAAAAGAAATGATTTCATTCGGAGCTTCGCCACGTGCTTCCATCAATCTTGCTTTAGCTGCCCGTGCTTATGCGTTTATCAAACGTCGTGGTTATGTAATTCCTGAAGATGTTCGTGCAGTATGTTACGATGTGTTGCGTCACCGTATTGGCTTGAGTTACGAAGCTGAAGCTAATAATATGACTTCTGACGAAATCATTACAGAAATCCTCAATACAGTTGAAGTCCCTTAAATAATTTCCAATAAGATAAATTTCCAATTTCCAATTCTGTGATAATTGGAATTGATAATTGATAATTGAAAATTAGCACATTGAACTTGTGGAAACCAGCGAATTAATAAAGAAAGTAAGGAAGATAGAAATCAAAACCCGCGGGTTGTCGAAGAATATTTTCGCGGGCGAATATCACTCAGCGTTTAAAGGACGTGGTATGACATTTGCCGAAGTGCGTGAATATCAGTACGGCGACGAAATCCGTTCTATCGACTGGAATGTGACTGCGCGTTTCGGACATCCTTATGTTAAGGTTTTTGAAGAAGAACGCGAGTTGACAGTAGTTTTATTGATTGACGTTTCGGGAAGTCGTGAATTTGGCACAATTTCACAGCTGAAGAAGGATATTTTCACCGAAGTGGCTGCCACACTTGCCTTTTCGACTATTCAGAATAACGATAAAATTGGAGTGATTTTCTTCTCGGATAAAATTGAAAAATTTATTCCGCCCAAAAAAGGAAAAAAACACGTACTGCATATTATTCGTGAATTGATAAATTTTCAACCTGAAAGTAACCAAACGAATATTGCCGGAGCATTGAGATATATGACAAATGCCATAAAGAAAAGCTCAACTGCATTTATTATTTCCGACATGATGGATAAGAGTTTTGAAAAAGAACTTACCATTGCCAGTCGGAAACATGACATGGTAGCTTTACAGGTTTACGATATACGTGAAACAGAATTACCTGATGTGGGACTTATAAAGTTGAAAGATGCTGAAACCGGTGAGCGAATTTGGGTTGATACTTCTGATAAACGACTGAGAACAAGCTATAAACATGCCTGGGGTCAGAATCAACTTGAACTTCAGAAAACCTTTACAAAATCAGGAGTCGACATGGTTTCGATGAGTACTTCTGAAGATTATGTACGTGCTTTGATGAAGTTATTCAAAATGAGAGCCTGATTAATTTACGATTTCAACATTTACAATTGCTAAAGATCGAATTTGATTGTATGAGAAAAACTTTATTGTTTTTAATTTTTCTAATAACTTCATTTGCAAGTATTGACTTATTTTCCCAAAAAATAACTGTTAATGCAAAGATTGATTCAACCATGATATGGATTGGGAATCAGGCGCATTTGACTTATGAGGTTTCTCAGCAACCTAATCAGAAAGTCATTATGCCAATTTTTGCCGATTCTATTCCCGGAGGTCTTGAATTGGTTGAGCCCGGCAAAATGGATACCTCTAAATCTCCTGATGGTCATTTAGTTGTTACCCAGCGTTATTTGGTAACTGCTTTCAAAGATTCACTTTTATACATCCCTGCTTTTCCTTTTGTCTTGAACGGAGATACAGTTTGGTCTAAATCCTTATCGCTTAAGGTTGTACAACCTTTTAAAATAGATACTGCATCTAAAGCAATTGCCGATATTAAGCCTGTATTTGATATGCGTTTTGATTGGCGTGATTTTCTGAAAACTGTTCTTTTGGTTTTAGTTATACTTATATTAATCGGTGTTTTGATTTATTTATTCCAACGGTTTTTCAAGAAAAAAACTGTTCTGACAGAGAATGAAATCAAATTGTTGCAGCCTGCTCATGTAGTGGCATTGAACCAACTTGACAAAATCAAACAGGAAAAACTCTGGCAGCAAGATCGCCCCAAGGAATATCATACCGAACTTACGGATGTTCTGAGAGAATATATTGAACGTATTTTCAATATTAATAGCATGGAAATGACTTCGGAAGAAATTTTAGACCATTTACGCTCGTTGCGAATGGAACAAAAATCGACTTACCAGAGTCTTCAACAAATACTTAAACTTGCTGATCTGGTGAAATTTGCAAAATGGAATGCAGCACCCGATGAACATGAGTTAAGCCTGATTAATGCCTATTTGTTTGTAAATCAGACTAAAATAGAAGAGGTAAAACCAATTGATGAAATAAAAAAAGAGGAAATTACTGAAGTTTAGAATCTGAAATCAGATTTAAAAACGTACTAAATTTTAAAATTAAGATGAGTTTTCATAATCCTGAATATCTTTTTTTACTATTGCTGCTTATTCCGGTTGTACTTTGGTATATCTGGGAAATGCAGAAATCGGATGCGAGTATGCAAATATCATCGCATCGAAATTTATTGAAATTTCCACCGAGCAAAAAAATAAAATTCAGACATAGTTTGTTTGTATTCAGAGTGTTGTCAATTATGTGCATTGTAATTGCTCTTGCACGTCCACAAGCTTCCAACAGTTGGAGAACTCAGAATGCCGAAGGTATTGATATTATGATGGCACTCGACTTATCGGGTACTATGATGGCTGAGGATTTAAAACCAAACCGGCTTGAAGCTGCCAAAGCAGTAGCATCGGAATTTATTTTTTCACGCCCGAACGATAACATTGGTCTGGTGGTTTTTGCCCGCGAGAGTTTTACACAATGTCCCCTGACTATTGATCATGCTGTATTGATAAACTTGTTCAACAGTGTGAAATACGGACTAATTGAGGATGGAACAGCCATTGGTTTAGGACTTGCAAATGCTGTGAACCGAATCAAAGACAGTAAAGCCAGGTCGAAAGTAATTATTCTTTTGACCGATGGCTCGAACAATTGTGGTGATATTGCTCCTATAACTGCTGCAGAAATTGCCAAAACATTTGGAGTGCGAATTTACACAATTGGTGTTGGAACTCATGGAATAGTGAATATCCCTGTGCCAACTCCTATGGGAATTCAATATCAGCAAATGCAGTCAGAATTTGATGCAAAATCATTGCAGGAAATTGCCAACATGACAGGTGGAAAGTATTACAATGCAACAGATAATACAAAACTTCGTAGGATTTATCAGGATATTGATAAACTGGAAAAGACAAAAATAAGCGTTCAACAATACAGTAAAAAAGAAGAACAATTTTATGTGTTCGGTTTGTTGGCTTTAATATTTCTTGCATTGGAAATATTACTCAGAAATACCATTTTTAGAAAAATACCCTAACGAAAAGGAAATGTTTAGATTAGCTCATCCCGAATTTTTGTTTATACTGCTGCTGATACCTCTATTGGTGGGAGTATTCATCTATTCAAATATTATAAAAAACCGGAAGATTAAGAAATTTGGTAACCCTGAACTGATTAATCAGTTGATGCCCAACGTTTCTTTTGTAAGACCAAAAGTTAAGTTTTACCTTCAACTGATTGCTGTTTTGCTATTGGTGATTGTTTTGGCACAACCGCAATTTGGTACTAAAATTGAAAATTCGAAGCGAAAGGGAATAGAAGTAATGATTGCCCTGGACGTGTCAAACTCTATGATGGCACAGGATGTTCAACCGAGCAGACTCGAAAAAGCCAAGCAGGTTTTGTCCCGATTGATTGATGATATGAATGATGATAAGATAGGTTTGGTCGTTTTTGCCGGCGATGCTTATACTCAATTACCAATAACAGCAGATTATGTATCGGCTAAAATGTTTTTGTCTTCGATTTCAACTCAAATGGTTCAACGTCAGGGAACAGCTATTGGAAGCGCTATAGATTTATGTATAAAGTCTTTAGGTCAGAAAAATAAGAATGGTCGTGCTATAATTGTAATAACCGATGGTGAAAACCACGAAGATGATGCAATTGGTGCGGCTAAATTAGCTGCCGACAATGATATTGTGGTTCATGTTATAGGAATGGGAAAGCTCGATGGTGCGCCAATTCCCGTACCCGGAACGATGAGTTTCTGGAAAGATAAAGATGGTAATGTGGTGGTTTCAAAGCTGAACGAGCAAATGTGTAAAGAACTTGCTGTTGCCGGAAAAGGCTTTTATGTTCATGCTGATAATAGCAACAGCGCCTATCGGGTTATCACAAAAGAGCTTGATAAAATGGCCAAGTCGGACATTAAATCAACAATTTTCTCGGAGTATAACGAACAATTTCAGTCTTTTGCGATTTTAGCCTTAGTACTTTTGATGGTCGATTTCTTTGTATTCGATCGCAAAAACAAACGACTAAGTAAGATTAAAATTTTTGATTTGAAAGATAAAGTTATCCAAAACTGATTATAATATATTTATGAAGAGGATAGTTTATATATTGATGTTGAGTGTGTTGACGATGAATTTGTCGGCGCAAAAGGAAAGTGATGATGTGCGGACCGGTAATAAATTTTATAAAGCATCGAAATTTACTGAAGCTGAAATAGCATACCGCAAGGCATTGGTTAAAAATAAATCATCATTCGAAGCGAATTACAATCTTGGAAATGCTTTGTTTCGTCAAAAAAAGTATCCCGAAGCATTGGAACAGTATAATAATGCATTGGCTCTCAACTCAAAAGAAAAAACAAAACTTGCTGCCGCATTGCACAATGCCGGAAACTCATTGCTGGTAAGTGATAAAATAGAGGAAAGTATTAAAGCTTATAAATCGGCTTTAAAAAATAATCCTTCCGACAACGAAACCCGTTATAATCTGGCTTATGCTCAGACTTTGCTGAAAAATCAGAAGAAAGATAAAAATAAGGATAAGAAAGACCAGGATAAAGATCAAAAGAAAGATCAGAATCAACAACCTCAACCTCAACCACAACAGCCAAAAGAGCAACCTCAACAGGCACAAAATAATCAGCCCAAGATGACCAAAGAAAATGCTCAGCAAATTTTGGATGCATTATCTCAGGATGAAAAAAATGCTCAGGATAAGGCTAAGAAAGTGCCGGTAAGGGCGGCTAAAAAAGCTGAAAAAGACTGGTGAAAAACAGTTGATAGTTTATAGTTAATAGTTTTCAGTTAAAGAAAAAAATATATATGAAAAGCAAAATACTTCTATCACTTTTTATATTTACAACATTTGTTGTATTTGCTGATGAACCTGTTCGGTTTATGGCTTCTGCACCTTCAACAGTAGTTCTGGATAAGCCCTTTCAACTGGTTTTTACAGTCAATGCAACTGCAAAAGATTTAAGAGTTCCCGATTTTAGTAATTTTGAAGTATTGGCTGGACCATTTGAGTCGCACAGTCAGAGCATTCAGTATGTTAACGGCAAAAGTTCATCTACAGTTTCGGTTTCTTACACTTATACACTACAAGCTCAGAAAACCGGAACATTCACTATTCCATCTGCAAGCATAACCGTTGAAGGGAAAAAAGTTACGTCAAACGGACTTTCAATAAAAGTGCTTCCGGCCGATGCCACCCCACCAGCTTCGAAATCGCAGGGAAATCAGTCGGGTGGGGGACAAGCCTCTATTTCGGCCGATAATATCTTCATTAAAACCGAAGTTTCCAAAACCAATGTATATGAACAGGAAGCTATTCTGGTGACCTATAAACTCTACACGCTGGCCGATGTGATTCAATGCAATCCTAAAGGTTCGCCCGATTTTAATGGATTCCTCAAGCAGGATTTCGACCAACAACAGGGTAACAAACAGATGGCATTGGAAAACTATAACGGTCGGAATTATGGCACCTTTGTTCTGTATAAAACATTGCTTTATCCACAACACTCCGGGGTAATTCAGATTGATAAATGGCCTTTTGAAGCTGTAGTCCGTGTGCAGAACAGACAAGCGGTTCGAAGCATTTTTGATGATTTCTTCGATTCTTACACGAATGTTTCTAAACTCATTTCTGCTCCGGCTGTCAAAATTGTAGTTAATGCACTTCCTACTGCCAATAAACCGGCTTCGTTCAACGGAACAGTTGGTCATTTCACACTGAACAGCAGCATTACAACTACACAGGTGAAAGCAAATGAGGCAGTTACACTGAAATTGAATATCACAGGTTCGGGGAATATGAAGTTGATCAAGAATCCGACAATCAAATTTCCGGATGGATTTGAATTGTACGATCCGAAAGTGACTAATAATTTTAAGACATCGGCAGCAGGTGTTTCGGGTACAAAAAGTATTGATTACCTTTTCATTCCTCGACATTCCGGAAATTTTGACATTCCTTCGACCGAGATTTCATATTTCGACACACAGGACAAAGCATACAAAACCCTGAGAACACCTGCTTACAATCTTCAGGTTTCGAAAGGAGACGGAAATGAAGCACCGGTGGTTTCGGGCGGAACTTATGTAGACAAACAGGATGTGAAGCAACTAGGTAAGGATATTCGATTTATTCAAACCGGTAAATTTGAAATTTCGAAAGAAGAAGAGCCTATTGTAGGTACTGTAATGTCGTGGTTGTTTTACCTTATACCTTTGTTAATCTCGTTGGTATTATTTATTTTCTTCCGCAAACAGGCTAAAGAAAATGCAGATGTATTATTAGTTAAGAACAAAAAAGCCAATAAACTGGCTCAGAAACGCCTAAAGGTAGCTCAAAAACTTTTACGTGAAGGAAATAAAGATGCTTTCTATGAAGAAGTGATGAAAGCAACCTGGACTTATCTGAGTGATAAATTATCAATCCCGGTAGCCTCGTTGACCAAAGATCGGGTGGAAGATGAGTTGAATCGTTATAAGGTTGATTCAGCAATAACCGGTCAGTTTGTCAACATTCTGAATACCTGTGAATTTGCACGGTTTGCACCGAATACCGGTCAACAGGAAATGGGTAACCTGTATGAAGATACAATTCAGGTAATCAGCAGTCTGGAAGAGAAATTTAAGAAGTAATAAACTCAAACCAAGCATAAAATTATGAGAAAAATTAGTTTAATAATATCACTGATTTTGAGTTTTAGTCCGGTGCTTTTGGCTGAAAGCAATGCTTTAAAACAAGCAAACAGTCTCTATACAAAAGGAGAATATTCCGAAGCAGCTAAGTTGTATGAAAAGATTCTGGCAACCGACGGAGTTGCTCCTGAATTATATTTCAATCTTGGAAACGCCTATTATAAAACGAATGAATTAGGAAAAAGTATCCTGAATTATGAACGCGCACTTCGCTTATCGCCCATGTACGAAGATGCCCGTTATAACCTTGAAACGGCACAATTAAAAGTGGTTGACAATATTGGCAGGAATCAGTCATTTTTTATTGGTAAATGGATAGATTCACTGATGAAACTCCTGAATTCAAATCAGTGGTTTTACCTCAGTTTGATGTTGTTTCTGTTATGTTTGGGAAGTGCGTTCCTTTTTATTTTCGGATCGTCGCATGCCGTTCGTAAAGGTTCGTTTTATATTGCTGCAATACTGTTGGGAATAAGTTTGTTGACAGTCTTTTTTGCCGGAATGCGCAAAGATCAGATGATAAATCATCGCGAAGCAATCATTATGAGCGGAACGGTGAGTGTAAAAGGTTCGCCCGACAAAAGTGGAACCGATTTGTTCCAACTTCATGAAGGTACTAAAGTTTCTGTAAAAAGTACGCTCGGAACATGGGTTGAAATAAAGCTTGGTAATGGAAATATAGGTTGGGTGGAACAGGAAAATATCGAGAGAATATAAATGTCCTCTAATCCTGCGAGGGAGAATCTTAACTCATAGTTTCCAACTAAAATCTATATGAATATTATTGAAATTATAAAAGAGTTGGATACTCATTTGTTTCTCATTATTAATGGGTTGCATTCCACTTTTTTCGATAGTTTCATGTGGGCGATAAGTGCCAAACTGACCTGGATTCCGCTTTATCTTTCAGTTTTATACCTCCTTATCCGAACATTCAAAAAAGATTCTGTCTGGATAATTCTTTCGGTTGTCCTTTGCATTGTTATTTCCGATCAGGTGGCTTCCGGTCTGCTAAAAGAACTCGTCAAACGTCTTCGTCCTTCGCATGTAGATAGCCTGAAATCAGTTATTCATTTGGTAAAAGGTTATGAAGGCGGGTTATATGGTTTTGCGTCTTCACATGCAGCCAATTCAGCCGGTTTTGCTATTATGACTTCATTTATTTTCAGTAACAGATTTTATACAATCTTCATTTTGTTCTGGGCTGCACTTGTTTCATATTCACGTGTTTATTTAGGTGTTCATTATCCGCTGGATATTATCGGCGGTATTGCTATCGGAGTTTTTGCTGCTTTATTTTGTTTTTGGCTTCTTATTCGCTTGCGTCCGCAAAGCTTGCAAAATAAGGATTTTCCAACCAAAAAACCACAAAATACCATTCCACTCTGGGTTTTGTCACTGACTCTGTCAGGCATAATCGTTTATTCGGTTGTAGTATAAATCTCCGTTTTTTACTTTCAAATAAATTAAAAAAAACCGTTTTGTTAATTTAAGATAATTGAGCTCCTTTGGGTATGTATTCAATAATTGTGAAACTTTGTATGCTATTATTTACCAGCTTACTAGAAAAAACTCCAAAGTTGATTGCCCAGAACTACAAGTAGGAGCTTGAAATAAAAGCGATTAATTTTGTGTATCTTTGTGCTCAAATTTAATTCTGATTATGCATACCGAACTTCAACTTGTTCTCACTCCTGAATTTGCCGAAAAACAAGAATTACTGACCAAGCAAGTGGCCGATAAACTGGTCATTTCTCCTCAACGAATTACCCGCTTACGAACTATCCGGAAATCAATCGATGCCCGTTCGTTTCAACCGAAGGTGAATATCACTGTTGACGTTTATTGGGATGAAGTAGCACCTGAAGCTCCCAAAGAAGAGTTTGACTATAAATTTGTTGGAACAAAAGAACCGGTTTTGATAATCGGTGCCGGCCCTGCAGGATTGTTTGCAGCATTGAAACTGATCGAATCGGGATTAAAACCTATTATTCTGGAACGTGGAAAAAATGCCCACGACCGTAAAATTGATATAGCTAAACTGAACCGAAACAAAGGCATTGAAATTGATTCCAATTATTGCTTTGGTGAAGGCGGTGCAGGCACATTTTCGGATGGGAAACTCTATACCCGTTCCAAAAAGAAAGGAAATACCGACCGCATTCTGCAAATTTTTCATTACCACGGTGCTGCCGAAGATATTCTGTACGAAGCACATCCGCATATTGGCTCCGATAAATTGCCGGTGGTAATTGAAAATATCAGCAAAACCATCACTTCGCATGGTGGTGAAATTCATTTTGAACAAAAACTTGCCGAAATTCTGATTGAAAACAATCAGGTAGTTGGTTGCAAAACCGCCGATGGCAGCGTATTCGAGGCCAGTGCCTTGATTTTAGCCACCGGTCATTCGGCTCACGATATTTATGAAATGCTCCACAATCAGGGAATTGCACTCGAAGCCAAGGGCTTTGCCATGGGTGTTCGGGTTGAGCATCCGCAGTCGCTTATTGATAGTATTCAATACCATTGTAAAGAACGCGGACCGTATTTACCTGCTGCTACTTATAATTTGGTGGATCAGGTGAATGAGCGTGGCGTTTATTCGTTCTGCATGTGTCCCGGTGGTCATATTGTACCTGCCGGAAGCGGTGATAAAGAAATTGTAGTGAACGGCATGTCTGCTTCGCAACGAAATTCGCCTTTTGCCAATTCAGGAATTGTGGTTGAAATTCGTCCCGAAGATATTCCGGCTGAATTTCAGGAATATGGCGCGTTAGCCGGACTGAAGTTCCAGCAATATGTTGAAAATCTGGCGTATAAAAACAATGGCGGACTTGGTCAGGTTGCTCCGGCACAACGTTTGGCCGATTTTGTAAAAGGGCGGCTTTCGGCTGATTTGCCGGAATGTTCCTATTTACCAGGACTGATTTCCTCGCCGATGCATTTCTGGTTGCCTGAAAATATTTCGAGTCGTCTGCGCGAAGGCTTCAAAAAGTTCGACCGCAAAATGCACGGATATCTGACTAATGATGCAGTTGTGGTAGGAGTAGAAACTCGTTCTTCGTCGGCAGTTCGCATACCACGAGATAGTGAAACAGGTCAGCATCCGGTTGTTAAAGGACTTTTCCCTGCGGGTGAAGGTTCGGGGTATTCCGGTGGAATTACTTCCTCGGCTGTTGATGGAGAGAATGCGGCGATAGCTGTTGTGAAAAACTTGATTGGTGATTAGTTAATTAGTTGATTGGTTAATTGGTGTTTAGTCGTTCGGAATTGTCTAAAGAAATTGTAAATAGTAAATGAATAAATAGTAAATAATACTGATGAGAAACAAACCCAAACCAATTCCAGCTCCCAAAGAAACCAAACTGAAAGTTTCAGAGCCAACTGTATTGATGAATTTCTTACTTGCCAAAATGGGAGGAATGAGTCGAAATTCTATCAAATCGTTGCTGGCACACCGTCAGATTATGGTGAATAATAAAGTGACTACGCAGTTTAATCAGGCATTGCAACCTAACGACCTTGTGGCTGTTACCAGTGGACGTGGTAATGTCGAATTGTCGCACCCAAAACTGAAAATTCTCTTTGAAGATCAGCATCTTATTATTGTTGAAAAGAAAGAAGGTCTACTGACTGTCAGCACCGGAAATTCAGATGAAACAACAGCTTTTTCAATACTAAAGACTCATGTAAAGAAAAGTTCACCGGCCAATCGCATTTATGTGGTTCACCGCCTCGATCGTGAAACTTCGGGTGTGATTATGTTTGCAAAAACGAAGGAAGTGCAACTGATTTTACAGGAAAACTGGCATCGTATTGTTACTCGACGTATTTATGTGGCGTTAGTAGAAGGTAAAATGGAAAAAGAACAGGATACAATTGTAACCTGGCTGACTGAAAACGAAAAATCACTGAAAATTCATTCGAGTGATACTGATAATGGTGGTCAACAAGCCATTACGCATTATCGTTGCGTAAAATCGAATGAAAACTATTCCTTACTCGAAATTGAATTGGAAACTGGTAGGAAAAATCAGATTCGCGTTCACATGCAGGACATTGGTCATCCGATAGTGGGTGATAAGAAATACGGGGCAGGCATCAGTCCGATTGGAAGATTAGGGCTTCATGCCCGGTTATTAGCTTTTTACCATCCCATTACAACAGAAGTGGTAAGTTTTGAAACGTCTGTGCCACGAAATTTTCTGAATATCTTTCATTGAGTTTTTTTGAACCACAAAAGTATATAAAGAATCCCTTTCTAAGCTCAGAAAGGGATTCTCTATTATCCCCTTTAGGGGTTAGGGATTGTTTAAGTTGTCTGACAACTACAAACCAGATTTCTGTCGCCATACCCATTATCCACACGCGCCACATTTACCCAGAACTTGTTTTCAGCAACCCAATCGGTTGGATAAGCAGCTTTTTCACGGGTGTATGGGTGATTCCATTCGTCGGAAACAATGCTGTATTCAGGGTGCGGTGCGTTGAGTAATACATTGTCGGTTTTGTCGGCAGTTCCGTTTGCCACTTCGTTGATTTCGTCGAAAATATGCAACATCGCTTGTGCAAACCTGTCCAGTTCGGCCAGCGATTCACTTTCAGTTGGTTCTATCATCAATGTTCCGTGAACAGGGAACGAGAGGGTCGGAGCGTGGAAGCCATAATCCATTAGTCGTTTGGCGATGTCGGTTTCAGTTACGCCCGAAGTAGCTTTGAAGTTACGCGCTTCCAGAATCAATTCATGACCCACACGTCCTTTTTCGCCGGTGTAAAGCACTCCGTAGCTGTCTTTTAATTTAGCAGCCAGGTAATTGGCATTCAGAATAGCTATTTTGGTCGATTGAGTCAGTCCTTCTACGCCCAACATACGAATATAACCGTAAGTAATGGCAGTAACGCTGGCGCTTCCATAAGGTGCAGCAGAAACCGTGTTTTGTCCGAATGTCTTGCTTGGCAGAAATTCCGCCAAATGAGCAGCTACACAAATTGGTCCCACGCCTGGTCCGCCGCCGCCGTGAGGAATGGCAAAAGTTTTATGCAGATTCAGGTGACAAACATCAGCACCAATCGTTCCCGGGTTAGTCAATCCCACCTGTGCATTCATATTAGCACCGTCAAGATAAACCTGTCCTCCATTGGCATGAATCGCCTCACACATATCCTTGATGTGTTCTTCAAAAATTCCGTGTGTAGAAGGATAAGTTATCATACAGCCTGCCAGCGTATCTTTGTTGAGCTCGGCTTTTTCTTTCCATTCATTCCAGTCGGTGTTTCCGCCCTCGTCGCATTTCACCACCACGATATTGAAACCGGCCTGAGCCGCACTTGCCGGATTGGTTCCGTGTGCCGATGCAGGTATTAATAAGGTATTTCGCTGTGTTTCGCCTTTCGATTTGAAGTATTCGCGAATGGTCATCAGACCTGCATATTCACCCGCTGCACCTGAGTTTGGTTGCAGACTGCAAGCGGCAAAACCAGTAATCGATGTCAGGTATTTCTCCAGTTCCGCAATCATTTCGTTGTAGCCTTCGGTTTGATCGGCCGGAGCAAGTGGGTGGATACCACCCAGTTCGGGTTTGCTCATGGGCAGCATTTCCGAAGCAGCGTTTAGCTTCATGGTGCATGAACCCAATGAAATCATGGAGTGAGTCAACGAAATATCCCGACGTTCCAGTTTTTTGAGGTAACGCATCATTTCCGTTTCGCTGTGATAGCTGTTGAAAACGGGGTGAGTCAGGTATGCCGATTTGCGTTCCAAGTTTTCATCGATGGAAGTCAAACCTTCCAACTCTTCTTCCTCAGCAAAAACAGGCGAATTTCCATCGGCAATTGCCAGAATTTCAATCAGCGTGTTTACATCATCAATGTCGGTTGTTTCGTCGAAGCTGATACCAATTTCACCGTTTTCGAAATAGTGGAAATTGACTTCATATTCCAATGCAATTTCTTTCAGTGTTTCAATGCTGATACTTTCCGGAAGAGAAATTTTCAGCGTATCAAAGAAATTATCGTTTTCCTGTGTGTAACCATACACCGGAAGAATTTCGTTAATATAGGTGGCAATGGAGTGAATACGCTGAGCAATGGCTTTAATGCCTTCGGCACCGTGATAAACGGTGTACATGCCGGCCATGGAAGCCAACAAGGCCTGAGCGGTACAGATATTCGAAGTTGCTTTTTCACGTTTTATATGTTGTTCGCGGGTTTGTAAGGCCATGCGAAGAGCAGTTTTACCATTAGCATCTTTGCTGATACCGATGATACGTCCCGGCATATCGCGTTTAAACTCGTCGCGGGTAGCAAAATAAGCAGCAGACGGACCGCCGAATCCCATCGGAATTCCCCAGCGTTGGGTGGAACCAAATACAATGTCAGCACCCCATTCTCCGGGAGGTGTAAGTAGTGCGAGACTCAGAATGTCGGCAGCAACAGCCACTTTGGCACCTGCAGCATGTGCTTTGCTTACTAATTCAGAAAAGTCTTCCACATTTCCGTTGGCATTAGGATATTGAATAATTACTCCGAAGTGTTTGTCAGTCAATTTCCAGTTTTCCCAATTCCCAATTTCCAGTTGAATGCCTTGTGCAGCAGCACGTGTCTTTAAAACAGCAATGGTTTGCGGGAAAACAGCACTATCAACCAGCAGGATGTTGGCTTCATTTTTCACCAGTTCCCGACTGCGAAGGTTGAGCATCATGGTTACGGCTTCTGCACCTGCTGTAGCTTCGTCGAGCAAAGAGGCATTCGCAAGAGGCATACCCGTAAAATTACAAACGGCAGTCTGGAAATTCAGTAAAGCTTCCAAACGTCCCTGCGAAATTTCGGCCTGATAAGGCGTGTAGGAAGTATACCAAGATGGGTTTTCAAATATATTACGTTGAATAACTGCCGGTGTAATGGTATCGTACCAACCCTGACCAATATACGATGTGAAGAGCTTGTTTTTAGAGGCAATTTCCGAAATATGTTCCGCGTATTGCCGCTCGGTAAGTGGTTCAGGCAGTTCAATCGGGCTTTGTAAACGGATGGCGGAAGGGATGGTTTGTTCAATCAGTTCGTCGAGTGTGGAAACTCCAACGGTTTGAAGCATAGAAGCTTCGTCTTGCGCTGAAATGCCTATGTGGCGCGCTTGCAGCATGTCTCTCATTACAAATTATTAGGTTTGAAATTTGCACACAAAATTACTTTTTTCTTTCGTCTTTCAATTCCAATTTCCGGAAAAGATATGAACAAAATCAGACTTTTTTCATCAGATTTCAAGCTGTTACTTTTCGCCGAAAATACAACATTATTGTTTGAAAAAACAAAGGAAATAATTCGGTTTTTAAACCAAATCTTGAAAATATTGTTTTGTAAATAGTAAATGACTAAATAGAAAATGAATTTATGCTTCGCGATATCCGAAAACAATATCTTTTTGCTACACTTGATGAGAATACGGTGTTGAAAAATCCTTTTGAACAGTTTAAACAGTGGTTGCAGGAAGCTATTGAAAGTGATCAGCTTGAACCCACTGCTATGGTGCTTTCGACGGTTGATTATCAATTACAACCTCATTCCAGGGTAGTATTACTTAAAGAATTTACCCACGAAAGTTTTGTTTTTTATACAAATTACGAAGGTCATAAAGCACAACAAATAGCACAGAATAATCGCGTATCACTTGTTTTTTTCTGGCCGACCTTGGAACGACAGGTTCGGATTGAAGGTAAGGTGGAGAAAATCAGCGAAATATTATCGAGTTCTTACTTTAAAACCCGTCCACTCGACAGTCAGCTGGGAGCGTGGACTTCGCCACAAAGCACAGTTATTCATTCGGCCGATTTTCTGGAAAAACAGTTTCAGTATTATCAGCAAAAATTTGGGAATGAAGTCCCTAAACCTCCTCACTGGGGTGGGTATTCAGTAAAACCACATGCCATTGAGTTCTGGCAGGGAAGAGCTAACAGGCTTCATGATCGATTGCTTTTTACAAAAGAATTAAACGATTGGACAATTACCAGACTTGCTCCCTGATTAATTGAATGTTGGCTACTATCACTTTCTGTTTATTGGTGGATAATGAGTATCTTTGCAGCGCTTTAAACAAAAAAATGTATGACTTTCGCCGACTTTAATATCAACTCTCCACTTCTCAATGCCCTTGACGATTTAGGAATTTCTCAACCTACCACCATTCAGGAAAAAGCTTTTCCGGTAATCATGTCGGGTCGTGATATGGTGGGAATAGCACAAACCGGAACAGGAAAAACCATCGCATTTTTATTACCAATACTTCGTCAATGGAAATATTCGAAGGAAAAAAGTCCGACAATTTTGGTTGTTGTTCCAACCCGTGAATTGGTTTTGCAGGTGGTAGAACAGGTTGAAAAGTTGACCAAATACATGAATGTTCGTGTGGCCGGAGTGTATGGTGGGGTGAATATGATTCAGCAGACGCCACTGATTACTGCAGGCTTGGATGTATTGGTTGCCACACCGGGCCGCTTACTCGACTTTACACTGAACGGAACATTGAAACTTAAATCCGTGAAACGATTTATTATTGATGAGGTGGATGAAATGCTGAATCTGGGTTTTCGTCCTCAACTTATTCGTGTAATTGATCTACTGCCAACTAAACGTCAGAACCTGATGTTTTCGGCTACAATTACCGACGAACTGAAAGATTTCATTGCCGATTTCTTTATTGATCCACTTGAAATTGAAGCTGCTAAAACAGGAACACCGCTTGAGAATATTAAACAAGCCGGAATAAAAGTACCAAATTTCAATACAAAAATAAATTTGGTGGAATTCTTTCTGAGAACAAATCAGGATTTTTCAAAAATATTGCTCTTTGTTTCTACAAAGAAAATGGCTGATGATGTGTACGAAAGGTTGGAACCGCTCTTCCCTGAAGAAGTTGGAGTTATTCACTCCAATAAATCGCAAAATTTCAGGTTGGAAGCATTTCGTTCTTTCAATGCAAATAAACTCAGGCTGTTAGTAGCCACCGATTTGGTTGCCCGCGGACTTGATTTTGACGATGTGACGCATGTTGTGAATTTCGATATGCCCGAAGTTCCTGAAAGTTATATGCACCGAATCGGTCGTACAGGTCGTGCTGATAAAAAAGGGGTCGCGTTGGCTTTTATCACGAAAGCGGATACGGATTATCGCAAAGCCATTGAAGAGTTGATGGGTCAGAAAATTCCATTGATGAAAATGCCTGAGGAAGTTGTTGTTTCAACAGAACTAACTCTGGATGAACTCCCCAAAGTAGCTATGAAAAATACTTTAGTGAAAATTCCAAAGAAAGAAGAAGGTGGTGAGGCTTTTCATGAAAAGAGTGATAAAAACAAAAAGGTAAATATGAAAGTTCGTCGCGCCGAAGCGATGAAAATCAAATACAAAAAGCCCAAAACCAGAGGACAAAAGAAAAAATAAGGCTCATATTTGAGCCTTTCTTTTTATTGTAAAATCTTAATACACTTCTCTAAACTCTCTTCCCAGTGCGGAATCGTAATACCATAAGTTGATTTAATTTTTGCCTTATTAAGCACACTATAATGTGGGCGAGGAGTTCGGGCTGGAAAGTCCTTACTTTCAATAGGTTGCACATTACAGCTTATTCCGGCAATTTTATGAATAGTTTTTGTGAAATCGTACCAACTGCACACACCTTCATCCGAAAAATGATAAATTCCAGGAACAAAATTTTCTGCTGAAATAACTTTCAAAATCGCTTCTGCAAGGTCAGCCGCGTAAGTAGGTGATCCAATCTGATCGAAAATCACATTCAGGGAATCTCTTTCTGTCCCGAGTTTCATCATTGTTTTTACAAAATTATTTCCAAATGAAGAATACAACCAGGCTGTACGAATAATTACCACTTCTTTGCAATTTTCTATTAATGCTTGTTCTCCGGCCAACTTAGATTTTCCGTAAACTGTTGCCGGACAAACTTCCTGATTTTCGGTATAAGGAATGTGATTTGTGCCGTCGAATACATAATCTGTTGAAACATGAACTACTTTGATGCCATTTGAAGTGGCTACTTCACCAATGTTTCGAACAGCATCAGAGTTGATTTTATAGCATAATTCAACATCATCTTCAGCCTTATCCACAGCTGTATAAGCAGCACAATTTACAATAAAATCCACTGAATTAGCTTTTACAAATGCATTCAATGCTGTTTTATCGCAAATATCCAGTTCATCAACATCTGTATAAATATAGTTGAATTGCGGATAACGAACTGCAGCTTGTTGCATTTCGTTGCCAAGTTGTCCTTTACTGCCTGTAATCAGAATTGTTGTCATTATAATACTATTTTCTTAGCGATGTTAAATTTGATTTTATTCGTGTAATTCGTATCTCAGAAGTTCATGTCCGCGTCTTTGAACAAAGGATGTTTCGTGTCTTTTTCTGAAATAATAGCTTTGTCAGCTGGAATTTTCCAGTCAATTGCCAAATCCAAATCATTGTACATTATCCCTCTTTCAAGGCTTGGGCTATAAAAATTATCGCACTTATATGTAAATAAAGCTGTTTCGCTCAATACTGAGAATCCATGTGCAAAACCCTGTGGAATAAGAAATTGTAAGTGGTTTTCCTCTGTTAATTCTACGCCAAACCATTGACCGAAAGTAGGAGAGTCTTTACGTAAATCCACAGCCACATCCCAAACACTACCAACTGCCGCCGAAACGAGTTTGGACTGACTTTGAGGATTTAGTTGGTAATGCAATCCGCGAATTACACCATAAGAAGATTTGGATTGATTGTCCTGACAAAAACGTAAGTTAATACCTGCTTCCAGATAATTCTTATCATTAAATGTTTCACAGAAAAAGCCTCGTGTATCACCAAATACACGAGGTTTTATTATTAGTAAATCAGGTATGGGAGTTTTTATAATTTCCATAATTTTTTGTTGATTGATTTAATCGTTCATTAGTTTCTTGTTTTAGTTTGTATTATACAACCACTTAACCAGTTAACTAATCAACCAATTAACTATATAGTCTCATTTGCTATTTTAATCAAATACTGTCCATAATGATTTTTTTTCAATGGTTCAGCCAGTTTTAAAAGTTGTTCACGATTAATATATCCATTGCGGTATGCAATTTCTTCCAAACATGAAATTTTCAACCCCTGTCGATTTTCGATAGTAGCAATGAAATTTGATGCTTCAAGTAAACTGTCGTGTGTTCCTGTGTCCAGCCACGCCATTCCACGACCCATTATTTTCATGCTCAAACGCTCTTCTTCAAGATAAATACGGTTAAGATCAGTTATTTCCAACTCACCGCGTTTAGATGGTTTTAGATTTTTGGATTTTTTTACAACATCATTGCTATAAAAATACAACCCCGTTACAGCGTAGTTTGATTTTGGTTGCGAGGGTTTTTCTTCCAGACTCAATACTTTACCATTTGAATCAAATTCTGCCACTCCGTAACGTTCAGGGTCATTTACGTAGTATCCAAATACTATAGCTCCGTCTTTCAGTTGAGCAGCTTCACGTAGGGTGCGTGAGAAATCAAAACCATAGAAAATGTTATCACCCAATACCATGCAAACGCTATCATCTCCAATAAATTCCTCACCAATAATAAAAGCCTGAGCCAAACCATCGGGTGATGGTTGAATTGCATAAACGAGTTTAATACCTAGATCATCGCCATTTCCAAGCAAATTTTCATACAAATGAATATCCTGTGGAGTTGAAATAATCAGAATTTCTTTAATTCCGGCTAACATCAAAACTGATAATGGATAGTAAATCATGGGTTTGTCATAAACCGGAATGATTTGTTTCGAAATACTTTTTGTTACAGGGTATAAACGTGTACCTGAGCCTCCGGCTAATACAATTCCTTTCATAATATGTTTTTTAGTTGAAAATTTAAACCGTCAAAAATATAAAAAAATTAGCAATAATATGTCTTTTGAAAAAATATTATTCATCAAAATCCAATTCGCCGGTCTTATATAAGTTGTAATTTTTTGCCAATAAAACCATAAACTTACTGATTTCGGTCTGAGCCTGAAGTGTTTCGGGAGTTATCTCAGCCTTTTTCATTCGCAAAAGCATGATGCCATACTGAAAATTGAAACACAGTTCAATATCAGATAAATCTGATTTGTTTTGACTGCGGAGTTGGCTGATAAACGGCAATACATGATAAAATTTGCTGTTATAACCGGCATCTTGACCCGATTTCAACAAAAGTCCATGCAATTCATCCAGCTCAATAATAATATTTTTATTCAGTTGCAAATGTCCATCCTGCTGAACATTTTCTAATCGCATCATTTCAATCAGACTGTCATACCAACCATACAAACTTTTTCGCTCGTCATCTGATGCCGGATAGGACTTGATAATACGTTCATTCAAAGCATCAATATCAAGCTGAAATGCCCGAATCAAATCCTCTATTTGCCACATATACAGCAAATATTCGCAGATATTTTCCTTTTTAAGTTTGTGAGCTATAAACACTTTTTCTGATTTACTATTTAATCATTTACAATTTACGAATTAACCGATCAACGAATTATCTGATTTCAAAATCCCAATCACCATCTTCGTCCATAAAAGTTGGTTCAATAAAATCATCAAGTTCGCGCCTTTCTTTTTTTGTTGGTCGTCCCGTTCCACGGTCCCGTCCGGTTTGCCCGGCAAGTTTACTTAATTCGATTAATTCAAGTTGGTCGGCAGTGGTTACATTTTCCATAAAACCTGCTACCAGTTTGGCATTCATGCGGTTTTCGGACAATGCCAAAACCTTGAACGAAAACAAAATCGGATTTCGTTTGATACAAACTACATCGCCAATTTTTACGTTTCGGGATGGCTTTACCTGCACATTCTGGATGATAATTTTTCCTTTCTTACAGGCTTCAGCTGCTAAAGTACGGGTTTTAAAAAGCCGTACCGCCCATAACCACTTATCTATGCGAACTTCGGTTTTCATTTCCCGTTAAACTGTGTCATTGTCAGTTGCATTCCTGCCAAACAAAAACTCTGAATAATTTCTATGCAACGTTCAGCACGATCGGGAATAGCCGCTGCATGTTCTGCAGACCATTTTCCTAAAACATATTCAACTTGTCTGCCCTTTGGATAATCGTTTCCAATTCCAAATCGTAATCGGGCATAGTTGGTGTGTCCCAGAATTTCCTGAATGTTTTTCAACCCATTATGTCCTGCATCAGAGCCTTGTGGTTTCAACCGCAGTGTTCCGAAGGGGAGTGCAATGTCATCAACCACCACCAACACATTTTCAATATCAATTTTTTCCTTTTGCATCCAGTACCGCAGTGCATTTCCGCTCAGGTTCATAAAGGTAGATGGCTTGAGCAAAATCAGCGTACGACCTTTCAACTTAACTTCACAAGTTGCACCGTAGCGGTTTTCGCTAAAAAAAACATTGGACGCCTTAGCAAAAGCGTCCAATATTGTAAAACCTATGTTGTGGCGGGTATCCTGGTACTCATTACCAATATTGCCCAAACCGACAATTAAGTATTTCATGATTCAGTTGGTAAAGTTTGAAAGTTTAAAAGTTTGAAAGTTCAAAGGCGAAATGCTTTTTACTTTATGAACTTTTTACTTTAGAACTAAATTTTATTTACCGGCAGTAGCAGCAGCACCACGGGCAGCTCTTGTCAATTTAACCTGTGCAACAACGGCGTTTTTAGCATTCAAAATTTCAAGTTTGTCAACCGAAACTTTAGCTACCTGAATTGATTTTCCTAATCCTAGTTCAGTAACGTCGATTACAATATTTTCAGGAATCTGAGTATATAATCCTTTTACTTTCAGTTTGCGCATTTCCAGAGCCAGTTTACCCCCGGCTTTAACACCTTCGGCCAATCCTTCAAGTTTAACAGGAAGTTCAACAATAACCGGTTTATCATCAGTTAATTGTAAAAAGTCAATGTGCAATACTTTATCACTTACCGGGTGAAATTGCAAAGCTTTCATAATGGCTTTAGTTTTTTTGCCATCAATGTCAAGATTTACAACAAATACTTCGGGAGAATAAACCAATTTGCGAACGTCGCTTACTGTCGTAGTAAAATGTACGTTTTCTTTTCCACCATACAATACAGCCGGAATGTTGTCAACAACACGCTCTGCTTTAGTTGCTTTTTTTCCAAGGTCAGTACGCACTGTACCTTTTAATTCAAATGTTTTCATTCAATTGTTTTTTTGTGTTACTCAAAATTTAAGCGTTTATTTTTAAGTGATTAGTCGCTTAATTTCCCATCACACTTTCTTTTGCAAAAAAGTGCTGCAAAAGTACTATATTTTTTGGAAATGTGCAATATGTGTGTCGATTAAATAGTTTGATGGCTCTTTTTAAGTTCGTTAATGAGAATGCATGGTGCTATAAATGTTTTTTTTGCAAATTTCCATTCGTGAAAAAAATGAATCAAAACATGAATCCGAGTATTAAAACTCTATATTTTTATGATGAAACAGGATGGTTTATATGATTTTAGCATGTCAATTCATTGGAAAATATCTGAATTCCAATAGGCAGATTAGAGTCATGACTGTTGTAAATAAGTCAACTTGCAGATTGATTGCGAGTTATAAAGTTGTTGATTAAATAATTTGTTTCGATTTTTTTTGTTTGCACTGTTAGTAATTCAAAAAAATGTATTATATTTGCAGGCTCAAAAAAACATAATAAATATTTGTTTATAAATTAAAATTAGGGAGGAAACAAGCAATAGCTAAGCAATTGACAGTCAGGCCTCAAAGAGGACACGTAAAAGAACAGCCCAATCGTATTAATGAGAAAATCAGAGGGTTAAAAGAAGTTCGTTTAGTAGGTGACAATGTAGAACAGGGAATATTTTCATACGAAGAAGCCATACGCATTGCCGATCAGTTGGAGTTGGATTTGGTAGAAATATCACCCAATGCTGTGCCGCCTGTTTGTAAAATTGTTGATTATCAAAAGTTTTTGTACCAACAAAAGAAACGCGAAAAAGAGGCAAAAGCCAAAACTGCAAAAGTAATTTTGAAGGAAATTCGTTTCGGACCTCAAACCGATGATCATGATTACAATTTTAAATTGAAACATGCCATAGAATTTTTGAAAGAAGGCTGTAAAGTAAAAGCCTATGTATTTTTCAAAGGACGTTCTATTCTTTTCAAAGAACAAGGTGAGGTGTTATTACTCCGTTTTGCAAATGAATTGGAAGATTATGCTAAAGTAGACCAACTGCCACAATTAGAAGGTAAACGCATGATAATCATGTTTTCACCGAAAGTAAAAAAATAAAATTGCAGTTGACAAATAAGGATTACACAACTAAAAATAAGTAACAATGCCAAAAATGAAAACTAACTCCGGTGCCAAAAAAAGGTTTACCCTTACCGGAACAGGAAAGATCAAAAGAAAACATGCTTTTAAAAGCCACATTCTGACAAAAAAAACAACCAAACAAAAACGTAACCTGACTCATACAGCCCTTGTACACAAAGGCGATTTGACGAATGTTAAAGAAATGCTTTGCTTGAAATAGTCAACAATTATCTTTTAAAAACAACATTTTCTTAGTCAAAAATCAGAATGCATTTAGCCTGAAGTTCGCTGTGAAAAGCGACGCTAACATTCACAAATCATTTAATTATGCCAAGATCAGTAAACCACGTTGCTTCACGTAAAAGAAGAAAAAGAATTTTAAGCCTCACAAGAGGTTATTTCGGTGGCCGTCGTAATGTATGGACCGTAGCTAAAAATACATGGGAAAAAGGGTTGCAATATGCATACCGTGACCGTAAAACCAAAAAACGCAATTTCCGTGCATTATGGATTCAGCGTATTAATGCTGCTGCACGTTTGGAAGGAATGTCGTATTCAAAATTAATGGGTGCTTTGCACAAATCAGGTATCGAAATGAACCGCAAAGTATTGGCTGATTTAGCCATGAACCATCCGGAAGCTTTTAAAGCTATTGTAATCAAAGCTAAAAACGCTTAAGAAACAAATTAAACACAGAAAAGTCCGAACTTGTTTCGGGCTTTTTTTGTTTCAAACCAGTTGCTAGTGTAAAATGTAAAAATAGTTACTGGATGTGAGTCTGTAATTGATTGTAATTCAATAACTTTACCACCAACAAAAATTCTTTGAATCTATGTCGCATCAAAACGCATCTGTCAAATCCATCATTTTTGCCTTATCTGCCAATCTTGGAATTGCTATTACCAAAACCGTTGCTGCTGTATTAACCGGATCCGGAGCCATGTTGGCAGAATCTATTCACTCGTTTGCCGACTGTGGTAATCAGGGTTTGTTGTTTTTTGGTTTAAGAGCTTCGAAGAAAAAACCCGACCACGAACATCCGCTTGGATATGGTAAAGCAATTTATTTTTGGTCGTTTATAGTGGCACTCATGCTGTTTAGTATGGGTGGTCTTTTTTCTATTTACGAAGGTGTTCACAAGCTTAATTATACCGAAGAAGTAAAAAATCCACTGATTGCCATTGTTGTACTGTCTGTGAGCATGGTGCTCGAAGGAGCTTCACTTTGGGGCTGTATAACTCAGGTAAACAAAATCAAAAAGAAACAAAACCTATGGGAGTGGATAAAAAATACCCGACAAAGTGAGTTGGTGGTTGTTTTCGGTGAAGATGTAGCAGCTTTGTTTGGATTACTTTTTGCGCTTGTTTCAGTTATAATGGCTTATGTTACTGGTAATCCAATTTACGACTCCATTGGTAGTATCGGCATTGGCGTATTACTTGTTTTTGTGTCCTTCTTTGTTGCATCTAAAGTGAAAGGCCTTTTGATTGGACAAAGTGCCGATGAAACCATTCGAAATGAAATTAAACTTTTTCTGGAAGCAAGACCGGAAATAGAAAGTATATTTAACCTTATAACCTTGCAACTTGGGACTCAGATAATGGTTGCCGCCAAAGCAAAGATGGCAAAAACTGCATCGATTGAGGTGCTGATTAAAAATATAAATATTTGCGAGAAGGAACTAAAAAAAACTTTTCCTGAAGTTCAGTGGGTGTTTTTTGAACCCGACACAGAAGATTAAGTGATTATGCAAAAAACAAAGATAGTAATTGTAGGTCTTGGCGGTGTTGGAGGATATTTCGGGGGATTTTTAGCGAAAAAGTATGCCAATCATCCGGAAATTGAGATATGTTTTCTAGCTCGTGGTGAGCATTTAAACAAGGTGCAGGAAAATGGCTTGACATTGATTACCGAAAATGAGACTTTTCAGATTTTTCCTGCTTTGGCAACAGATGATGTAACTAAAATTGGTACTGCTGATTACATCATTATGTCTCCAAAAAGTTATGACCTCGACAGCACGGTGGAGCAAATCATACCCATGATTGGGACAAATACTGTTATTTTACCCTTACTAAACGGTATCGACAACTCCGAACGAATCAGAAACCTGTTACCCGAAACCGAAGTGTGGGATGGATGTTGCTACATTATGGCTAAAATCTTAGAACCGGGAGTTGTTGAAAACACAGGGAATATTCATCGCATTGTTTTTGGTTATAAAAATCAAAGAAATGAACGTCTGCTTACATTTGAAAAGCTCCTTATTGATGCCGACATTGAAGCCCGTTTTTATGACAATATATTGACCGAGATATGGAAGAAATTCTTTTTCATTTCTACAAGCGCATCGTTAACCTCTTATTTTAATGTGAGTTATGGTGAAATCCTGACCAACCCCGTACGACGCCAAACCCTTATTGATATCTCGACCGAACTAATACAGGTAGCTAATGCAGAAGGAATTGCTATTGAGAATTCCGAGATTGATAAACTTATACATCAGTTTGAGAAACTACCAATGGGAACTACAACTTCGATGCATCGCGACTTTCTGGCCGGCAAAAATACCGAAGTGGATACCCTGACGGGAATTGTTCTGAAACTGGGGAAAAAACACGGTATTGCAACCCCAACGTATCAGAAAGTGTACACAAAACTATTGGGAGAATAAAAAACTGACGGGGTGACTTTAAGTCACCCCGTCAATAAATAAAACAATAAATAAAAAGATATTCTAAACCGCTTTAAAACTCATATCCAGACTCTTAACCGAATGAGTCAGAGCACCAACCGAAATATAATCCACACCACATTCGGCATATTCTTTCAACGTACTGAACGTAATACCGCCTGATGATTCTGTTTCGTATTTTCCGGCAATAATTTCAACTGCCTTGCGGGTATTTTCGGGTGTGAAATTATCGAGCATAATGCGGTCGACACCACCTTCGGCCATTACCTGAGACAGTTCGTCAAAATTCCGCACTTCAATTTCAATCTTTAAATCCTTGCCTTTTTCTTTCAGATAGGCTTTGGTTCGTTGAATAGCCTGTGCAATTCCTCCTGCAAAATCCACATGATTGTCTTTCAGCAAAATCATGTCGTACAACCCAATGCGATGATTTACACCACCACCAATTTTTACAGCTTCTTTTTCCAATAAACGCAGTCCCGGAGTGGTTTTGCGGGTATCGAGCACACGGGTTTTTGTTCCTTCCAGGGCTTTTACATATTCGCGCGTACGGGTTGCCACACCACTCATTCGCTGCATAATATTGAGCATAAGGCGTTCAGTCTGAAGTAATGACTGAATTTTACCTTCAACCACAAATGCCACATCACCTACTTTTACTTCAGTGCCGTCATTGATAAAAACGGTCATTTTTAGTTCGGGGTCAAAAGTCTGAAAAACTTTGCGGGCTACTTCTACACCAGCCAAAACACCGTTTTCTTTGATTATTAACTGAGATTTCCCAATAGCTGTGGAAGGAATGCATGAAAGGGTTGTGTGGTCTCCATCGCCAATATCTTCGGCAAACCACAACGAGATAAGTTGTTCGAAATCGTTAGTCATTAGAGGGTTCTATTCTGAGTTGTTGAATTTCATTTTTGCGTGTAAGCACGTAAACGCGGTAGTTTCCGTTAGAAGTTTTTAGCATTCCGATAGCGAAACTTGCTAAATCTTTATTACCTTTGTGGAGCAACTGAAAGCCTGACACACGGTTTTTGCGAAAGAAATCGGAAATAATGCCCGAAGCCTGTTGTTTACTGAAAACGTCGTTTTTATTGTCGATAACCAGTTCCACATTCGCATTTAAGCAGGCTGAAAGCTGACTTGCATCACCTTCGTTAAGTGCTGAGATGATGGCTGTTGGCACTTCAGAACTTTGAGCCTCGACAAGCGAAATCGCTGCGAAAAGGCTCAGGCAAAGTAAATAAAATTTGAAGGTTTTCATTTATATAGGATTTTTGCAGGAGTTTGAACCGCCTGCTGATTGCTGATAAAACCTGATGCAAAAATACATTAAATTATCAGATTGAGCCAATTATTTGGTCTATTTTTAATTTCAACAAATAACAAGCCAAAAGAATCAAAAAAGGAAAACTAAATGAAAATAATTCTCCTAACTGTTGGGAAAACCAACGATGTTCATTTAATTAAACTGCAGGAAGATTACCAAAACCGGCTTAAATTCTATATTCCTTTTGAAACTGTGACCATACCTGAATTGAAAAACACCAAAAACCTGTCGGTGAACGAACAGCTTGAAAAAGAAGCTGATTTAATTCTTAAACAGTTGGATTCGAGCGATGAAGTGATTTTGCTGGATGATAAAGGAAAACAGTTTACATCGGTTGGATTTTCAGAATATCTTTCAAAAAAAATGATTTCGTCGGTAAAGCGCACGATTTTTGTTGTTGGTGGACCATATGGATTTTCGGAGCGCGTTTGCAAGCGTGCAAATGGAAAGATTTCGCTTTCTGCAATGACTTTTTCACATCAAATGATTCGACTTATTTTTGTAGAACAGGTATATCGCGCCATGACCATTCTGAAAGGTGAACCTTATCATCATGAATAATTTGCTTTAAGAATAATATACATAAACCAATGATTTCAAACTGGTTACAAAAACTAAAAAATTATCCTGTAAGATTCAAAATCATGCTGGCAGGGCTTTTAATTTCACTTGTATTCGGTCTGGCATGTGGTTTTTTTTATGATTTATCCCCGAAATTTGCTATTCACAAAAATCACTTAACAAAGCAAATCAATAATCGGGAAGATGAAGCAGAAAGTACAACTGAAAAACTCAAGAATACTATTATTCATTCATCTGTCGATTCACTGAGCAATTTTCCGTTTAAAGATAACGACACCTATTATTTTGTATTCAATAAAAATAAATTGGTTTTTTGGTCAGATAATAGCCTGGAAATCAATTCATCGCTTCTTAATAGTCAGTCAGTCTGGCAACCGGTTCAGCTTCCCAACGCATTTTGTCTGGCCCGGACTTTCCGTTTCGAAAAGATGCGAATTTTATCTGTTATAAAGATTAAAAATAATTATTCCTATGAAAATGAAGAACTTGTGAATTCATTTGCAAAAGGGTTCATCTGCGACAAACAAATTCAGATAGTAAACGGAAATCAGACTGATGCAAATGCTGTTACAGACCAAAACAGCAATTATCTTTTCACTCTTTCTGAGCCTAAAACCTCTGAATATAATGAAACCTGGGCAATTGCAGGTTTTATTTCTTTTTCAGTATTCTTCATTTTGTTTTTTATTATTTATGTCAGTTTTACTACCATTACAAAAGGAAAAATTATAGACAAAATAACCTTTACAAAAGTTGTATTGGGAATAGGTGCAATTGTTGGCCTATTATTGTATTTCAATTTACCACAATTGTTTTTCTCAAACAAGCTTTTTACTCCTTTTCAATACGCATCCAATCCATTTTTGAGCTCATTTAGTCATCTGTCAGTATTTACAGGATACTTTATTTCTTCTGTTTATCTTTATTTTTTTCATACCAGAAACCAACTTTCAAATAAGATAATCAGGCAAATTTCAGCTCAATCATTTAGTGTAATTAGCTTTGCATCTGTTTATTATATTTTGAATGGATTAATATTTCATTCAAGTATTCAGTTAAGTATTTTGCATTTTCGCGATTTTTCGGTTGTAACTGTATGGATTCATTTTCTGATTCTCATTTGGGGAATAGGTATGGTTATGTTATTCTTCAAAACACATATTTCTTATCGTCGAAATCTCTCAAAATCAGCTCTTATAGATATAAGTTTAGGAGTTTTATTATTTGGTTTTTGTTTGGTTATATCGATGGAAGATGCTATTCGGATAACCATTTCATACCTGATTTTATGGATAGTATTTTATTTGTATTTCTTGTTTAAAAACAGGAATATATATGCATTAGCAGCTTTGTGGTTGATTGTTTTCAGTGGTTTTATAACTTTTAATTCCATGATTATCAACAGTAAAAAGAAAATGGATAAATATAAAATCCTGGCACAAAATACCTATATTAATGGTAGTTCAGAAAACGACCAAATGGCCGAGATATTGCTTGAAGAATTAAACACCAAAATATTACGCGATAAAAAAATAGCTAAATTTTTGACTCGCAAAGACTCGGTTCAGACTACAAATGATTACCTCAATAAAACTTATTTGCGGGGCTTTTGGAGCAAGTATGATATGCGGTTAAATGTATTGAATTCTAAATCTTCAGCTTTCAATGAATACATTAATTTTATTAGCAAATCAGGCAACAGGATAAAAAAAACTCATTTTTACAGTGTGCCTGCAAACGAAAATAATTTGACTTATATAGGTTATTTTCAAGCTAATATAAAGGAAAATGATTCGCAATATTTCTTTATGGAATTTTATCCTCGTAGAAATTTCAAAAGCTACAGTTTTCCCAATCTGCTAATTTCCACAACTAACAATATTCAAACGCAACTTAATATCTCTATTGCAAAATACGAACACGATCGATTGGTTTACTCTTCCGGAAAGGTAGAACTCCCGATTGAAACAGGCTGGATACCTTTAAAGAATACTGAATTTTTCAAGACGGTTTATAAAAACAGAATGCATTATATTTATAAACCGAATCCAAACACTTTCATTGTCATAGCTGAGCAGGAAATACTCAATCATGGTGCATATTTGCTATATTTCGTTTATGTTTTCCTGGCTTTTTTTGCTTTAAGTGCTTTGTTTATATGGTTCTATCAACTGAGTCGACGCAAATGGAGTTATCACATTGGTCTGACTACAAAATTCCAATTTGCATTTATAGGTTTACTTATTGTCAGCTTTATAGGCATTTTCTATGTTTCAGTAAACTTTATTGAAGAAAAATATCGCGAACAGCAAATTGCCAACCTGGAAAGTAAGAAAAACTATATTCAAAAAGCTTTACAGGATTTATATTACTGGAATCAGGACTTGAATACTCAAAATTCACAGGTGCTTAATTTCGATCTTCAGGATTTATCGTATTTCTATCACACTGATATTCATGTATATGATAATCATGGAGAATTAGTCGGAAGTTCACAACCTATTATTTTTAGTAAAAAACTAATTAGTACAAAAATTTCTCCCGCCCCGTTTTTTAAACCAAATTCAAATATCAATCAGTATGAACACATTGGCAAATTGAATTACCTGAGTGGTTATACTGATTTTGTGAATGGTGATTATGCACAGATAGGATTTATTTCTATTCCACAGTTCTTTAGTCAGGACGAAATTAAAACAGAAATTGAGAGATTTCTTGCGGTAGTTATTCATATCTACCTCATAATCATCATACTGGCTGTTTTGCTAAGTTTATTTATCGGAAAACAACTTGCTGCACCACTCAATATGTTGGAAAACAAGTTAAAGGAAATGCGTCTTGGCCAACGAAATGAAAAGATTGACTACGCGTTGAATGACGAAATCGGGCAATTAGTAATTCAATATAACAGGACAGTAGACGAACTGGAACAGAGTGCGAGGTTACTGGCCAAGTCAGAACGTGAATCGGCATGGAAATCGATGGCTCGTCAGGTGGCGCACGAAATAAACAACCCACTGACACCTATGAAACTGACCATACAGCAGTTGCAGCGGACGAAAGACCTGAATACAGCGGAGTTTGACACCAACTTCAAAAAGTCAACTGCCATGCTGATTGAACAAATTGATAACCTGTCGCGAATTGCCGGAACTTTCTCCAATTTTGCTCGTATGCCCGAAGCAAATTTCATGCGTATGGATCTTGCAGGACGGCTTTATTCGGTAGTTCAGCTTTTTGCAAACAATAATGAGCATGTGCAACTGGATTACAAAGGAAAAGTAGATTCTGTTTTTGTGTATGCCGATCCTGAACAGATGGTACAGGTTTTCAATAATCTGCTTAAAAATGCGATTCAATCTATTCCTCAGAATCGGGATGGGATAATAAAAGTTTCATTGAAACAAGAATCAGAAAAAGTCCGGATTGAAATTTCCGACAATGGAACCGGGATTGAAATCGCAATGCAGGACAAGCTGTTTACTCCTAATTTTACTACAAAATCAACAGGAATGGGATTAGGACTGGCTATTACCAAAAATATTATTGAACTTACCGGAGGAACCATTTCGTTTCGGACTAAACCCGACAAAGGAACTACTTTCGTGGTAGTCTTATCCGAATCCAAATAGATATTAACTTCAGACAGTTTTATCAGCATTTATCAACTCCGGATGTGCAACTAAATACTTGGTTGCGGCACTGTAACCCTCATGATAAATAGCTTGATAGGAATCGAAACTAAACTCATGAAACTCTTCAATAGCCTGCGGTTCAATTAAATAATTGCATAAGTTTCGTCCTTGCCCGGAATTTTGATATTCCATTGCTCTGAGCGCAAACAACAAGGTGTCAATTGGTTTATTGAGTTTTTTGGGGACTTTATGAGGAATCACATTTACACCAATAATAGTTGAACAATTTTCAACAAGTGGTTGGGCAGGCATGTTGTTGAGCAGACCACCATCCACATAAAAAATATCACCACTTTTAACTGCTTCAAAAACTCCCGGAATACTCGCAGAAGCTGCTACCCATTGATCCAGATCATTGCCGGAACTGACAATTTCCCATTCGGCAGAATTGAGATTTACCACACAAATATGAAGTTGTTTCTTAAGTTTTTCAAAACTATTGTGTGGAATAAGTTCATGAATGAGCGAACGCAAAATATCGTGGGTCGAAAGCCCTGATTTGAGAAAAGTGGGAGTAAATGTAAGAACTTTGGTGATTTTGTACAGTTTGTCGTCCTTTATAAGTTGAAGCATCTGTGTCGGAGAATAGCCTGCTGCATAAAGGGTTGCAATAATTGCACCCATGCTCGAACCCGAAATTTCATCCGGAAAAATTCCATGATCTTCCAATGCCTGAATTACTCCGATATGAGCTAATCCTAATGCTCCACCACCACTCAGACATAATCCGGTTCTTCTTTTTTCAGTAGTTTCCATAACAGAACTGTTTTATTTCATTCATAATCGTTAATGACGTGAAAACTTTGTAGAAATATCGGCTTAAAACGATTTAAAAGGTTATTTTTGTGTTTCATTTTGCAAAACAAAATCTTCTATATATGAAACGTTTCAGCTTGCTTTTTGTTTTAACACTCCTCGTAAATTTTTCATTCGCAAATCTTCTCTATGACATTCTTGACGGAAAATACAAAGTAAAATCGATTGAAATCCCACGTTCGATGACCGATGGCGAGCATTATACGGTGTTAGTCAGTAACAAATCTGTAGTTAAATACGATTACAAAACCGGTGCCATGACAGATACATTGTTCAGCATTGCACGGTTAAAAAATTCAGCACTGAAGGAAATCTCAGGTTACGAATTCAGTCCCAATGAAGCAAAAATACTGGTTTATACCAATGTAAAATACCGTTATCGCCGAACATTTACTGCCGATTATTACATTTACGATATTAAACGAAACGAACTGACAGCGCTATCGGAAAATGGACCGCAGGAAGTACCACTTTTTTCACCTGACAGCCGCTATATTGCTTTTGCCCGTGAAAACAATTTGTTTATGCGAAAACTGGAATTCAACACCGAAATACCAATTACAACTGATGGACAGATTAGTAGCATTATCAATGGAACACCAGACTGGGTTTATGAAGAAGAATTTGGTAAAACCCGTTATTTTGAATGGAGTCCTGACAGCAAATTACTGGCTTTTGTTAAGTTCGATGAAACCAAAGTACCACAATATTCTTTTACGAAATACCTGAATAAACCCGACAAAAAGGATGAACTCAACCTCTATCCCGATTCGTATAGTTATAAATATCCGAAAGCCGGTCAGAATAATTCCATTGTAAGTGTCTGTGTGTATGACGATTACTATAAATCAATTAAAAAAATGAAATTGGGCGAAGACGATGGTGAATTTTATATACCTCGTATCAAATGGACTAATGCTTCAGACCAGCTTGCTATTTTCAAGCTGAATAGAAATCAGACTTACCTGGATATGTATTATGCAAATCCCCGATCAACCTTATCAAAACTGATTCTTCATCAGGAGGATAAATATTACACTGATTATGAAAACATTGACAACATTCAGTTTACTTCAGATAATAAATACTTCTTCGTGTTGAGTGAGAAAGATGGATACCGCCACATTTATCAATATCAAATCAATGGAATTCAGGTGAAACAGCTGACTAAAGGCAATTGGGATGTGACTGATTTCTACGGCTTTGATGAGAAGAAACAGATATTATATTATCAATCTGCTGAAGTTTCTCCACTACAACGTGATATTTATTCAGTTGACATAAAGGGAAAAAAGACAAGAATTACAGATGTGAAAGGCACACACAAAGCTACTTTCAATTCAACTTTCACGCTGTTTAACGATAATGCTTCATGCATGTCAACTCCAAATGTATTTTCATTGCGAACTTCAAACGGAGCAATAATCAGAACAATTGAAAATAATGCAAAACTTGCCGCTGAATTCAAAGCACTTAACTTACCTGAAAAACAGATTTTCAGCTTTACAACAACTGAAAACATCAAACTAAACGGCTGGATAATTAAACCGACTAATTTTGATACAAATAAAAAATATCCGGTTCTGATGGTTCAGTATAGCGGACCTAATTCGCAGGAAGTGCAGGACAAATGGAAAATTGACTGGGAGTATTATCTGGCAACGCAGGGTTATGTTGTTGCTTGTGTTGATGGCAGAGGAACTGCTGCCCGGGGAGTTGAATTCCGTAAATGCACCTATCAGCAACTCGGTATTCTAGAAACTAAAGATCAAGTTGAAGCAGCAAAATATTTGTCTCAGCAATCATTTATCGATAAAGACCGCATTGGAATCTGGGGCTGGAGTTACGGTGGATTTATGACATTAATGAGTATGACAACAGGCGAGAAGGTGTTCAAAGCTGGAATTGCAGTTGCTCCGGTTACTGACTGGCGGTTCTATGATTCATCCTATACCGAACGTTTTATGCGTCGTCCACAGGAAAATTTCAAAGGTTATGACCTGTCTTCAGCCTTGCAACGTGCTGATAAACTGGAGGGGCGTTTATTACTTGTACATGGAACGGCTGATGACAATGTTCACGCTCAGAATACCATGCTGTACATTGATAAACTGGTATCAGCCGACAAACAATTTGAAATGCAGCTTTATACCGACAAAAATCACAGCATTTTGGGCAAACAAACCCGCCATCATTTATATATTCGTATGAGCGAATTTCTGTTTAAAAACCTGTAAAACTGTATTTGGTACATTTAATAATTTCTCTATCTTTACAGCCGTTTAATAGCTAACTATAAAAAAATAATCAAACTATCAATTCATTATCAATCTAAAAAAACTTTAATCACATGAACGAACAAAAATCAAAAAATTATGCATTGCCAATTGCAATGATGTTTGCACTTTTCTTTATGATTTCTTTTGTAACCGGTCTTCCAAGTCCAATGGGAGTAATCGTTGCAAAACAGTTTGGAGCTTCAAACTTCCAGTCACAACTTGGTTTCTTCGCCAATTTTCTTGCATATGCCTTTATGGGGATTCCTGCAGGAATGATGCTTAAAAAATTTGGTTACAAAAAAACTGCTTTGGTAGCAGTAGCAGTAGGTTTTATTGGAGTTGGGATTCAATTCCTTTCAGGCAAAGTTGAAAGTTTTAACGTTTATCTTGCCGGTGCATTTATATCCGGTTTTTCGATGTGTATGTTGAATGCAGTTGTTAATCCAATGTTAAATACACTTGGAGGAGGTGGTAACAAAGGAAACCAGCTTATACAATTCGGAGGTTCAATCAACTCAATTGGCGCAACAATTGTTCCTATGTTGGTTGGTTATCTGATGGGTGAAGCGGCAGGTCGTAATATTGAAAAAGCAAATCCTGCACTTTTCATAGCGATGGGAATTTTCGCACTGGCTTTCATAGTTCTTTCGTTTGTAAGCATACCAGAACCTCACATGGAAACTGCTGCAGAGAGAAAAGTGAAACATGCACACAGTCCGCTATCTTTCCGTCATTTTATTCTGGGTGCCGTTGCGATTTTCATTTATGTTGGTATTGAAATTGGAATTCCAAGCACAGCAAACCTGTTTATGACTGCATCAAAATCTGCCTCAAATTCAGGTCTAGGAATAGATGCTACGACAGCCGGAAGTATTGTTGGTTTATACTGGTTATTAATGTTGGTTGGTCGCCTTACCGGTGCTTCAATAGGTTCAAAAGTATCGAGCAAAACCATGCTTACATTTGTATCGACTTTAGGTCTTGTTCTTATTTTGTTAGCTATTTTCAGCCCGATTTCCATGGTTGTTACAGTCCCATTTATTGGAGTAAATGTTCCTATAAGCGTATTATTCCTTGTTCTTTGCGGACTTTGCACTTCTATTATGTGGGGTGGTGTTTTTAATCTTGCTGTCGAAGGCCTTGGAAAATATACTGCTGCTGCATCCGGAATCTTTATGGTAATGGTTTGTGGTGGTGGAATAGTTCCTCTTTTTCAGGGTTGGGTTTCAGATCATTTAGGCTATATCAATAGTTATTGGGTTATGTTTGTATGTTTAGCATATATGCTGTATTACGGTCTGATTGGTTCAAAAAATGTAAACAAAGATATTCCGGTAGAATAATAAATTATTAATTATTTCTAGTTTCATGTTTCGTGTTTTTTTTAATACGAAACTTGAAACCTGAAACATAAAACTTGAAATAAAAAATTATGGAAAAACCCTATGTAATAGGAATGGATATGGGTGGAACCAATACCGTTTTCGGTGTTGTTGACGCTCGTGGAAATGTAATATCGAAAAGTGCTATCAAAACTGGCTCTCATACTGACGTAAACCTGTATATTCAGGATTTGTACGACGAATTAATTAAACTGATTGATGCTGCCGGTGGTGCTGAAAAATTTAAAGGAATAGGCGTTGGTGCGCCAAACGGTAATTATTATACCGGAAACATTGAATTTGCACCAAATCTTCCCTGGAAAGGTGTAATTCCTTTTGCCAAATTAATGGCTGAGAAATTCGGAATACCTGCAGCTTTGACCAATGATGCTAATGCTGCTGCATTCGGTGAAATGACTTACGGTGCTGCACATGGCATGAAAAACTTTATCATGATTACCCTTGGAACAGGTGTCGGTAGTGGTATCATTATCGATGGAAAAGTTCTTTATGGTCACGATGGTTTTGCAGGTGAGTTAGGACACGTTACAGCAATTCGCAACAATGGTCGTTTGTGCGGTTGTGGTAAATCGGGCTGTCTGGAAGCTTATGCTTCTGCAACCGGTGTAGCCCGTTCGGCACGTGAAATTCTGGAAACGAGCACCAAAGAAAGCCTTCTGCGTAATATTCCGGTTGACAGTATTACTTCGAAAGATGTGTTCGATGCAGCTATCGAAGGTGACGAAGTAGCAAAAGAAATTTTTAACTATACCGGTAAAATTCTGGGTGAATGTCTGGCCGATTTTGTTGCCTTTAGTGCTCCTGAAGCCATCGTAATTTTTGGTGGTCTTTCAAAAGCCGGAGATTTGATTATGAATCCAATCCGTGAAAATATGGAGAAAAACTTACTTCCTTTATGGAAGGGTAAAATCAAACTGTTATTCTCTGATTTGAAAGAAGCTGATGCAGCTGTGTTGGGTGCAAGTGCTTTGGCATGGGAACTGTAATACGCCATTTAACCCATAAGAGATGAAAGAAAACCCCGATTTATCATTCGATAGATCGGGGTTTTTTGTATAAAATTGATTCTTAAGATTAATGCCACGCTCCCAAAATCAGTCCTGCAAGCGAAAGAAATGCCACATAAAATCCGGCATCAATCAGAAACAAGCGTAATGTACGTCCCACAAAGATATAGGTCACACCTATGCTGGTTGCAATCCATACCAGACTAATGGCTAAACCCGCTAAAAGACCTTGAAAAGCATCACAATCTTTCAGAACTACTGACATACCGACTATTGCTATCAAATGCATTAATGCCGACAACCCGAATATAATGGCAGGATTACCATGATTTTCGGAATTATAAATACTTCCGGAATCTTTGCTCCAACTGTTTTTAAATAAAACTGAATGCCACAATGCACCCAATGCAAATGACAAAATTAAAATTACAACAACCGCAAACCAATTTATGTGCGAAAAAGATAAAGCAAAATACATAATTTTTAGTTTTTAAAGTTTATAAAGTTCTGAAAGTCTACTATTCCCCTTTAAGGGTTAGGGTTGTCATTTTATATTCTTATTCTTAAACGACGACACATCAATCACATCCTGATTGTCGTTGTCGAAAGTAACATATACGCTGTCACCCAGGTTTGTAAGTGGAAAATCGTTCGAAACCTGTGTTGAACCTATAAAGATTTTCGGATAGCTTCGCAATGTAAAATAATAATAAGAATTTCCGTTCTTTACATCGCCGTTAATGCGTGTAATCACCGATTTCACAACGTTCTTTTCAGTTTTACTTTTGGTGTTGATTTTATTTCCACTTTGATTGAAAGCGTTTTTATATGCCATCAATGCTTCACGCAAGGTATTACCCACACCCACAATGGTATAATCTTCAATAGCCACCATGGCATACATTTTCACCAGTCCGCCGTTATCTTTCAGGGTCATCACATAAGTAGGTATATTGTTGATATTATATGGAATTGGCATGGAAGCCGAGAAACCCTTTTCCTGCACTTTTCCTTTGGCTGAATTCTGAGCAGCCATTTCGGTTGCACCGCTTTGCTTGTACCAAACGGCTTTTTTCGTACGGGTATTTACCAGCACAAAGCCTACAGTTGATTCATCAGCACCAACCGAAGTCAGTCCTGTATACCAATAGGCATTATTATCTTCACCATACACCATCGAAACATTTTCAGTGATTTTCAGTTTGCCTTCGTTGGAGAAATTCCAATAACCTTTCACGTATTCGCCCCAATCGTTTAGCTGAGTTTCAATAAAATTACCCGGCTGTACACGGTCAACCCATTTCGGTGTGTTTTCTATTGAATATTCCTTGATATCACCGGTTTGTGCATTTACAATAACCACTCCCTGAGCTTCGTCACCCGCAAATCCTATCGTTTTTTTGAATTTGGTAACAACCCAGTAAGGAGTTCCTGCATCATCAATTTCAAATGAATAATCAGTCAGACCCACATTCCAGTAACCATGAAAATAAAGGTAGCGTTCCAGATTATCACCAAAATAAGCTTCCGACTGGTATTTAATATACACTTTGTTTCCATTAATTTCCTGAACCAGTTTCACATCGCGTTCGTTGCAGGCATTCACCATCACATAGCCATTCGTTCCCTGCATATTTTTATTCCATTTGAAAAATCCTGAATGCAGCAAAGGAGCAACCCAATACAAATCATTATTTACTTTTTGAATATGAAATGTACCAAGTGTAACCTGACTACCGAGAGCCGATTGAGAACCAAGTACTTTATCTCCTAGTAATTGTGCCAATGACTGATCTACTACGCGGATTTTTTCAATGGAAATAGGCAGCATGTGACTGGAAATGTTCGATTCAGTTTCCACTTTTCCAATCAAATTGCGGTATTCGCTGGTACGAAGCAGTGCCCAACTTGTAATAGCAGGAACAATGGTAATATATAGCCCCAACACGATCAGCAAAACAAAAGATGCTTTACCCGGTTTGCCAAGTTTAATCGAGGGTGTATTATTTTGACCCTGAACCACACTAAACGGATTATTGAGCAAAACCCAAACGCCGATTAAAATCATAAGTAACACGGCAAAGCCTGTAAAACCATAGTTTACTGTAGGCATTTGATTATATACCAGAATAAATCCGGCAATAATAACTAAAACGAGATTGATTACTTTTTTCATTTTGAGCTAAATTAATAAGTGTTTTTGGAAGATGTAAAGATACATGTAATTTTTGAAAAATGTTTTTATTTCAATTACCGAAATTTTTCTTTAATTCATTGCTAAAAAATTCGGTTAACTCAACAGAAAGTAGTAATTTTGCACTCTCTTAGAAATTTCGACAATTAAACAATATTATGGCAGAAAAAAAATTGAATTTATTGGCTGATTTTCCATCAGTTAGCGCACAGCAATGGATGGATAAAATCACAGCCGACCTCAAGGGAGCTGACTTCAACAAGAAGCTCGTTTGGAAAACCAACGAAGGCTTCAGTGTCTTGCCTTTCTATCGTGCAGAAGATATTGCAGACTTGCAGACTAAGGATTCAGCACCGGGTGTTTTCCCATTCGTACGCGGAACTAAAACCGACAATGAATGGTTTGTTCGTCAGGACATCGTTGTGGAATCGGCTAAAGAAGCCAATGCTAAGGCACTCGACGTATTAAATAAAGGTGTAAATTCGCTGGGTTTCGCGTTGAATCGTGATGATTTAAGTGCCAACTTTATCGAAACTTTATTGGCAGGCATTGCTGCAGATTGTGTTGAACTGAACTTCCGCATTTGTATTAATTCTTCGGCACAATTGGCAACTATCTTAACCGATTATTTCAAATCGAAAGAATATGATGTGAAAAAGTTGCAGGGTTCTATTGGTTTTGATCCTATGAATCGTATGTTGCAACGTGGGAAAGAACTGACCAAAGAAGAAATTATTTCAAAATCAAAAGCAATAATCGAAGCGGCTGCAGGTTTACCTTTCTATCGGGTAATTGCAGTAAATGCTACTACTTTAAGTAATGCAGGAGCTTATATTGCTCAGGAATTGGGTTACGCATTGGCTTGGGGTAATGAATACCTGTCGTCATTGGTTGAAGAAGGCGTTGATACTTCATTGGCTGCTAAGAAAATAAAATTCAGCTTTGGCGTAAGCGGCAATTACTTTATGGAAATTGCAAAATTCCGCGCGGCTCGTTTGTTGTGGGCTAATATCGTAGATGCTTACCAACCTGCATGTAAAGTGGAAGATTGCAAAAGCACCGTTATCGGTATCTGCAAATGTGCTGCTAAAATGCGTATACATGCTGAAACTTCCACTTTCAACAAAACCATTTTTGACGCTAACGTAAATATGCTTCGTACCCAAACTGAAGCTATGAGCGCAACATTGGGTGGTGTAAATTCACTTACCGTGTTGAGTTACGATTCTATCTACAAACCAACTGACGAATTTTCGGAACGTATTGCCCGTAACCAACAATTATTACTTAAAGAAGAATGTCATTTCGATAAAGTAGCTGACCCTGCTGCCGGTTCTTATTATATCGAAACATTGACAAATGAAATTGCTGCTCAGGCCTGGAAATTATTCCTTGATATTGAGGATAACGGTGGTTTCTTTGCTGCTGTTACTTCAGGTTCTGTTCAACAAGCGGTTAAAGCAACTGCTGCTGCTCGTCTGAAAGCCGTTTCAAGTCGTCGTGAAGTATTATTAGGAACCAACCAGTTCCCTAACTTCAACGAAGCTGCTGCTGCCAAAGTTCAAATCGTTGAAGCTACTGATTGTGGTTGCTCACATAGCGGAACTGAAAAACTATTGCCTGTACGTGGCGCTGCCGAATTCGAAGCATTACGTTTCGCTACTGAAGGTGCTTGTAAACGTCCAAAAGCGTTTATGTTGACTATCGGTAGCTTGTCAATGCGATTAGCTCGTGCACAATTTGCTTGTAACTTCTTTGCTTGTGCCGGTTATGACGTAGTTGATAACTTAGGTTTCAATACTATTGAAGAAGGTGTAAAAGCTGCTTTGGAAGCTAATGCAGACATTATCGTTCTTTGCTCAAGCGATGACGAATACGCTGAATTGGCACCTGCTGCTTATGCTGCTTCGAAAGACAAAGCAATCCTGGTTGTTGCTGGAGCACCTACTTGTGCCGATGATTTAAAAAAGATTGGTGTCGAATACTTTGTAAACGTAAAAACCAACGTACTTGAAATGCTTCAGAAATTCAATTCAAAATTATTATAAACACCAAGACCCGGAGACACAAAGCAAATGAATAAAACTGAATTAGATAATATTGGGACTAAAATTGTGGATGCAGCTTATAGCGTTCATAAAGAACTAGGCCCCGGTTTATTAGAATCGGTTTATGAATTTTGCTTGATAGAGGAATTAAAGTCACGGAATTTGACTGTAAACAGTCAAATGAAATTACCAGTTGTTTATAAAGGTAAAATGCTGAACAAAGAATTTATAATCGACCTTTTGGTTGAAAATGAAATTATCATAGAACTAAAAGCAGTAGAAATAGTACTGCCAGTCCATGAAGTTCAACTTCTTACTTATATGAAACTTGCCGACAAAAAACTTGGATATTTGATCAATTTCAATGTTCCAATAATCAAAGAAGGCATAAAACGTAAAATAAACGGTTACTTTAAATAATTTGTGTCTTAGTGACTCCGTGTTTAAAAACGAAAGAATATGAAACCAAATTTCAAAAATATAGATATTAAAAATCTAGCTGCATCTACTGCTCAGCAGGCTGATAGTAGCTGGCTAACTGCGGAATTGATTCCTGTTAAGCCATTTTATACAAAAGATGATTTGGAAGGTATGGAGCATTTAAACTATGCTGCCGGACTTCCTCCATACTTACGCGGACCTTACTCGGTAATGTACGCTATGCAGCCCTGGACTATCCGTCAATACGCCGGATTCTCTACTGCTGAAGAATCAAATGCATTCTACCGCCGTAACTTGGCTGCCGGTCAGAAAGGTCTTTCGGTAGCATTCGACTTGGCGACACACCGTGGCTACGATGCCGATCACGAACGTGTGGTAGGTGACGTTGGTAAAGCGGGTGTATCTATCTGTTCGGTTGAAGATATGAAAGTATTGTTCGATGGTATTCCATTGAATAAAATGTCGGTTTCTATGACCATGAACGGTGCTGTACTTCCTATCCTTGCATTTTATATCAATGCAGGTTTGGAGCAAGGTGCTAAGCTGGAAGAAATGGCCGGAACTATCCAAAACGATATTTTGAAAGAATTCATGGTTCGTAATACCTATATTTACCCACCAAAATTCTCTATGAAGATTATTGCTGATATTTTTGAGTTTACTTCTCAAAAAATGCCTAAGTTCAACTCTATTTCTATCTCGGGCTACCACATGCAGGAAGCCGGTGCAACTGCCGATATCGAGTTGGCTTACACCCTGGCAGATGGACTTGAATATCTTCGTGCCGGAGTAAATGCAGGTATGGATATCGACTCGTTCGCTCCTCGGTTGTCATTCTTCTGGGCAATTGGTATGAATCACTTTATGGAAATTGCCAAAATGCGTGCTGCACGTATGTTGTGGGCAAAAATCGTAAAGCAATTCAACCCTAAAAATCCAAAATCATTGGCGTTGCGTACACACTCGCAAACTTCAGGTTGGTCGTTGACTGAGCAAGATCCGTTCAACAACGTTGGTCGTACTTGTATCGAAGCTATGGCTGCTGCCCTGGGTCACACACAATCACTTCACACCAATGCATTGGACGAAGCTATCGCGTTGCCGACCGATTTCTCAGCTCGTATTGCCCGTAACACACAAATCTATATTCAACAGGAAACTGATATTTGCCGTGAGGTTGACCCATGGGCAGGTTCATACTACGTTGAATCGTTGACTAACGAACTGGCTGAAAAAGCCTGGGCGTTGATCGAAGAAGTAGAAAAACTGGGTGGTATGGCGGCTGCTATCGAAACCGGTGTCCCAAAAATGCGTATCGAAGAAGCTTCTGCACGTACACAAGCACGTATCGACTCAGGAAGTCAGGTAATTGTGGGTGTAAATCAATTCCGTTTGGAAAAAGAAGATCCAATTGATATTTTGGAAGTTGACAACACAGCGGTTCGTATTCAACAAATCGAACGTTTGAAAGAATTGCGTGCTAACCGCGACGAAGCTGCTGTACAAGCTGCTTTGGCTGCCATTACCGAATGTGCTAAAACCGGAAACGGTAACTTATTAGAACTTGCCGTTGAAGCTGCCCGCGTGCGTGCTTCACTGGGAGAAATATCCGATGCCTGCGAAGCAGTTGCAGGACGTTATAAAGCAACAATCAGAACAATTTCAGGCGTGTATTCATCAGAAACTAAAAACGATGCAAGTTTTATCAAAGCTTGTGAATTGACAGAGAAATTTGCCAGGAAAGAAGGTCGTCGTCCCCGTATCATGATTGCTAAAATGGGTCAGGATGGTCACGACCGTGGTGCGAAAGTAGTAGCTACCGGTTATGCCGATTGCGGTTTCGACGTAGACATGGGACCATTGTTCCAGACTCCTGCCGAAGCAGCCAAACAAGCCGTAGAAAACGACGTGCATATCATGGGTGTTTCTTCATTGGCAGCCGGTCACAAAACCTTGGTTCCACAAGTAATTGCTGAACTGAAAGCATTAGGCCGCGAAGATATTATCGTAATTGCTGGTGGAGTTATTCCGGCGCAAGACTACGATTATCTGTACAAAGCCGGTGTAGCAGCCATCTTTGGCCCGGGTAGCCCGGTTGCGAAAGCTGCTGTGACTATTATGGAGATATTGTTGGAAGATTAAGATTGCCCCCTAACCCCCTGAAGGGGGAATAAGAAATAGAAAACGGACTTGCCATTATGTACTTCACCCCAAAAGTTAGACAATATACTTTTGGGGTGATTTGCAATAATCCTAACAAAGAAAAAATGAGCCCGGTTAAATACCGAACTCACTCCATTTAAATTAAACCATTTTTATACATCCAACTTTTTGAGGTCGGATCATTTTGGCAACCTATATATTGTGAAATATTATAAGATTAATATCCCCATTTCAGCCAAAGAGATCCCCAGGTAAATCCGGCGCCAAAAGCTGTAAGGATTATATTGTCACCTTTTTTGAATTTCTTTTCCCATTCCCACATTCCGAGTGGAATGCTGGCAGCAGAGGTGTTTCCAAAACGTTCAATGTTGATAACTACTTTTTCGTATTCGATACTTGTACGTTGAACAACAGCATCAATGATTCTCAAGTTGGCCTGATGGGGAATCAACCAGGCAATATCTTTATTTGTCAGATTGTTTTTCTCCATGATATTAGCCGAAATTTCAGCCATATTGGTAACCGCATATTTATATACGTTTGTTCCTTCCTGATAAGTGTAATGCATGCGTTTTTCAACAGTCTCGGCTGTTGTCGGGATTGCAGAACCACCGGCTTTAATGTGTAAGTGTTTGTAACCTACGCCATCAGTTTGAATAAGCGAATCCATAACACCATAATTTTCAGTTGTTGGTTCAACTAAAACCACTGCAGCGCCATCACCAAAAAGTGGCGCAGTAGTGCGGTCGGTGTAATCGGTAATCGACGACATTTTTTCAGCACCTAACACAAGTACTTTTTTGTATTTTCCACTTTCAATGAAGCTTGTAGCAGTTGCTAAAGCTACTATAAAACCTGAGCAGGCAGCTTGCAAATCGAAAGCAAGTGCATTTTTAATTCCAACCTGTTCCGCCGCCATCGATGCGCACGAAGGATAAATATGGTCAGGAGTAGTTGTTGCACAAAGAACAAGATCAATTTCTTCAGGCTTTGTTCCGGTTTTTGCAAAAAGGTCTTCAATTGCTTTAGCAGCCAGGTATGATGTTCCTGTATTTTCGTCTTTCAGAATTCTACGTTCCTTAATTCCAACGCGCGTGGTTATCCACTCATCGTTGGTGTCCATCATTGTGCTAAGTTCGTGGTTATTAAGTATGTATTCTGGAACATATCCACCAATACCTGTAATAACTGCTTTTAAATCAGACATATAAACTATAATTAGTTACATAAAAATCAAGCCCTAAAAATTTGATTTTAGAGCTCAACTGTATTTTTAAAATTTATTTCTCTTTGAAGAGTCTGACATTAGACTGTTGCCAGTTTTTCGATAGCTAATTTGCCTCTGTAATAGCCGCATTCGCCGCATACAGTATGATAAATATGTGCTGCTCCACAGTTTGAGCAAGTAGCTAAAGTTGGAGCTTCAGCTTTATAGTGTGTTCTTCTTTTTCTTGCGCGTTGTTTCGAAATTTTTCTCTTAGGATGTGCCATCTTAGTTGTTTATTTAATTGTTTTCTGTAATATTTTGTAAACCGTCCCATCTCGGGTCAGTTTGTATTTCGTCAGTTGTGAAATCATCATCATCGTCTTCAAGCAATACTCCTGAATCTTCATCGTCATCTTTCTGACGAGTAATGTGTTTGCGGAGTTTTGATACCATATTTTTATTGCATTCTCCCGGAACGTGAATGTGTTTAATTGGGATATTCAATAAAATAAATTCGTACAAAAACCATGCGATATTAATCGAGCCTTCGGATTCCGGAACAATTACAATTTCATCTTCCTCAGAGAATTTATCCCCAAATTTAACTTTCAGTTTTTCTTTGTACTGAATCGGTTGAATCATGTCGTCCAGACATCGGTCACATGGTATTATTACAGAGCCCTCGATAATGAAACTTAGTTCAAAAAGCCCTTGCTTTGGCTGAACCTGTACAGTGGCATGAACATTCCCGTGTTGTATTTCCGGACTGTCAATTTTTTTAAAATACACATCGTCTAATTCGTATTCAAACATTTTTGAACCTTCGTTCAAGTCCTTTAGAATGATATTGTATTGTTCAAATTTCGACATTTTTACTCTGAAATTAAAATCGTGCAAAGGTACGAAAATATGTTCTATTACAAAATAGTTTCTTTTGATTTTATCAAAATAATTGTTTTTTAGAAACTATATTGTTGATATTAAGTTTATTGATATGAAAAAACACAAATCATAAGTTTGTTGGATTTGTTTTTAAAACAATCCGGAAAACCGTTCCTACATTGATTTCTGATTGCTTTACAAAGATCTTTCCTCCGTGATATTCTTCAATGATCCGTTTAGCAAGGGATAAACCCAGTCCCCAACCACGTTTTTTTGTAGTAAAACCGGGAGTGAAAACCATTTTAAATTTACGTTTATCGATGCCTTTTCCGGTATCTTTTATATCGATATAAACCTCAACGTTCTTTTTTTGAACCGTTATATCAATACTTCCGCTTCCATCCATAGCATCGATGGCATTTTTGCATAAATTCTCGATAACCCATTCGAAAAGAGGTACATTCAAATGTATGAATACATGTTCTTCTGAAGGAAAATAACATTGAATTGCAACTTGTTGCGACGTGCGGTTCGACATGTATTGCACAGCATTATACAGTGTTTCATTCAGACTGACTATTAATAAATCAGGTTTTGAACCAATTTTAGAAAACCTTTCGGCAATAATTCGAAGACGATTCACATCTTTCTCCATTTCGCCAATCAGCTTTTCTTCGCTATGTCTCATTTTTAACAGGTCAACCCATGCAAGCAATGAAGAAATAGGTGTACCAAGCTGATGAGCAGTTTCTTTGGATAAACCAACCCAAACCTGATTTTGCTCGGCCTTTTTGGTGCTTGAAAATGCAAAAAATGCGACAAAAAGAAAAACTATAATTACTCCGAATTGAACATATGGGAAATAAACCAACTGCTTGAGAAACAATGAATCATCGTAATAAATATACTGAACAGTTTTATCTAATTTTACTACTATCGGTGCTCTTTTGGTCTTTAAACGTATAATTTCATTTTCATAAAATTCAGAAATATGATCCTTAGGTTCTTTAATGTTAAGTGAAGAAATCATTTTGTTGTTTGCATCGGTCATGATGATAGGAATGGTAGTATTGCTTTCTACAATTTTCATAACCATTTCTATGTTAGTGTTTTCAGTTTCGGAGATAGATTGATGAATAGCTTCGGCCCATATTTCCACCTTTTTGCGTTCTTCCTCTGCCAGCGAATTTGCCAAACGATTGGTAAAGTAAGTAGATGCGAGTATAATTGCGGCTGCTATAACCAGAAATGCAAGTTTTAGCTGACGTGTTATCTCATATAATTTATTGATATTCAGTCCCATGTAAATAAAAAAAAGAATTTTAATCTTTTGGAAAAATAAACGTCAAATATAGCAAAAAAGTATGATATGTTGTTTTGGTTTATCGTATGCATAAAATGTTGTATCTTTGTACATTGTAAAGTTAACAAATTAGCAAGAAAGAAATGCACAAATCAGGTTTCGTAAATATAGTAGGCAATCCAAATGTTGGGAAATCAACGTTGATGAACGCGTTGGTAGGAGAGAGGATTTCGATTATCACATCCAAAGCTCAAACAACTCGACATCGTATTCTTGGTATCGTAAATGGTGAAGATTTTCAGATTGTATATTCTGACACTCCCGGAGTTTTGAAGCCAAATTATCGCTTACAGGAATCGATGCTGAATTTTTCACGCTCTGCGTTGACTGATGCTGACGTGTTGCTTTACGTTACCGATGTGTTTGATTCGTACGAAAAAAATGAAGATTTTGTTGAGAAAGTAAAAATGAATCCTGCGCCAATTATGTTAGTAATCAACAAAATAGATTTGATTGATGAAGAAAAGCTACTTGCTTTGGTTGATAAGTGGAAAGTTGTATTACCACAGGCCGAAATTTTTCCAATTTCAGCTCTCGAAAAGTTTAATGTTGATGTTTTGTTTAAACGTATCAAGGAATTGTTGCCCGAATCACCTGCATTTTTTGAAAAAGACCAGTTGACTGATAAACCTGCACGTTTCTTTGTTACTGAAATAATAAGGGAGAAAATCCTGATGAATTACGAAAAGGAAATTCCATATTCAGTCGAAGTAGAAGTTGAACAATTTCAGGAGGATGATCGTCTGATTCGAATTAATGCGGTAATTTATGCTGAACGAGACTCTCAAAAAGGGATTCTGATTGGACATGGCGGAAAATCACTCAAAAAAGTTGGAACAGAGGCACGTAAGGATATGGAAGTTTTTTTTGAAAAGAAAGTTTTTCTTGAATTATACGTAAAAGTTGAGAAAGACTGGCGTAATAAAGACATTAAACTCAAAGGTTTCGGATATAATCTTGAATAATAACCATTAATGGTATTTAAATATGAAAAACTCAGCCGGAATAATAGCCGCTTTTTTGGGTGGTGCATTGATAGGTGCTGCTTTGGGAGTTCTATTTGCTCCTGAAAGTGGTGAAGAAACACGTAAGAAATTGCTTGCTGAACTTGAGAAAAACGGAATTAAATTTCCAACATCTGAAAATTCCGAACTGTCATCGGAAGATAGTAAAGAAAATGCTTCAGAAGTAAAATAATTAAAATATTGAACTATGATAAACACCCTAGAGCCGGTTGAAAATTTTCAACAGCTATATGAAGATGTTAAGAAATATATTCAGCTTCAGACTGAATATGTGAAAGTTGAGTTTGTAGAAAAACTGACCGTTTTGATATCTGCTTTGCTTATTATCTTTCTAATAATCATACTTATAATGGGAGCTTTTTTCTATCTGTTCTTTTCAATTGCATATCTGATCGAGCCATTTGTAGGAAGTCTGGCTGGAAGTTTTTCTATTATTTCTGCTTTTTACTTACTACTTACTGTTTTGTTCTTTATGTTCCGCAAAAAGCTTGTAATCAATCCGTTGGTTCGATTTTTGTCCCGATTATTTCTAGCTAAATAAATTAAATATTATGGAAATAGTACCAACTTCAGTTCCAAAGAAAAAAAGAACAGACTTTGATGATTTGGTGGCTTACAAAGCAGAGCTTATAATGCAAATCAGCACTCAGAAAGAGCAAATCCTTGTTTCGGGAAAAAAAATGTTTTCATGGGAATCTGTTGCAGGTTATGTGATGGGAACCATTCAGCGAAGCCTGACTTTGGCCGATGGAGTTGTGATAGGAATGAAAATCGTTAATTCCATCAGAAGTTTTTTCAAAAAATAACCTCAGGCTCAGATTTCGTAAATAGTCAGGTCTTCACCTAAAACTGTATTTTCAAAAACAGCTTTAGCTTCATCCAATAATTCTTTTTGATTATTGTAACGCGCTGAAAAATGCCCAATAATCAGCTTCTTTACATTTGCTTTTAGAGCAATTTCGCCAGCCTGACGGGCTGTAGAATGTTCAGTCTGGTTTGAACGATTCATTTCTTCCTCCAAAAATGTTGCTTCGTGAAACAGGCAATCAACACCTTCAATAATTGGAATTATTTTTTCGGAATAGGCTGTGTCAGAGCAGTATGCAAATCGTATGGGTGCTTCGGCCGGAATAGTTAATTGGTCGTTTGGTATAATTTCACCTTCTTCAGTAATGAAATCTTCACCTTGTTTAATCTTCAGTATTCGCCAGGTTGGGATTTGATAGTAATCAATCATTTGACGAATAATATGTTTGTCGCGTTGTTTTTCTTCAAACAAAAATCCACAACATGGAACTCTGTGCTTTAATGGAATAGTGTAAACCATAATTGAACGATCTTCATAAATTAATTCATGTTTTCGGGGATTAATGTCATGGAAAATAATATCGAATGACAATTCCTGACAAAAATACATCAGTTGTGGTTTTAAAATTTTTTCCAAATCAGGCTGGGCATGAATATGAAGATCAGCAGTTCTGTGAAGCATTCCGAGCGAAGAAATCATACCAATTAGCCCGAAACAGTGATCACCATGGAGATGTGAAATAAAAATGTGGTTTAATCTGTTCGTACGTATACCATGTTGCCTCATTCTTATTTGAGTTCCTTCGCCGCAATCAATCATATACTGTTTGTCGCGGATTTCTAAAATCTGTGAACTCGGGAAGTTTTTCTTCGTTGGAAGTGCTGATCCACAGCCTAATATGGTGAGAGTTGCTTTCAGATTTTGGTTTATTAGTTGCCGGGTTGATTAGGAAACTGGTTTTGGAAATCTTTTTTGAGCATACTGTATATTGCTAAATCAACAAATCCATAGTTATGAAGTTCACCGTCGCGTTCAATTCCTTCGAAAGAAAAACCAAGTCGTTCTGGTATGGCACGGCTTTTCAGATTTTCAGTTGCTGCTTGTATTTGAATCCGGTTGATGTCCTTTGTGCTAAAAATATAATCAATCAGTGTTTTACAGGAACGAGTCATGATACCTTTACCCTGAAATCTTTCGGATATCCAATAACCAATTTCACTCTTTTTATTGTCGGTATCAGTATCCTTAAGCCCAATGATTCCAGCAAATTGTTTCTGAAAAGTAATAGCAAAGGTCAAATTCACTTTATCTGAATTCAGGTAAATCTCGATGAATTGATTTGTAAATGAAATATCTTTTGTCAGTTCAACAAATGGAAGCCATTCTCCCAAATAATTACGTTCACTGTCAATTGTATTGAAAATGGGTCTTAAATGCTCAAACCCAATTTCTTTCATTCGTGTATTTTCATCAACAATTAATTCGATTGGTTTCATTCAATTCGTGTAATTAGCTTCGCTGACCTTTGGTTCGTATAATTCGTGGTATTTAATTCGTATAATTCGTCTTAATTCGTGTAATTTGTAATATTAAATGCGTGTTTTTTTCTTGAGTTCAAAGTCGCGACCGAGGTATTTTTCGCGTACTACCGGATTATCGGCTAATTCTTTAGAAGTTCCCTGAAATAATATTCTACCTTCGAAAAGCAAATAGGCTCGGTCGGTAATGGTGAGGGTTTCGTCTACATTATGGTCGGTTATCAGAATGCCTATATTCTTATCTTTCAGTTTCCATACTATATCCTGAATGTCCTGAACGGCGATTGGATCAACGCCTGCAAAAGGCTCGTCGAGCATTATGAAGCGTGGTTCAATAGCCAGACAACGTGCAATCTCAGTTCTACGACGTTCGCCACCCGAAAGTCGGTCGCCAATGTTTTTCCGGACATGTTCCAGATTAAATTCTGCAATCAGAATTTCCAGTTTCTCTTTTTGCTCGGCTTTACTGAATTTTGTCATTTCGAGTACCGATTTAATATTGTCTTCCACAGTCATTTTGCGGAAAACCGATGCTTCCTGAGCAAGATAACCAATTCCACTTTGAGCACGCTTGTATACAGGATATTTGGTTATATCTGTATCGTTCAGAAAGATTTTTCCTGAATTGGGAACAACCAAACCTGTAGTCATATAAAAAGTGGTTGTTTTTCCTGCACCATTAGGACCCAGTAAGCCTACAATCTCTCCTTGTTTCACATTTATTGAAACGTCGTTTACTACTGTTCTTTTACCGTATTTCTTGAATAGATGGTCGGTGCGAAGCACCAAATTGTCGTTTGTCATAAGTTTTGAATAGAACACAAAAGTACGATATATTAAACAATTGACAAAAAATATATCTCTCAAAAACTGTTTTATTGGTTTTCAGTATATAATTCGAAAAATGAAAACTAAATGTAGTATTTCTTTATGAACTGAATCTGTTTTTGTTCTTACACAAAGTTATCTGAATGATTCTTATAAATTTCGTTTGATTTTCGTACAAAATTGATGTTTAGTATTACTCTTTTGTTTTACTTTTGTCATGGTTAATTTGTAATCTTGTAAATCTATTTAGAATGTTTATGTATTATTAGTTTAATAAATACGTTTATAGGCAGATAATCAGATAGATAGATGTATGAATTATTAATAAATTAACTTACATTTGAAATTAACTTTTTTATTTTGCACAAATAAATTATTTTTGTGCAAGTTTGCAGGATTATACATTTGAAACAATTACAAACAACGAATATTAATAAATTAAAAATCAAACAAATGAAAAAATTATTTTTACCTCTTTTCGTTTTATGTTTTAGTGCAGCTATATTTGCACAGAACACGGCAGGCACATTAACCTTTAAAGTTACAACTGTTTCAGGTGGTTCATTATCAGGTGCGCATATTCAAGCAATTTGGATTACTAACAGTACAACTAATAGTGCAGCTACATTTGTAAAAACACTTTTGGCGTACACCGGAGGTGATAAAAGCCATTTATCAAAATTTCTTGCTGCTGCAGGAAGTACACCAAACACTACTGATGCAACAACAGGAGCAACAACAAGTACATATGGAGCAATAACGAAAACATGGAATGCTACAAATACTTCCAGAGTCGTAGTTCCTGACGGAAATTATACAGTCTGGGTAGAAGTTTCTGATGATCCAACTGAAGTTTCAGGAAGTTGGACCTTTGCTAAAGGACCAACAGCAGTTAATACAACAGGAACAGCTACTACTAATTTAACTACTGTGTCAATAGCATGGGCTCCGGTAAATACAGCTATTAACGATGTAGAAATGGAAAGATATTATTCTGTTTATCCAAATCCTGCAGTTTCGTCTATTTATGTAAGTGGAAGTGATGTGAAAGAAGTAGAAATTTGTTCGCTTTCAGGACAAAGTTTACTATATAGCAAAGAACAATCTGTAAACATAAGTAAACTGCCCAAAGGAAATTACTTAGCTGTTATCAGAACTACTAATGGTACAGTTGTAAAAAAGATACAAAAGAAATAGATTCATTATAAATCCTTTAAAATCCGCTCATTCATTTACTTCGGTAACTGAGTGAGCGGATTTTTTTTTGCGTAAAATAAGATGTCCTTTTATTTTATTAATTATAATTAACCGATTTCATTGTTGATTGTATAAGTTATTCAATTATTTTTGTGGCTATAAAAAATGAAATAAATACAAAAATGTAATAAATATAAAATATATAATTTTATGAAAAAAAATCTTCTACCTTTTGTCTTATTATTTTGTTCTTTTAGTTTGTTTTCACAAACTGCCGGAACATTAACCTTTAAAGTAACAACTGTAAAAACCGGTGTGATTAGTAACAGTGCACATATCCAGGCAATTTGGATTAAAAATAGTGCTGGTACATATGTAAATACACTTTTAGCATATAATAATAATCAGGGTAATGTAGATCATTTAAAATTATGGGCTCCTAGTAGAGTGATACCCACTTACACTAATGCCTTGACAGGTGCAACAACAAGCACTTATGGAGTTCTAACTGAAACATGGAATGGTAAAAATGCTTCAAATGTCGTGGTCGCTGACGGAACTTATACAATTTGGGCTGAATTAGCGGTTGACGCTTCTGGAGGTGAAACTTCAGGAAGTTGGAGTTTTGCTAAAGGACCAAATGCAGTTAATACAACAGGAACAGCTACAACTAATCTTACAAATGTATCAATCGTGTGGGCTCCTGTAAATACTGCAATTAACGATGTGGAAATGGAAAAATATTATAATGTTTATCCTAATCCGGCAGTTTCGTCAATTTATGTAAGTGGAAACGATGTGAAAGAAGTACTAATATGTTCACTTACAGGACAAAGTTTATTGTATTGCAAAGAACAGAATGTAAACATCAGTTCATTAGCAAAAGGAAATTACCTTGCTGTTATTAGAACTACAAATGGCACAGTTGTAAAGAAGATACAGAAGTTATAAATTTGTTTTGATAAAGGAGGTTGAGTTGCCTGAAAATCTATCTGATTTTCAGGCAATTTTAATTTCTACCCTGTTTGTGGTATATAATATACTGTTTGAATGGTATTGTAGAGATTTACCTGCCAATCTATCTTTGCATCAACAAATAATTAAAACAAACCATTATGAAAACCTATGCCATTTGCCCTATTTCCGATAAAAAAATAAATGAACGTGTTGCACGGTTCAATGCTACATTTACAGTTTTGTTTCTAATTTCATATATATTTACGTCAAATGTGCTGATAATTAGTTTTCTGCTTCTGGATTTCTTTTTGCGTTCAGCAGAACTTTCAGCATACAGTCCGTTTGCCATTTTATCAAAATATCTGGTAAATGCTCTAAATTTAAAAACAAAACCCGTGAATGCAGGACCAAAGATCTTTGCTGCAAGAATTGGAGTAGTGTTTAATGCAGCTATTTTACTTTCCTTGTTAGCGCAATTTAATACCTTAGCTCTGACACTTACTGCCATTTTTGGGACATGTGCCTTTTTAGAAGCAGCATTTGGTTTTTGTGTGGCTTGCCAGATTTACCCACTTGTATATAAACTGTTTTATAATTCAAAGCTAGTAAGTCAAAAATAAATTCAATTACTTCTACAAATTTAGAAACTGTTCCATTTCCGGAGCAGTTTTTTTGTTTATTCAAACCCTATTAATTTCTTTAGTTTCCTGTATAATAATTCAAAATTATCACTATATTTGACTAATATTTTAATGAATGATTTGAATTAGAGTTTGTACTTAAATTTAAAAAACAATTTTTAATTTAATTCTATGTATCAGGAATTTAAACAATATCTTCAACAAGAACTCAATAATGTTGAGTTGGCAGGACTTTATAAAAAAGAACGTATTATCATTTCTCCACAAGGCGCATTAATCAGGATTGCCGATGGTAAAGAAGTGCTTAATTTTTGTGCCAATAATTATTTGGGGTTATCAAATAATCCGGATTTGATAAAGTCGGCCAAAAACGCACTTGACAAGTACGGTTATGGCGTTTCTTCCGTCCGATTTATCTGTGGCACACAAGATGTTCACAAACAACTTGAAGCTTCTATAACAAGGTTTTTCGGCACTGAAGACACGATTTTGTATGCTGCTTGTTTCGATGCAAATGGAGGTTTGTTTGAACCGCTTTTAAATGAGGAAGACGCTATAATCTCCGATGCGTTGAATCATGCTTCCATTATTGATGGCATTAGACTTTGCAAAGCTCAACGATATCGTTATGCTAATGCTGATATGGTCGATTTGGAAGCTCAGTTGAAAACGGCTCAGGCTCAACGATTCCGCCTGATTGTAACTGATGGTGTGTTTTCAATGGATGGAAATGTTTCACCATTGGACAAAATCTATGCATTGTCAAAGAAATACAATGCGATGGTTTTGGTTGATGAATCTCATTCCGCCGGTGTGGTGGGTGAAACGGGACGTGGAGTAACTGAACGTTACAACCTTCGTGGGAAAATTGAAATCATTACCGGTACACTTGGAAAGGCCTTTGGTGGTGCTATTGGTGGATTCACAACCGGAAAGAAAGAAATAATTGATATGCTAAGACAGCGATCACGTCCATATTTATTTTCAAACTCAATTCCACCGATGGTGGCTGCTGCAGGAATTCGAATGTTTGAGATGATGGATGAATCAAACGAACTTCAGGAAAAGCTTCATAGAAATACAACTTACTTTGTAGAACGTATGAAATCAGCCGGATTTGATATTAAACCTACAGAATCTGCTATTTGTGCTGTAATGCTTTATGACGCCAAACTTTCGCAAGAAATGGCTTCCCGATTACTTAATGAAGGGATTTACGTGGTAGGATTTTATTTTCCTGTTGTACCAAAAGGACAAGCAAGAATACGTGTACAGATTTCGGCTGCTCACGATACAGATCAACTTGATAAATGTATTTCAGCATTTATAAAAGTAGCAAATGAACTTAATGTACCAATCAACTAATCAACCAAGATGAAAGCATTAGTAAAACTGCGTCCGGAAAAAGGAATTTGGATGGAAGATATACCACTTCCCTATGTGGGGATTAACGATGTGCTGATAAAAATCAAAAAATCAGCTATATGTGGAACCGATTTACATATTTACAAATGGGATGAATGGTCGCAACGGACTATTAAAACACCGATGACCATAGGACATGAATATGTTGGAGAGATAGTTGAAAAAGGTCGTGGAGTAAAAAATATACAGATTGGCGACCGTGTAACAGGTGAAGGACATATATCCTGCGGACATTGCCGCAACTGTCGGAGAGGAAAGCTTCATGTTTGTGAGAATACTGTTGGAGTGGGAGTGAACCGCGATGGTGCTTTTGCCGAGTATCTATCGCTCCCTGCCGAAAATGTTGTTCGACTCGACCACCGTATCTCAGATGAGATTGCTACTATTATGGATCCTTTTGGGAATGCTACTCACACGGCTTTGTCGTTTCCAATGATAGGAGAAGATGTGCTGATTACCGGTGCCGGTCTGATTGGAATCATGGCAACTGCAATTTGCCGGTTTGCAGGAGCTCGTAATGTTGTGGTGAGTGATTTGAGTGATTATAGGCTGGCTATAGCAAAGAAAATGGGTGCAACGCTTACAGTAAATCCAACCAAAGGTGAAACTATAGAAGGTGCCGTGAAAGATTTACGGATGCATGGTTTTGATATCGGTCTCGAAATGTCCGGTTCACCAATTGCATTTGAAGAAATGATAGAAAATATGTATAATGGCTCAAAGATTGCTTTGCTTGGAATTTTACCAAACTCAACTACCGTTCAATGGGATAAAATTATTTTTAAAGCACTTACTTTGAAAGGTATATATGGGCGCGAAATGTGGGAAACCTGGTATCAGATGGAACAAATGCTGATTTCGGGCATAGATCTGAGTCCGGTTATTACTCATCGTTTCCATGTTCATGATTTCCAGAAAGGATTCGACATAATGGAAAGTGGAGAGTGCGGAAAAGTAATTTTGAACTGGGAATAATAAAGAAGTAAAAGAGCACCAACTTTGAAAATGGTGCTCTTTTTTTAGAAAATATAACTCATTGTGGCTACAATACGTTTATTGTCGACTTTATAAGGGGAACTTACCAGACCGGAGTTTTGAACTGTTCCATAAAGAGCTGTTGAATAATCCAGCTCCAAACCAAGTCTGAAATTTGGAAGATTATAGCTTATCTGAGGTGAAAGCCTGATTAATCTGTCTAACAGTTGCTGGCTTGAATCGGTATAACCACAGCCATAAACAGTGAATTTTCCATCGCTAGCGGCTAACAAACTTGAACTTGTACCCATATTTTTGGATAATCCAATAAAAGCTCCAACTTGCCATTTCGTGCCGTAAACCACATTCAACCATGAAGTTATAGCATTGAAATTAGTGTAAGTAGCTGCACCATTTGAAGGATTAATCCCACTTACTCCATATCCGCTTAAAATCTGATGGTCGCTGAGATTCTGACCCCAAAGTGCTTTTGCTTTTACCTGTAAAACGGGATTTATGTATTGAGTGTAAATTTCTGCACTGACAGAAGTAATCTCTTCAACAGAAGGTTTAATAGTTTTTAAATCAATACAAGCCCCTGAAGTCCAGTGGTTTGATTTGTATTCAGTTCCAATAAATAAATTTGGTACAATAGCATTTTTGATATACGAAGCCGATGCTCCCAAAGGACCTTGAGAAGTATATTGCATTTGATAAATTGCTGCAGCAGTAAGGCTGATATTTGAATTCAGAATTTGTTTTACTCTGACTTGAGGGCTACGGTTAAATGGTTGATATGGAGCACCGGTATTAAGAGACAAAACTGTCGGCATAACGCTGCCAAACAATGGATGCCATGTTTGTCCAACTAATAATTCAGTATTCTTCCAGTTTAATTTGGCATATGCCTGACGGATACGCAATACGTAATAATTTGTACTAAAGCCTGCAAAATCAGCCTCTATTTTAGCCGATGAACTTGCTCCAAATATTGACGACCCGGTAATGTCAAAACCCACACGCGAAGCAATACTCAGCATTTCTGCCTGTGGAACTGCATTTTTATCCTGATTTGTTGAATTTAATTCGACCGCTTTTGGATAAATATAAAATAAGCCATCTAAAGATTCCTGATTTACCCTTGAGTTGTAATAGAAATCATTTCGGACAAAACCATAAAGTTTAAATTTTATACTTGAATCTTCTGCAAATAAAGTTGAAAAAATAAATAAGAAAACTAATGGTAACAATCTTTTTAAATACATGAATAATAGTTAGTTATTAAAGTGTTTGTGAAATTGTTGAGTTAAAGACACAGCTAAAAATATAGATGTTCAATCAGGATTTTCAACCCGATTCCAATTAAAATAATACCTCCTAAAATCTCAACATTAAAATGAAAACGTTTTCCGAAATGAATACCTACAAACATTCCGATGAATGAAAAAATAAAACTTATACCACCGATTATTGATATAACATACCAGATGAGAGTCGGGTAGGGGACAAAAACTACTCCTGTGGCCAAAGCATCAATACTTGTTGCTATAGCCAATATGAAGAGTGTTCTCCATTTGAATGGATTTGGATTGATTTCACAATTGGGATTGATAGGTTTTAGTCCTTCAATCAACATTTTACCTCCGATTATGCTCAATAAACCAAATGCAATCCAATGGTCGTAACTACCCATTTCATGGATAAATGATTTTCCGGCAAAGAATCCAATCAATGGCATAAATGATTGAAAAATACCAAACAAAAATGCCATTCGGAAAGTATTTCCAAAATTAAATTTTTGTTCGCAGATTCCTTTGCTAATAGAAACCGCAAAGCAATCCATAGCTAAACCTATGCCGATAATGATGATTGAGAATAAATCCATAATTAAAATAACCCCCGACCCCTAAAGTGGAGCATATCCACCTTAAGAGTCGAAGGTATTTGGAGTATAAATTCCCCTTTGGTTTTTGGGGTTATAACATTGCTTTTACCTGGTTGTAAACATTCTGACCGGTGAATCCAAGTTTTTCATCTAACACTTTGTAGGGTGCCGAGAAACCAAATGATTCCAAACCAAATACTTTACCGTTTGAGCCAACCAATCCTTCAAGATTGACAGGAAGACCGGCAGTTAAACCAAATATTTTAGCTCCTTTTGGTAGTACACTTTCCTGATATTCGGCTGATTGACTGCGGAATAAGCCTTCCGAAGGTACTGAAACCAACCGAATTTTAATGCCATCGGCACGAAGCAAAGCAGCTCCTTCGTATAAAGTAGATACTTCAGAACCTGAAGCAACCAAAATAACATTAGGATTACCATCACATTCAACCACATAACCGCCTTTTTCAGCTTGTGCAGCATCAATTTTACGACCATTGGCAGAAGGTAAGTCAACGATATTCTGACGCGATAGAATCAACGCTGTTGGAGTATGAGTATTTTCCAACGCCATTTTCCACGCAATGGTTGTTTCTTCTACATCTGCAGGACGAAGAACCAACATAGAATTATGCCCTTTGTGGTTTTTCAGTTTTTCCATCAAACGGATTTGAGCTTCCTGCTCAACAGGTTCGTGAGTAGGTCCATCTTCACCTACACGGAACGCATCGTGAGTCCAGATAAATTTCACTGGTTGTTCCATCAAAGCAGCCATACGGGCAGCCGGTTTCATATAATCAGAGAAAACAAAGAAAGTAGCACAAGCCGGAATTACTCCACCATGCAAACTCATTCCAATACAAACACAAGCCATGGTCAATTCAGCCACACCGGCTTGAAGGAATGCTCCGGAGAAATCATCTTTGGTAAAAGCTTTGGTGTTTTTCAGGAAACCATCAGTTTTATCTGAATTTGATAAGTCGGCACTCGAAACAACCATGTTTTCAACTTGTTTTGCCAATTCTGCCAAAACTGTTGCTGAAGCAGCACGTGTAGCTTGTCCGGGTTTTTGAACAACTGCATCCCAGTTTACAACAGGAGTTTTGCCTGAGAAGAACACTTCAAGTTTAGCAGCCAAAGCAGGGTTTTCTTTTGCCCATACAGCTTTTGCAACTTGTTTTTTAGCAACAATTGCTTTTAATTCTTCTGCACGTTTAGCATATAATGCTTTTGTTTCTGCAAAAAGTACGAATGGATTTTCAGGATTTCCACCTAAATTCTTGATACTTTCTTCGTATGAAGCACCACATTCTCCAAGTGGCATACCGTGAGTTGCACACTGACGTTCAAAGTTAGAACCATCAGCTTTCAAAGCACCTTTACCCATAATCGTTTTACCGATAATAAGTGTTGGCTTTTTAGTTTCAGATTTTGCCTCTTTCAGTGCAGTACGAATTTCAACGGCGTCATTACCATTGATTTCTATTACTTTCCAACCCCAGGCTTGATATTTTTGAGCAACATTTTCACTGGTAACTGCATTAGTTTCTGTTGAAAGCTGAATATCATTCGAATCGTAGAACATTATCAGGTTATCCAATCCTAAATGTCCTGCCAAACGACCTGCTCCCTGAGAAATTTCTTCCTGAACTCCACCGTCTGAAATAAATGTATAGATAGTTTGGCTCATAACATCACCAAAACGTGCTTTTAGGAATTTTGCAGCAATAGCAGCACCTACAGCGTAAGTATGTCCTTGTCCGAGTGGGCCTGACGTGTTTTCAACACCACGCATAATATCAACTTCTGGGTGACCCGGAGTCGGACTACCCCATTGACGGAATTGTGCCAGTTCTTCCATTGTATATTTGCCTGTGCATGCCAGAACAGAATACAACATGGGCGACATGTGTCCAGGATCGAGGAACATACGGTCACGACCTTCCCATTTTGGGTTTTGTGGGTCATATTCCAGAAACTCTGAATATAGTACATTTATAAAATCAGCACCACCCATTGCACCTCCCGGATGGCCTGAACGTGCTTTTTCAACAGCCGATGCAGCCAAAATCCGAATGTTGTCGGCAGCGCGGTTTAAGTCTTGAATTGAATTCATAATCATTAATTTAATTGGTTGTTTATTTTGATTTAAATTATTTAAACTGAAGGGAGATTAATGTTTAATTGAAGTTGTTTTTTTTACGGTTGGAATCTGAAATTTATATCCAATGACATAATTAAATCCCCAGTTGTTGTCAGCGTTTGTACCATAACCGGGAATATACCATGGGGAAACTTCACCCGTAACATCCTTGCTCAATAGATTTCTAATTCGGACAGTCCAGCCCATAAAAACACTTTTAGTAACCTCAACTCTAACTCCGGCAACTATCTCATACCATAATTTTGTTGAAATATTATTAGTATAATTAATTGACTGACTGCCACCCCAGTAATCATCAGTAACAATAGCATTAGAGATGCTGTATGGAAAATTAGACATTCCCAATCTTACACCGGCCAAAAATAAATTTGATGTAGGTGCCTCATCTTTTTTTGGAGAAAGCAAATTAATGTCAATACCAATTCTACTAAATAATCCATTGGTTTTGAAGTTTATATCATTATTTGATATTTTGTTAGCTCCTCCATAACCAATTTCGAATACTGGGAAAAATTTATGTTTTAAATCAACTTGTGCACTACCTTCATAAGAATATATTTCTCCTCCGGAAAGCACAGAACTTATTGCTGAAGCAACATCAGCCTGAATAGTTATCCCATTAAAAAATGGGGTCTGATCAACTTCAGGTTTTTTTGTTTTCTGAGCATCAATTCCAACTGAAAACATGCAAACAATCAGACTACTTATAAATACGAAGGTTCTCTGCATTGTTTGTTTTGACATTATTATTTATTATTCTGACAGAATCAATATTAAAATTATTGGTTATACTGACAGAATCAATAGAATGTATTTTCATACAACCACATTCAAGTGATAAATACTCATCTGAATTTTTATGAAAGATTGTAACTGTATCAATTGTAGAATTAAACTTAACCTCGAATTTTGTGATATTTATGAATTTATGAAGCGGAAGGTAGATTTTACTGATTGAACGTGATTTATTATAAAGAATCGAGTCAACGGGTACATATTTTTTTTTCAGGCTATCATAACTTAATCCAATAACAGTAATACTATCAATTGTCATAGAAATCTTACTTAGAATGCCTGTTGATTGATTTTTGGTGACATGATAAAATGAAATTCCAAGTTCAACATTCTTATTTTGTCTGCACTGTTCATCAACAACGCACGATGTAGTACCTGAAATACAAATTAAAATTAATATGAAACGAAATATTTTCATCTTATTAGTCAGGTTATTGAAATAAATTTCTGACTTCACTTTTTAGTTTATCGATTGCCATTTCAGATGGTGTATTCTGACTTGAACTAAAAACCTGAATTATACGTTCAGCCAGTTCAGCTCCCTGATTTGATGGATTACATTGTGCTGCGCATGTATTTATTAATTTAAGCAGACTTTCCTGAGCTCCACGAATATGAAACCAAAGTTCATCACTGACATAAATTTGTTGTGAAATGTTATGTGAAAATTCATTTCGAACATTTGAAAGTAGTAAACCGTGTAACTCTAAATTTGACATTTCGGGTTTAATCGTATTTATTACAAGGTTTGATGGAAGTGTGCGCTCTAAAACCAGAATTAGTCTTTCATATGCTCTCAAACGAATAGGAGTGAGTTTTAAAACATTTTCTTTTGATAATTCAAATTGTCGACGTTTTTCTTCATTGCGCAATAATTTGTGTAACAACAAGTATGCAGTCAGAAGAACTAACGTGGCAGGAATGATTATTTTAAGAAGCTCTGAAATTTCCATTTTATTCACTTATTTTTGACTACCCTTTTTTCTTAATTTTATCTCAACCGGTTGAATAGTAATTAAGAAACCTTTTGTAATGTTTTGTAAATCAGTGATTATAAAATCATAAAAGGCTTCTAGTATTTCAGTTTTATCTACCATCTCTATAATAACAGGCAGTTTTTCTGTAAGTTCCCAAAATCTTGAAGAGTTAACCTGATTACTTGAACCATAGCCCATTATGCCACGATAAACCGTGGCACCAGTTATTCCTCTTTTTCTTGCAAGCAAGACCAGATGTTCGTAAATCAAATCCTGACCTATTTTATCTGTGCTGCTGGCATATATTTTTAAAATGCTGTTTTCTGTTGAGTTCATTTTACAAGTTTGTAATTACAAATCCCAAATACACTGCTAAAAATCCCAAAAATATGCTCAACCCAGTATAAATAAAAGCAGAGAGTATTTGTCCGTTTTGGAAAAGAGTTAAATTTTCATTGGTAAACGATGAAAAAGTAGTAAAACCTCCGCAAATACCAACCATTAAAAACAATCTCAAACTTGGAGAAATAAGTTCGCTTTTTGATGAAATACCGGTTATTATTCCGATAATAAAACTTCCAACAATATTTACAGTAAGAGTTCCCAGTGGTATCGAAAGAAAATGCAAATATATATTGAGCTTTGAAACCCAAAACCGAGCAATGCTTCCAATAAACCCACCCATACCGACTAACAGTATTTGTCTCATTTACAACAGAATTAAATCCCTGAATAATTACTAAATTTCTTTCTCAATCAGATAATTATTTCGTTCTGTAGAATTTCTCGCAACAATTTCCGCCAAAAATCCAGCCAAAAATAGTTGTGTACCAAGAATCATTGCTAATATTGAAAGATAAAAATACGGACTTTCTGTAATTAATGGAGCTTTTATATGTTCAAGTATAGCAACTAACTTATTTACACCAACAGCTAAAACTGCAAAAAAACCAAGAATAAACATTATGCTGCCATATAAACCAAAAAAATGCATCGGTTTTTTGCCAAACTTAGATAAGAACCAAAGTGTCAAGAGATCCAAATAGCCATTCACAAACCTGTTTAATCCAAATTTTGTGTCACCAAATTGACGTTTTCTATGTTCTACAACTTTTTCGCCAATTTTTGTAAATCCTGCATTTTTCGCCAGGAACGGTATGTAGCGGTGCATTTCGCCATACACCTCAATGTTTTTTACTACCTCATTTCTGTAAGCTTTCAAACCACAATTCATATCATGAAGCTTTAAACCGGTCACTTTACGTGCAGTTGCATTATAGATTTTCGATGGTATGTTTTTGGTTATTTTCGAATCGTAACGTTTCTTTTTCCAACCTGAAACTAAATCATAATGGTCATTTTTAATCATTGAATAAAGTTCCGGAATCTCATCAGGACTATCTTGTAAATCAGCATCCATAGTAATTACAACATCACCTTTTGCAGCTTTGAAACCACAAAACAAAGCAGGAGATTTACCGTAATTATTTCTAAATTTTATTCCCCTTACATTTTTCGATTTTAATTGAAGAGAATTTATAACCTCCCATGATTGGTCAGTACTTCCGTCGTTTATAAATATAACTTCAAAAGAAAATTTGTTTTCTAACATTACTCGCTCGATCCATTCAAATAGATTTGGGAGTGATTCTTCTTCATTATATAAAGGTATGATAATTGAAATGTCCATAAATACAAGAGTTCGATTGAATTAATATAAATTTATTCGAAAATACTTTTCTCTTTTTTTATAAATATTGCAAGTATTGAACTCCAAAAAAGGGAGGAAAATATACTTGCAAATAAATTAAAAATACTATAGGGAAGTGGTTTAAATATTTTTTCCAAAATTGAATAGGTCTGATTATCCACATGGATTTTCAAATTCTCGTATGTTTTTAAAAGTAAATCCAACGTTAAATCTAAAAACTCTTTATTAATGAATTGTGTATATATCCAAATTATGATTGATAAAACAATAGAACCAAAGAAATACAACAGGAAAATATATTTAAATGCATTAAGATAGCTTATTGATCTATCGCATTCTGTGTCACGGAACCGGGTTGTGATATAAAATAAAGCGTATATAATTAATAACGAAGAAATTAAAGATAGTATTAATAGAATACTATTGTTTTGAGTTGAGAATAGAAATTTTGCTGATAATAATAACCCAATAACATGAAAATTATTTAATGTAGATTTTGTTATATTTCTTTGCATACAATTTGTTTTAAAACGAGTACAAAAATACAAAAAATACCTGTATTATTTTATACAAATAATAAACTTAAATGAAATTATCAATCACAACATAGATTGTTGTGATAAAATACAAGAGAGTGACTTTATTAAGTCACTCTCTTGTAATGTTGATTATTAGAATTTGTAATTAAGCAATTCTACGTGCTTTCCAAACACCAAACAAGCCAACCAGGGAAAGTAAAATTGTAGTTCCATTTCCTAAAGGAAGACATGGAGGAGGAGGTGTATTCGGATCAACTCCGGGATGTGCTCCACCACCGGTACCATTATGATCTCCATTTGTACTTTGCAAAGAAGTAGTACCTGACTGAGTAAGTGTTGTTTGACTGTTGCCACTTACTTTACTGGAGAATGAAACAGCATCACCTGTAATACTTTGTTTATCTTCCGAAGTTGAAGAAACAATTCCTGAAGTTGCAAATGAACCGGTAAGTCCTACAGCTGATCTTACATCATTACCATTGTTGCCATAACTAATCATATAGTCATCGGCTGCACTTCCAGAACTTCCTCCTTTTCTGAGTTTAGTAATTTTTGTTCTGGTTTCAATAGAAATTAAACTTAGAGCAGATGCCTCACTTTGATAAGAGTAAGATACTTTGCGGGCATTTTGAATTCTACCTCTCCAATCAACTCCAATACTTGCAAATGCTTTATTCATAGCATCACCGGTTATACCCTGGAATGAATTTCTTAAAGGTGTAAATGGTAATGCTAATATTATACTTGCAATAGTCAGTACACCTATTAATACTATATTAATATTCTTTTTCATGGCTATATGTTTTATTTGATTATAAATCTTTGTATTAATTTTTCGGAATCAGATTCTGACTTGGCAATGTAAATACCAGGAGCTAAATTCTTAGTACTGATTATTTTCGTGCTATTTTCATTTATAGTTACTTCTTGCATAATTTTACCTGCTACATTACACAATACAAATGCTGCAGAATTATTAGATAAGTTTTCAACAAACAAACCTTCTTCAGTATTTAAAATCCGTAATTTAGCATTTTGATTGTCACTTGGAACAATTAAACCTGTAGGTTGAGTTATGATTTTAAAACGTTTAGTGACATCTGTTGCTGAGGCTGTAAATGAGTATTCTGAACCACTCTGAGTAATATCAACGGTTTTATTTGCAAATAAGTCAACAAGATATATTCCAGCATAAACAGTTGATGTGTTTTCATGATTGAAAACAAGTTTGAAATTTGTATCAACACCAGGTTGGAATCCAATATAACTTTCATTCATGTCATTTACAGCATTGATCTGGTAGTTGCCATCATTTTCAATTGAATATAGTTGTGAAACTTGTGTGTTCCCTGACATTTTTTTACCATCCCAACCATTATCAAAACTACGTGTACAGGTAGGATTACTAAATATCCACATACGATCTGAAAAATGATCACTGATAAGATCGATTCTTGTATTTGTTAGATTAGAATTGCCCGATAAGCCTTTTACTTTTTGTTTGCTGGTATTAGACATTAAACCGGTTGATTTCGAAATATCTATAGTGCTTCCAGCTCCAGTTGCTTTTACTAAGAATCCCTGCATTGATGGTATATCAGCCTGAACTCCACCGTGACCAGCTGTTGCAGGAGTTGAAACGGTATATTGACCAGGACCATTACCAGGAGATGAATCACCACCAGCGGTTAACCAATCATTATAAGTTCCAGTATTGTAAAGATAAACAGCTTGTTCAGTATTTGGGCCAAATGTAATTTTTGAAATATCTATCCCTGCAGTATATGGATTTCCATAAATATTTTGTCCTGGGAATGCAGCAGCAGGAGAATAAGATAATGATTTATGACAATCAGTATCAACTAATTCTCCATGAAATGTAATTGTTCTTGGGTTACATTGAACTAATTCATAACCTTTTTCATGTGTCATTATATCGCTTGGTTGTACATATAAAGAAGAATGATCGTTTCTTTCTATCCAAAGTTTGTTGTAGTCATTAACAGATTCATCCCATTCTCTAATATAAGCTTCACACGAATTAATTTCACCAGCAGAATGAGTTTTTACAGGTAATCCGAAAAATTGCCAATTATATTTACTTCCAGCGGGATTTGCAGGATTTATGTAAGCTTTTGAATACATTTCAACAGAACCATGAGGATTTCCATGTGCAAAATGTAATGAACCATTTGCTTTTGTGTTGCTTGCTTTGATTAAAATACCATTGTCAGCAGCACCATTTGTAAGAGTACCTTTTACATCTAAAGTCTTTTCAGGATTTATTGTAAGTTTTTTTCCATTATTAATGGTTAAATCAGTCACTTCATTTGAATTATCTAAAGTACATTGACCATCAATTGTTGGGCTGTCATCAACATGTCCATAGGTAGGGTCCCCATGAGATCCTGGTACTTCTTTTACATTCCATTTGGTATTGTCTTCCCAATTACCGGTGCCTGAAAATACTGGTTTGTTGTTGAAACTAGCTTCTTCAGACATGTTTGTTCCATATTCGTTAGTCACATAACCTTTATAATAAATAGTACTACCTCTATCTACAGGTATGTCAGCAATGCTATAAACGCCTCCTGAATTGGTGCTTTCGAAAACTAAATTTGCCGTTTCATCAACAGGAGTTGTAGTGCTCCAGTAAATCCCTCTTTCAACAATAGTACCTGATGTTGGAGTTGTAATGGTAGCACCTAAATCTGCACGTGTTAATCTGATGTTCGCAGATGTTGGAGTATGTATTGCTTCAAGTTTACATTGTTTAGGATTGAAACTTGCAGTTGAAGTATTATAACGTGTTAAGTTATCCATTTTATTGTATTCATAAACCCTAAACCAGTATTCATTCGAAGAAGAAGGAACATTTACTGTTACAGCAGATTCCGATCCATTATAAATAACTTGTTCTCCACCTCCGTAGGTTGTATTTGCAGAAGGGTCGTAATCATTTACCGGATTTGTAAAGATAGGTACTATGCCAGTATTCATAACTATAATACGATTATTGCCATTTCCATTTGTACAGCTTACACGTAATGATGTAGGTGTTCCTGAACTAATAGATATGTTTGAAGCCTGTGTTGATGGTGCAGCAAATAAGTTACCGGCAATAGAAACGCCTTTTAATGAAGCATTATGAGTACTTGTGGTTGAACTTAATGTGCCACCATCTAATCTTAATGTCGAATTCAACACCCAACGAACATATACTGTTGATTTGTTTTCGCAGATTGTTGGCAACGAAAAATTATAAGTATTAAATCCGTTAGTCAAAGTTACTATATTACCTGTTGGTGTTTCATTCCAAACTGTGCCATTGAGGCTGTATTGAACTTTGAAATCCTTAGGACCTAAGTTTGTGTTAGATTTCATTTGAAACGAACCTGTAAGGTTAATATATTGGGCAGTGCTAAAAGCAGATGTAGACCAGCTGTCTGTTCCTACTGCATTTCCCCAGCCATAGCAAGTCTGACCATTACTTACAGAATAACCTGAAGAAGTAAGGTCGTTTATACCTAAAGTACGGCCCATGCCAGGATAATTTACGGCAATGCCCGATGTAGCATTACCATTTGATGACAATGTGTACCCAACAATTGTTTGACTGTAGGTTGATTCAACTGACAATATTGTAGCTAATACAATAAATGCGAGTTTGGCTAATTGTGATAATTTTAGTTTCATATTTGTAGTATTTTTTATAGTAAAACAAAATATCTGTACTTTTGTTCTGACAAAGAAAGTTGTGATTAATTGTAATGAGGACAACTTTGTACAAAAGTAGATGTTATGACAGTCACTGTCAAATAAAAACAGTTAAAATATGTGAAGATAAGGAGAATATATATATAATATATGTCAAAAATATAGTATATATTAAAAAATAGAAAGATAATTAATAGGTATTGTGAAATAAAGTTAAATATTGTGTTTGCTAAAATATAGACAATTATTGACGTAAAGTATAAATTATCATTGACTTACAAAAAATATATTACTACAATTAAATGTAATAATTGCTACATAAAATAACAAATATTAAACGTTAATCTCAGACAAATATCTCTCTGCTTCTATTGCAGCCTGACAACCACTTCCTGCAGCAGTAATAGCTTGACGAAAATGTGGATCAGCCACATCTCCGGCAGCAAATATACCTGTTAGATTGGTTTTTGGAGTTCCGGGTAACGTTTTTATATATCCAACTTCGTCAGTTTCAATCCATGGTTTAAAAATATCGGAATTTGGCTTGTGACCAATTGCCAAAAAGAAACCATCGATTTCAATATGAATTTTCGTTTCATCTGACAGACCACGGTGTTTTACTAAATCAGCTCCCTGAACTACTCCAACACCCGTTAAACCGAGGGTTTCGTGTTCAAAAAGCACTTCGATTTTAGGATTTGATAATACTCGTTCCTGCATAATTTTGGAAGCACGTAAATAATTTTTTCTTACTATTAAATACACTTTACTAGCTAATCCCGATAAATAAATTGCTTCTTCGCAAGCTGTATCCCCGCCACCAACAACTGCAACAGTCAATTTCCGATAAAAGAAACCATCGCAGGTTGCACAGGCCGAAACACCTGATCCTGAATATTTTTGTTCATCTGGCAATCCAAGATATTTAGCAGTTGCACCAGTTGAAATAATTATGGTGTCAGCTTCTATCGTTTTTTCTCCATCAATTGTAACCTTATATGGTTTTGATGATAAATCGGTTGAAGTAGCAACACCAAAGCGAATATCCGCACCAAAACGTTGAGCTTGCTTTTTCAAATCTTCCATTAACTCTGTACCGGTAATTCCTTCGGGATAACCAGGGAAATTTTCCACATCATTTGTTGTTGTTAACTGTCCTCCGGGCTGCATGCCTTCATATAAAACCGGAGATAAATTTGCTCGTGAAGCATAAATGGCTGCAGTATAACCGGCCGGACCAGAGCCTATTATGAGGCATCGTACTTTTTCGTTCATTTTATGTAGTTTGAGTTTGGTTATCTTAAATCATTGATTGATATGCCTTTGTATTTGTTTTGATTGAAAGTGAATAGGTTTTCAGGCACCACAATACCTTTCTGAAAATTAGTCAGGATAAGACTAGTAATACTTCCTTTTTTTGATTCAATTCGTATTGAAAACAGATTCCCGGTGGTTTTGTTCATCAGTACTTCAATTTTAGTGAATTCATTGTTTTTTACTTTTGGAATCATCTCGATACAATGATTTTGTTCGGATTTAATCTTCGTTGAAAAACGAATGATACATTTTGATTTAAAGCCCGAAAGAATTGCCATAGGATTCGTTTCAGTTAGTTCTTTTTCAGAAGGTTCGGTAATGGAAACTTCATTATTCTGATGTACATATGACCATTGTGTTTTACCATCAAACCAAACTTTCATGGCATCCATCTCAAGGAAAAATTTGTTGCCTTTGAGTGTAAAAACACCTTCAGTTGATTGAGGATGCGGATTGTCTTTTTCAGTAATTATCAGTTTAAAACTGGTTTTTATTGCAGATGTCTTGACTGAATTCAGTAAATCTGAAAGGATTTGATCTGCTTTAGGTTGATTTTGACCTGATGTAAATTGAAAAAATAAAAGTACAAGGAATAAAAATCCAAGTTTTTTAGTCATGATTTTTGAGATATTAATTATAGGTGTTTCAGTAACTGTTCGAGATGATAGTCGTCCATAACCAGTACCTGACGGGCTTTGCTGCCTTCAAAAGGTCCGATAATGCCTGCCACTTCGAGTTGATCGACAATTCGACCGGCACGGTTGTACCCAATTGAGAATTTACGCTGAATGAGTGATGTTGAACCTTGTTGATTTGCAACAATAACTCTGGCTGCTTCTTCAAATAGTGGGTCACGTTTGCTCATATCCACTGAACCGGCATCAATTCCTTCACCATCTCCACGTACATATTCCGGAAGATAAAACGCAGTTGGATAGGCTTGTTGCTGTTTGATGTGGTTCACAATACTTTCGACTTCGGGTGTGTCGACAAACGCACACTGAACACGTATTAAATCGTTACCCTGTGAGAAAAGCATGTCACCCCGCCCAACCAACTGATTGGCACCCGGTGAATCAAGAATCGTACGGGAGTCAATCATCGATGAAACTTTAAATGCTACTCGCGCCGGGAAGTTAGCCTTTATAACTCCGGTAATTATGTTTACTGAAGGTCGTTGAGTGGCAATAATCATGTGAATTCCAACTGCACGTGCCAACTGTGCAATACGGGCAATCGGCATTTCCACTTCTTTTCCTGCAGTCATTATTAAATCACCAAATTCGTCGACAATAACAACTATATATGGTAAAAACCGATGACCTTTTTCCGGATTTAGATGTCGGATAGTGAATTTTTCGTTGTATTCTTTTACGTTGCGGACATGTGCTTTTTTCAGCAAATCGTAACGGTCGTCCATTTCTTTGCAAAGAGAATTTAACGTTTCCACTACTTTGCTGACATCAGTTATAATGGCATCTTCACCATCGGGTAGTTTAGCCAGAAAATGTTTTTCAATATCCCCATAAATATTGAATTCTACTTTTTTAGGGTCAACCAATACCAATTTTAATTGCGATGGATGTTTTTTATATAATAATGACGTGATTATGGCATTTAACCCAACCGATTTTCCTTGTCCGGTAGCACCTGCAACCAATAAGTGTGGCATTTTGGTGAGATCCATCATGAAAATATCATTGGTAATAGTTCGACCAAAAGCAACAGGAAGTTCAAATTTTGACTCCTGGAATTTTTTGGAAGCAATGATAGAATGCATTGAAACGACTTGTGGGTCGCTGTTTGGAACTTCAATACCTATAGTTCCTTTGCCCGGAATTGGTGCAATGATACGTATACCGGTAGCAGCCAGACTGAGCATGATATCATATTCCAGGTTTCTGATTTTGGAAATTCGCACACCGGCTTTTGGAACTATTTCGTAAAGCGTAATAGTAGGACCAACTGTAGCTTTTATGGTTTCAATTTCTATTCCATAGTTTTGTAAGGTGCTGATAATACGATTTTTATTCGCATTTTGTTCTACCATGTCAATCTGTGTTTCGTTGTCAGTTCCATAAACTTTCAACAAGTCAAGGGTAGGAGGATTGTAACGTGATAAATCAAGTGTCGGATCGTATTTGCCCAATTTTGCAAGATTGTAATTGGGATCATCTGTTTCAGTTTCAGTAATTTCTAGCTCAATTTGGTCAATAGCTTTACTTTCTTCAGGTTCTTCAGGTTGTTCAATTTCAAATGGAACGTCATTCATCGGAGATGTTTCGATGATTAATTCATCTTCTTCGTCATTTCCTTTGCTTATCCAGTCTTCAGGGATAATCTCAGTGCCTACAGCAACCGATTGTTCGTCTTCTTCAAACTCTATTTGTTCGAAAGGAAGATTTTCAGTCTTTTCATTTTTAGAAAACAGACGTTTGAAAAAAGGTATTGTTGCCTTTATTGCAATAACAGAGTAAATCAGGAAAGTACCGATTAAAATCAGGAAAGTGCCTGGCAGTCCCACAAAAGAAATTAACCATTCATTAGCTCCTTCGCCATGTTGTCCTGCAATAGAAAAGAAAAAGACATCTTTATTCACTGAAGTTATTGCTGAATATACATATAGAATATATCCCAAAAATACCGAAAGCCATATTAACAGGAAACTACAATGGAAAAACGATTTCCAAAGGGAAGCAGCACGAACTTTCATAAAACGAAGTCCTAAAATAAAAGCATAAATAACAATGAAGAATGATGAGATTCCAAACCATTGATTAATAAACTTTTCAGCCAGATAAGCTCCGATAATTGACGACCAGTTATGAATATCGGTACGGGGTGCTTTGTCGATAACAGTTGATGATTCAATCTTGCTAAAATCGGCTGTGCCTGTAAAGAAATAGGAAATAAATGAAACAAATAAATAGATTGTACTGATAAGTATAATTATACCAACAACAAATCGAGTTCGTTCATCGGTCAGGATGTATTTTGTTCTTTTCCAAAAACCGGTCGAATCAGATTTCTCTGTCGATTTTCGTTCCGTTTTCTGTTTTGATTCCTGACGAGGTTCGGGTTTTTGAATAGTTTTTATAGGTTTTTTTGGTGCCATGTATCATTAATTATTAATTTTTAATTCACAATTCATAATAAATTAAGAAATGCGAATCAAACTTTTTAAGCAATTCGTTGTTTGATTTGCAAAAATAATAAAAAGGAACGCCCAAATTACATCTTTTGATATAATTTTGCACAAAATCAAAAACAATGACAACCAAACAACGATACAATCATGTAATTGACTGGTTTACCCGAAATGTGCCGATAGCTGAAACCGAACTTCATTACGAAAGTGCATTCGGATTACTTGTCGCAGTAATTTTATCGGCTCAATGCACCGACAAGCGTGTGAATATGATTACGCCACCGTTACTTGCCGATTTTCCAACTGCTGAAGTGATGGCGGAAACAAGTCCAGAAGTGATTTTTGAGTACATTCGATCAGTTTCATATCCTAATAATAAAGCGAAACATTTAGTAGGTATGGCGCAAAAACTGGTGTCAGATTTTGGCGGAGTTGTACCGGACGATATAGATAAACTTCAAACCTTGCCGGGTGTGGGACGTAAGACCGCGAATGTTATTGCTTCAATTGTTTTCAATCAGCCTGCAATGGCTGTTGATACTCATGTGTTTCGGGTTTCTGAACGTATAGGCCTGACCATAAATTCTAAAAACCCATTACAAACCGAGTTAGAACTTATTAAATATATACCTGATAACCTTGTACCAATTGCACATCACTGGTTGATTCTGCATGGCAGATATATCTGTCAGGCAAGAAAACCTAAATGTGAAAGTTGTGGTTTGACTGAATGGTGTCGGTATTATCAGAATAATTTCAATAAACATTAATTTTGTCAGTTTTTATTAAGTTGCTATCTTTGTGGACTGATTACAAATAATTAAATAATACAAAAATGATAGATGAAGAATTAGTAAGATGCCGTCCTTGCGGTTATGTTATGAAAGCGAGTGATTTGGGCGAAGGTGTTTGTCCTGCTTGTGGATTGCCACATACTGTATTCGAACCATATCGTGAACGTGTTTCAGCCAACCGATTATTTATTTTAGGATTAGATATTCACCCAATCGCCATTCATCTTTCACAAACTTTTGTGGCGCTAGGACCAATGTTAATAATTTTCCATTTTTTATTCCCTGATTTTCAGGAAGTATTAGTACATTCAGTGATTACATTTTCAATATGGGCATTACCTGTTTCGTTGGTTGCATCAACAGTTTCGGGAATAATTGACGGTATAACCCGTTTCAAAACCCTGAGAACCCCAATGCTTATTTCAAAGATTGTTTATAGTATTTTGATACTGATAACATCTACAATTCAACTTGTAATTTTCACACCTAATGTGTATTATTGGTACACAATTGTTTTAGGTCTGATTTCACTTGGTTTAGCAGTTCGTCTTGGTTTGCTTGGAAAACATCTGTTGGATGTAATATTGCCGGGAACTTATGTGCGCCGCAAGAAAAAACCATCGAAATATAATCCGAAAGGTGCTGCAGAAAAAGCAGCAATAAAGAATCAGAAACAAATAAAAACAGATAAGTCAGAAGATTAATCAATCCTTTTATACTTGAAAAAATCCCGAAAAGAAAAATTTCGGGATTTTTTATTTTCGATATTGATAAGTGCTTTAAAAATTATACATTTGTCCTTCAATAATAAACAAATCTCATGCAACCATTAGCCGAACGCCTTCGCCCACAAACTCTTGATGATTATATAGGGCAAAAACATCTGGTGGGCGAAAAAGCCATTCTGCGTCAGATGATTGAATCGGGACTTGTGGCTTCGTTTATACTTTGGGGACCTCCCGGAGTAGGCAAAACCACGCTGGCTAAAATAATTGCCAACAAACTTGACCGTCCGTTTTATACCCTCAGCGCCGTTACTTCGGGTGTTAAAGATGTGCGTGAAGTAATCGAAAAAGCCAAATCGAATCGTTTCTTTTCTCAAGGTGGGAATCCTATTTTATTCATTGATGAGATTCACCGTTTCAGTAAGTCGCAACAAGACTCGTTGTTGGGTGCAGTTGAAAATGGTACTGTCACACTGATTGGTGCAACTACCGAGAATCCTTCGTTTGAAGTTATTACACCATTACTTTCACGCTGTCAGGTGTATGTTTTGAAGCCGTTGGAGAATGAGGATTTGCTTGAATTAGCGATTCGTGCAATTCAATCTGACTCGGAACTGAAAAAGAGAGAAATCATTCTTGACGAAACAGATTCATTGCTTCGTTTTTCGGGTGGTGATGCCCGTAAATTGTTGAATATTCTCGAACTTGTTGTTTCAGCTGAACCTGAAGGTGTTGTTCATTTTACTAACGAAGTGGTAACAGAACGTTTGCAGCAAAACCCAATGGCGTATGACAAAGATGGTGAAATGCACTATGATATTATATCGGCTTTTATCAAATCCATACGTGGTAGTGACCCCGATGCGGCTGTATATTGGTTAGCACGCATGGTGGCGGGTGGGGAAGACCCAAAATTTATAGCCCGTCGGTTGGTTATTTCGGCTGCCGAAGATATTGGTTTGGCAAATCCAAATGCGCTGTTGCTTGCCAATGCCTGTTTCGATGCACTGCAGAAAATTGGCTGGCCTGAAGGACGGATCATTTTGTCTGAAACAACCATTTACCTGGCTTCTTCACCAAAAAGTAATTCGGCTTATCTGGCTATCGATGAGGCGTTAGCATTGGTAGAACGAACGGGGAACTTGCCTGTGCCGCTTCATTTGCGCAATTCTCCAACTAAATTGATGAAAGAGTTGAATTATGGTAAGAATTATAAATACTCTCACGATTTTCCGAATCATTTTGTTGACCAACAATTTTTACCTGATGAAATTCAGGAAGAATCTATCTGGAAAGTTCAAAACAATCCCGCTGAAAGCAAATTAGGTGAATGGTTGCGAAGTTTATGGAAAGGACGATACTAAATTTAGTTGACAGTTGATAATTGACAGTTATCAGAGAATTCGTGAAATTCGTATTTACCCGATAGGATCATATTCAAAACCAAATTCAATCAGTTCTGATTTTTCGTAGATATTTCTACCATCGAGAATCAATGAACCTTTCATCGTTTTTTTTACAACACCCCAACTCGGCATACGAAATTCTTTCCACTCAGTTACCAGCAAAAGTGCATCTGCATCAAGTACAGCATCGTAAATATCGTTAGCAAAACAGATATTTTCATTAGTAATAAGTGATGCCATTTTTAAACGAATTATCTTCTCAGCTTCGGGCATTGCAATCGGATCAAATGCTCGAACTTTACATCCTGCCTCAAGCAATCTCTGGATTAGAACCAATGAAGGGGCTTCACGCATATCATCAGTATTTGGTTTAAAAGATAATCCCCAAATGGTAATGATTTTCCCTGCCAGATTTCCTTTGAAATGCTTTTCTAATTTGTGAAATAAAACCTGTTTTTGGTATGCATTTACTTCCTCAACGGCTTTTAGAACACGAAGATTGTATCCATTATGATCGGCAGTTTGAATTAAAGCTTTTACATCTTTAGGAAAACAAGAACCACCGTAACCACAACCGGCATATAGAAATTTCCCTCCAATTCGCTGGTCAGAACCAATTCCTTTACGAACCATATTGATATCTGCACCAACTAATTCGCACAAATTTGCCATGTCGTTCATAAAACTGATACGTGTTGCAAGCATGGCATTGGCAGCATATTTAGTCATTTCAGCCGAAAGAATATCCATGAAAATAACCCGGAAATTATTCAGTAAGAATGGACGGTAAAGTTTGGTAATTAATTCTTTGGCTTTTTCGCTTTCAACACCAACTACCACACGGTCAGGGCTCATGAAGTCCTTAATTGCATCGCCTTCTTTTAGAAATTCAGGATTAGAAGCCACATCAAACTCAATATTAACTCCACGTTTATCAAGTTCTGCCTGAATTGTTTTTCTTACCAGAGTAGCTGTACCAACCGGAACTGTACTTTTGGTGACCAACAAAATGTATTGTTGCATGGTCTGACCAATGGTGCGCGCTACTTCGAGAACGTATTTCAAATCAGCACTGCCATCAGCATCCGGTGGAGTTCCCACGGCACTAAAAACCACCTGTACATCATTTAGTGTCTCGGATAGTTGAGTTGTAAAATGCAAGCGTTCTGCTTTTATATTTCGCAAAACCATATCTTCTAAACCGGGTTCATAAATTGGAATGATTCCCTTTTTCAGATTCTCAATTTTAGTTGAATCAACATCCACACAGGTAACATTGACACCCATTTCAGCAAAACACGTTCCTGAAACCAACCCAACATAACCTGTACCAACAATTGCAATATTCATTAAAAATACGGATTATTAGTTGTTAATATATACTGAAACCACCCGACGTATACCTTCTTCCAACGTGATGGTAGGTTTCCAACCCAAACTATTCAATTTGGATACATCAAGAAGCTTACGTGGAGTTCCATCAGGTTTTGTGCTGTCCCAAATTATTTTACCCTGATAATTAACTGTTTTGCGGACAATTTCTGATAATTCTTTAATGGTTTGATCTTCACCCCAACCGGCATTTACCTGAGAAGGTAATGTATCAGGAGCATCGTAATTCAGCAAAAGGTATACACTTGAATCTGCCATGTCATCTACATGGAGAAACTCGCGCATAGGTGAACCTGTTCCCCACAAGGTGATAGAAACTTCATCGTTTTGTACTGAAATTCCATATTTTTTCAAAACCTGAAGAATAACATCATCGCTGAATGAGCCATTTACACCTTCAATAGGGCGTTTATTCAGATCGGTGCGTAATTTCGACCAATCATTTTCCATCAAACATTTTCCCAAATACATTTTCCGAATCAAAGCCGGTAAAACATGTGATTTTTCAAGATCGTAATTATCATTTTGACCGTAAAGATTAGTTGGCATAATGGAAATAAAATTGCAACCATATTGTGCATGATAAGCTTCACACATTTTAATTCCTGCAATTTTAGCAATTGCGTACGGTTCATTTGTGTCTTCCAGAACGCCTGTAAGCAATGAATCTTCACGTATGGGTTGTTCAGCCATACGAGGGTAAATACACGAAGAACCAAGAAATAACAGTTTCTTAACCCCATGAAGATAACTCTGATGAATTACATGATTTTGAATCATCAGATTTTCGTAAATGAACTGAGCGCGGTAAGTATTGTTAGCAACAATTCCACCAACTTTGGCAGCTGCAAGCACCACATATTCAGGTTTTTCTTTTTCAAAAAATTGGGCTACAGCCTGTTCGTTTAACAAATCAAGTTCTTCGAGCGAACGGGTTACAAAATTGGTAAATCCTTTTGCTTCTAAATTCCTTTTTATAGCAGAACCGACCATTCCTAAATGGCCGGCAATGTAAATTTTAGCATTTTTATCCATGAAATAATGGTTCTAAGTATTACTCAAAATAATTTAAAATTCTGAAACCACCCTCTTTCAAATAGGTTTCTTTTTTCATTAGTTTTATATCAGAACGCATCATATCTACTACCAATGCCTTTAAATCATATTCAGGAATCCAGTTTAGAACTGTGCGGGATTTTGTAGCATCTCCGATAAGTAAATCTACTTCAGTCGGACGGAAATAATTTGCATCAACTTCCACAACAGCATCTTTGATAGTTTTAATTGTATCAAGGAATTCAGCACCAACATGTTCAACAAAAACAGGCTCGTTTATACTGCCAATATATCCTTTTTCATTTATCCCTTCACCTTTAAAGTCAATATTGATTCCTATTTCACCAAAAGCCATACGAACAAATTCGCGAACTTCTGTTGTAATTCCAGTAGCAATAACATAATCACTCGGTTCATCCTGTTGTAAAATCAGATACATCGCACGTACATAGTCTTTTGCATGACCCCAGTCACGTTTTGATGAAAGGTTTCCAAGAAATAATTTACTTTGCATACCCATAGCAATACGTGCTGCTGCACGGGTAATTTTACGTGTTACAAACGTTTCACCTCTTAGTGGAGATTCATGATTGAATAGTATTCCATTGCTTGCATGAAGTCCGTAGGCTTCACGGTAATTTACTGTAATCCAGTATGCATACATTTTTGCCACCGCATAAGGTGACCGTGGATAAAATGGTGTGGTTTCTTTTTGTGGAACCTCCTGAACTAACCCATACAATTCGGATGTTGAAGCCTGATATATGCGGGTTTTTTTGGTAAGATTCAATAATCGAACCGCTTCAAGAATACGTAATGTTCCTATACCATCTGCATTTGCAGTGTATTCAGGAGTGTCGAAACTCACTTTTACATGACTCATTGCAGCAAGATTGTAAATCTCATCGGGTTGTGTTTCCTGAATGATTCGGGTTAAATTCATCGAATCAGTCATGTCACCGTAATGCAACACTAAATTTCTGTCATCTACATGAGGGTCCTGGTACAAATGATCGATACGATCTGTATTAAAAAGTGAAGACCGGCGTTTCAAACCATGAACTATGTACCCTTTTTTTAGTAATAATTCTGCTAAATATGCCCCGTCTTGTCCGGTAATACCTGTTATTAAAGCTACTTTCTTCATTGAAAATTATTTATTGATCTAAATTTCTGAATCGTCTTCGTAATATTCATGGAACTTGTCTTTTCCACCTTTTTTAGTCTTGGTATTTGTATAACCGTACGTATTTCCAAATAAATAAGCGTATTTGTAAAGTTTGTATCTGGAATACTTACTTCCATCGTCAGCCACATCGTTTAGTACAGTGTAAATATTTGGCAATTTGTCCTGTTTTAATTGAGAGCATATTCTCTTGAAACCAGCCTTATTTGTTTTTGCATTTCTAGCTACGAAAAGATTAATGTCTGATAATCGAGCCAAGGAGTAAGCATCAGTAACCATACCAATAGGACTTGAATCAATAATAATATAATCATATCGCTTTCTCAATTCATCAAGCATCTCATTTATCTTTTCAGAACGAATAAGTTCTCCCGGATTTGGGGGAATTGAGCCGGCAGGCAAAATGTCAAAATCTGCTTTTGGAAGTTGAAAAATAACCTCGTCAAGTGTACATTGTCCAACCAGATAGTTTGTTACTCCGTTAGGTTGAATGATGTTAAAGCGTTGGTTTACACTTGGTTTACGAATATCCATATCTATCAACAATGTTTTCTTACTTGCCATCGAATAGATAGAAGTCAAATTTATTGCAAAATAAGTTTTACCGTCTCCTGATTCAGCCGAAGTAACCATAATAACAATATTTGTTTTTCGCTTCACAAGGAATTCAACCCTGGTTCGAATAATTCGAAACATTTCCGTAAAAGCAGATCTTGGATTTTTAGATACCAAAAGCGGATCGGTACTCTTGGTGTGTCTTACAGCTCCGATTAACGGGAAATCACAATTCTTCTCAACATCTCTTGTCGAACGTATTGTGGAGTTGAGCAATTCTTTCATAACCACAAATAATGTTGGTAAAAGAATACCAAACAACAAAAACATTAATGTTGTTTTTTGTTTTTTATCTGCATTTGTGATGGTAAGAATTCTGGCTCTGTCAAGAATTGTATTGTCGGGTGTATTTGATGCTTTTAAGATTTCAGCTTCAGCTCTTTTTTGAAGGAAGAAAGTATAATAATTGTCATTCATCTTTAACTCCCTTTCAATTGCATTCATTTGAATTTCACTTCCCGGGAGACCGTTCATTTGTTTTAATACCAAAGCATAGCGTCTGTTTACATCAGCTTTTTCCAGTTCTAATGCAACTCGCATATTCTTAACAACCTCAAGAACTGTCAGCTTTGTATTATCAATTTGTTTCGTGTATTTCCCATAATACATGTTCTTTTGGGTAACTTCAGCTCTTTGATAATAAAGTTCATTGATCTGTTGAACACTTGCCATTAACAATGGTTCATTCAAACCAAGGCTCGAAGGAGCAATAACTGCACCATCTGCTAAATTGGTTCTTAAGTATCTCGAAAGATAATCCAGATAAGTTTCACGTAACCTTAAATCTGAAAGCATTTGTTCGTATTTTGAGGCTTTCTCCAGCAACTGACTTCCATGACTTGCAACATCTACCAGGTTGTTTCTTTGTCTGAATCCGGTCATGTCACCTTCAGAATTATTGAGCGCTTTTGCAACCTTTCCAAGCTGTCCATTAATAAAGTGAACTGTTTTGGTTGCTGCATCATTTTTGCGATCGAGATTGTCGCCTAAAAACAGATCACATAATTTATCAATAAAATCAATATCTCTTTCAGGAGTATCACCTATTAAAGATATTTGCAAAACAGATGAACCTTCAACAACAAAACCAAATTGTATACGCGATGAAAAATCCGAAATTAAAGACTCCCGTGTTCTGAAAGTAAAATACATGTCTTTATTTCCCATAAACTTATTCACATTGTTTATGGTGATAAAAAACATATTGTGTTGAATAGGTTGGCCGTAAACTCCTTCAATTTTGAAATTAGTCAAAAGTTTATTGTCCTCAACAGTTATTCTGAAAGTTCCATTTGAACGTAGTCTTAATTTAAATTGTAAGTTATATGCTTCGGGGGAAACATAATCAGAATGTATTATTACCGGAGAAGCCCTGTATAGATTACGTGTTTTAAAACTCCCTTTTGAAATGTAATCTACTTTTAAAAAAGGCAAACTATCTATAACACGTCCAATCAGGTCATTCGACCCAAGCATGAGTACCTGATTGTTTGTATTTCTATATCCCGATTGAACTCCAAATCCCTGCATTAAAGATTGTGTTCCGGTGGGAACATATTTGTAGTCTTCAATCATAATAGTACCGGCCGTTTGGTAAGTCGGTTTCCATGACCGATTTTCAAGATATGCCAATCCTAATGATAAAATGATGCCTATTACGAATAAATACCAGTGATTTAGAAATGCTGAGACCCATTCCATGATGTCAAACCCGGAATCTTCACCATCTTTAAAGAGGTTTTCAGTATTATTTTGTTCCATAATTTTATTTGATTAATGGTCTGCTAAAAAGTCACGACTATTGAATTATTTAGTATAATTTAAAACCGAAAACAGAAGTTGAACTGAAAATGAAACCAATCCAATTAAATCTTTGTAATGACTTACTTTGTAGAAACTTGAGAATTCACGACGGATATAAATAATGTCGTTTGGATAAATATAATAATATTTTGAGTCAATAATACTTTTTGGTCTAATGTCAAATTCTAAAACCTGTGTTCCTTTTTCAGTTTCTCTGATGATTCTGATATGTTTCCTGTCACTTGTTTCGTTGAAATCACCAGTTACTGCCAATGCTTCAAAAATGGTCAATTTTTCCTTATATAATGGAAAGACTCCGATTCCCACATCGCCAAAAATAGTAAATGTTTTGTTTGAAAGCCCTAATTTTATTACTGCATCAGGTAAATATTCTCTCAACCGATCTTCAACTGATTTTGTAGCTTCAGGTAGTGTAAGTCCTTTAACCTTAATACCCGAGACAAATGGTAAATCGATAGTACCATCAGTTTGAACACGATATGATATCATATTCTGACCGGCACCTCCACCACCTGATATCTGAGGTGAAATCAGTTTTGAAAGAGTCTCATCTGCGGTTATGAGTCGGAAAATAATTTCATCGTTTACCTGAATACGATAATCGACATATTCAATTTTTTCGTACGAAGGTAATTTTTTATTATCTTGCAAAATACGCATATTCTTATAGCTATAACACGAACTTAAAAAGAGTGTTATGACTAATAATGCATATATTTTTATCTTGTTTCTCATTGTTGTCTTCAAATGAAAATAAATCTATTTCTTGACCGGGAAAATTAAAAAATAAACACCAACTACAAAAGTAGCACTTGAAGCAAGGGTGGCAATAGTAGACCATAAGGAAGTTTCACCAAAAAATTGTTCATTCAGAGGTTGAAGGAAAATTATATCGTCTGGTTCGATGTAATAGTACTCTGAATTAATTATGTTGATACTTCTTAAATCAAAAGTTTTAATTTGATTACCTTTCTCATTTACACGTAGAATCCTGATTTTACTCCGGTCGGTAAACTGACTCACATCGCCTGCTAATGCAAGAGCCTGATAAATATTGATTTTCTCTTTTGGAAATGTAAATCTGCCTGATTTTCCGGCCCCGATAATGCTGAAAGTTTTTCCCACAAGTCGAACATCGACCGAATTAATTATCAAAATAGGTTTAATAGCTTCCTCTATGATTGCCTTTGTCTCGCGGAGTGTTTTGCCTCTTACGTAGATATTACCTATAATCGGAAAGTCAATATTACCATCAGAATGAACCATGTAGGTATATAAATCAAAACTATCGTTTGAGCCGTTGCCACCTGATGATAAAATTTGCATACCGCTGTTTGATGAGCCATTAAACAGGGCATTTGTTTTTTCATCCATTGAATATACCTGTATATACAATCTGTCATTTTCTTTTAAAAGATAATCCTTGTATGAACAAGTATCCTTATATGAAGCAATGAAATTTTTGGATGGTTGCAGGTAATTTGTTTGGAGAGTTGTTATGCATGATGTTGCCGTAATAATCAGCACCAATAGGACTATTAGTAGTTTTAATGATTTTTGCATTGCAACGTATTTTGATAAATTTGAAGCAAAGATAAACAATTTGTGCAAAAAAAAAGCATTGAAATTCATTTTACTTGATAAATTTCATTATTAAGGAAAAAAAATTAATTTTGCATACATTATTAAAATCTTAATAAAAATCAAATGAACATAGTTGGACGTAATTTTTTGAAACTTCGATTTGATAAAATTATATGTGTAAAATATTGTTTTATTCTCTTGATATCCAGTGTTTTAATCTCATGTAATTCGAGAAAGGCCAAAGAAAGAGATGCCGATAGGAGATTGAGTCATATTGAATTATTAATCGAAAAAAAAGCTTTTAATTCGGCAAAACTTGAAATAGATAGTATTCACTCAATCTATCCCATGTTGGTGGAAAAAAGAAGAATTGCAGCTGCTTTAAGTGATACAATAATTCGGCGGGAAAGCACACGTTCATTGGCTTATTGCGATAGTATCTTACCTTCAAAGATTCATGAAATGGATTCCGTACAGAAAAATTTCCGTTTCGAGAAAAATGCTAAATACCAGGATGTTGGAAATTTTGTTTACAAAACTGAACAGACTGAAAGTAATGCGAATCGAACTTACCTAAAAACTTATGTTGACGAAAATGCTGAATTTTATCTGATTAGTAATTATTGCGGAAGTAAAATAGAGCAGCAGTCAGTTGAGGTTTCGGTAGGTGATTTGTTTGCACATACCGATACGATAAGCTTGTCAGATCCTAATAATCACAGATATGATGATGGAGGTTCTCATTTTGAGTCAATAATGTTTAAAAATGAATCAGGAAAAAATGTTTTTGAATTCATTGCACAGAACAATTCTAAAGGTTTGAAGGTTACATTACTTGGGACGAAGAAATATTCCTACTATCTGTCCGATGCAGACCGTAAGGCCATTGTAGAAACATATCATTTGTGGAAAATAAAACGCGATGTTGTTCAGTTGAGAAAGGAAATTAAAAAAGCAAATCTACGAATTGCAAGAATAAATAATAGTAAAAATTCAAAAAAATAAATTCAAAATGAAAAGAACAATTAATCTTCTAATGCTTTGTTTTATAGTAAGTTCGATGAGTATTGCTCAGAAGTCTGCTAAAATTGAAATTCACGAACTTGACTTGAAAAGTTTCAAACAGAAAGTTTGGGATTTTGACAAAAATAAGACATTCAAATCGGTAAGTAAAACTCCTATTATTCTTGATTTTTTTGCAACCTGGTGTCGTCCCTGTAAAATGTTAGCACCTCATTTGCAGACACTTCAAAACAAGTATCAGGGTAAAATTATTATTTATGAAATTGATGTAGATAAAGAACCCGAGTTAGCTCAGCATTTCAATGTAAGTGCTATGCCTACACTGATTTTTATTGATAGTCAGACCACATATAAAACTGAACTGGGTTACCAGGAATATGACGCACTAGAAAAAATTATGCAGAAATACTTTTTTGCAAAAAAGAAATAATTAAATCAATCCAGTTTTTCGAGAAATTGCTCCATGAGTCGCGAAACTGCAAAGTGATCAATTTCAGAAAGATTTGTAATAATAAAGTTGTTTAACTTATTATTCAGTTGACTGGTAGTTACAGTAATAAATTGAGCAATAATAATCCGATGACTCAGAATATGTTTTATCGGATTTGTTGTTTTTATTAGTTCCACAGTTGAAATTCCTTCGAAGATAGCTCTGAATTCTTCATTTTCTGTAAGTTCTGATAAACTCAACAGTTTGTCAGATTCAATCAATGGAAATTCATATAGGTTTTGCCATACATCTTTCCCGGTTCGTTTCTGAAGGAAGGTTTTACCATTGTAATTGATAAACAGATAGTTAAAGTAGCGGTTCGAAGTTTTGGTTTTAAGTTGTTTGACCGGTAATTCTGAAATTGAGTTTGATGCAAATGCGTGACAAACAGATTGTAATGGGCAATCAGCACAATCAGGTGAAACGGGTGTACATTGCAAAGCCCCGAATTCCATCATGGCCTGATTGTGTAATGCAGATTCAGATTTTGAGAGTAAATCCTGAGCCAGTTCTGAGAATTCTTTCTTGCCTTTTACGGAATCGATAGGAGTGGATATGCCAAACAAGCGCGACAAAACCCGGTACACATTTCCATCTACAACAGCATAAGGCTGATTGTATGCTATAGAGCAAATAGCCGCTGCTGTATAATCGCCAATTCCTGCTAAATCAAGAACTTGTTTGTATTCTGAAGGAAATAGGTTATTGTGTTTTTCTGAAACTTGTTTTGCAGCTTTATGCAGATTTCGGGCTCGTGAATAATATCCAAGACCTTGCCAGTATTTCAGAACTTCATCTTCCTCAGCTTCAGCTAATGATTTGACTGAAGGAAATCGCTCTACAAAACGATTATAATACTCCAGGCCCTGATTTACACGTGTTTGCTGCAGTATTACTTCCGAAATCCATATCCGATAAGGGTCAGTTGTATTTCGCCAGGGTAACTCCCGTTTGTTTGTATTGTACCAGTTGTGTAAAACCTTATTGATATAATGTTGAATTTCTGAAGTAATCATTTTTTGAGGAATTTGAATAAAAATACCAAATTTTGGTTGGCTTATTGGGAAATTGTTTGCAATTTTGCACACAAAGTTATTTATCAGAACTTTGGAATCAAAATTTGGAAATATAAAATTGTATTATTTATGAAAAAAGTAGTTTTTGTCTTTTTTACAGTGATATCATTAATTGCTTGTAAAAATCCGTCTTTTACAATAAGTGGAACTCTCGAACAAAAAGAAATGAACGGCAAGTTCGTTTACCTACGTGAACGTATTAACCGGGAGTGGAAAACGATTGACAGTTCAAAAGTAGTTGATTACAAGTTCAGTTTTAAAGGTGTGGCTGATACAACTAAAATAGTTTACATTGTTTGCCAATCACCAAAGAACAAACGTGTACGTCAGGCTTTTGTTCTTGAAAGCGGGAATATTTCTGTTTCGGTAGATACTTTAGGCTTCATGAATTTTAAAGGAACTGCTCAAAATGAAAAACTTCAAATCTATCACAATTTAAAAAATGAATTTAATAAGAAAGCCGAAGCATTCTTCATTTTACACAAGGATAGTCTCAAAACGCCAAAACAAAGAGCTGATTTTGATAAAGAAACAGAGAAGCTTAATGCAGAAGAAGTGAGTATAGATAGGAAATATACAATTGAAAATATTAATACCCTGGTTGGTAATCATGTGTTTATGAACTCTTTTTTCGGAATGAACATCGCTGAAAAAAATGAAATCGTAAAATTGATGACAGATGAAACAAAAAGTATCAAACGGGTTCATGAAATAATTGCTGATATGGAAGTGGAGAAAAAAGTAGCTGTCGGACAACATTTTGCGGATATTAAATTACTCACTTCAAATGGACAAATGATTGAATTATCTGATTTAGTCGGCAAAACGGATTTTGTGTTAGTCGATTTTTGGGCTTCATGGTGTGCCCCCTGCATGGAGTTTTTACCTCAATTGCAGGCGCTTTATTCTAAATACAAGGGAAATTCACTCGAAATTTACGGTGTGTCGTTGGATGATAGCAAAGAAGCGTGGCTTGGAGCAATTAAGTCGCACAACATACAATGGAAACTTGTTTCCGATCTTAAAGGGTGGAAAAGTGAAGGTGCAAGAATTTACGCTGTTAATTCAATTCCATGTACAATTTTAATTGACAAAAAAGGGCAAATTGTAGGAAAAAATATGAGTATATCTGATATAGAAAATTATTTAAATAAAAAAGTAGATATAAAATAAGAAAAAAACCTCTTTTTTGAAAAAAAAAGATGCGCAAATGTTTTTTAATCAGAATAAAAGCAATATATTTGCAGTCCGTTTGAAAAAAAAGAAACAATTAATTTATTAACTAACATATTTAAAATTTACCAAAATGACTAAGGCAGACATCGTAAACGAAATTGCTAAAAATACAGGTATTGATAAAGTGACTGTATTGACTACCGTTGAAGCTTTTATGGAAACTGTAAAAGATTCACTTGCTAAAAATGATAACGTATATTTAAGAGGATTTGGTAGCTTTGTTATCAAACAACGTGCAGAAAAAACTGCCCGTAATATCTCAAAAAATACTACAATCATTATTCCTGCTCACAATATCCCATCATTCAAACCTGCGAAAACTTTCGTGAGCACTGTTAAATAAATTTTTTCACAAAACAATAAATAGAGATGCCAAGCGGTAAAAAAAGAAAAAGACATAAAATGTCGACGCATAAGCGTAAAAAAAGACTTAGAAAGAATAGACACAAAAAGAAATAATTCAAGTCTTTAAATCTATAAAGTCAAAATAAAACAAACTTATAGCAAACATATTGTCTTTAAGTTTGTTTTTTGTTTATAACGATAAACAGTAAAACCAATCAAAGTAAAAAAGTGAATAGCGAATTAGTAGTTGATGTAAAATCATCTGAAATCTCAATTGCGCTGCTCGAAGACAAACGCCTTGTAGAACTTAACCAGGAAGGACGCGAAGAACAGTTCGCCGTGGGGAATATCTATCTTGGAAGGGTGAAAAAAATAATGCCCGGTTTGAATGCAGCATTTGTGGACGTAGGTTACGAAAAAGACGCTTTTCTACACTATCTTGATTTAGGTTCCAATTTCAACACACTTACACAATTTTCAACGCAGGTGCTGAGCGACCGTAAAAAAGCACCTGCAATTTCGAAAATCAAACTGTTGCCGGAAATAGAGAAGACCGGTTCAATCAACGACATTATTAAAACGGGACAGGATATCTTAGTACAGGTTACTAAAGAACCAATCTCAACTAAAGGTCCACGATTAACCGCCGAAATTTCCATTGCAGGACGATTTTTAGTCCTGATTCCGTTTGCCGACAAAGTGTCGGTTTCGCAAAAAATTAAAACGGAAGAAGAACGCCAACGACTGAAGCAGCTGATTCAAAGCATTAAACCAAAAGGTTTTGGGGTGATTGTACGGACAGTAGCTGAAGAAAAAAAAGTAGCTGAACTCGATAATGAGTTGAAGATTTTGGTAAAACGCTGGGAAGAAGCTGTTGCCAAAATCCAACAATCAAAAGGTGTTTCGCTTATTTTAGAAGAATTAGGTCGCACGGTAGGAATAATTAGAGATTTATTCAGCCCGAATTTCAAACACATTCATATCAACGACGAAGCTGTTTATACAGAAGTTCGTGATTATGTGGAACTTATTGCACCCGATCGGAAAGATATAGTTAAACTGTATAAAGAAGAAGCCCCGATTTACGATAGTTTTGGTATTACCAAACAAATGAAATCGGCCTTCGGAAAAACAGTGTCGTTTAAAAACGGAGCTTATCTGATAATCGAACATACTGAAGCACTGCATGTTGTCGATGTAAACAGCGGTAACCGCTCCAAAGCCGGAAACGGACAGGAAGACAATGCGCTGGATGTGAATCTGGCAGCAGCCGACGAAATCGCACGACAGCTTCGGTTAAGAGATATGGGTGGAATTATTGTGGTGGATTTTATCGATATGCACGAATCGGATAACCGACAAAAACTTTTTGACAGAATGCGTGAAAATATGGCCAACGACAGAGCCAAACACAATATTCTTCCATTAAGTAAGTTCGGTTTATTGCAAATGACAAGGCAACGGGTTCGTCCGGTGATTCACCTCGATATTGAAGAAACCTGTCCAACCTGTTATGGTGGGGGCAGAACAAAACCTTCAATTTTGTTCACCGACCAATTGGAAAGTAAAATTGATTTTCTGGTAAATAAATTATCTATTAAAGAGTTTACATTACACATTCACCCTTATGTAGATGCCTTTATCTCTAAAGGTTTTATCTCGATGAAGTGGAAATGGAAACGGAAGTATGGTAATGGTTGTAAAGTAATTGCTTCCCAAAAACTGGGATTCTTACAGTACAAGTTTTACGACAAAAAAGGTATTGAAATTGACCTGCAAGAAGAAGTAGAAAAAATATCGTAACAAATAAAAGAAATCAGGCTAACCAATCGGTTAGCCTGATTTTTATTTACGGCTATGTAAGCAATGGCTGCTGTTATGTGAATACAATTATTATTTTCTCTTAATGCTTATCAGATACTCATCCGCTGACATAACAGGAATGTCAGATGCTTTAAAATCTTTTTGATTTCTGGTTAAGAGTATATTACAGTCTGATTTCAAGGCACAAAAATATTGTAATGAATCTTCAAAATCAGAAAAGGTCGAATTTAATCCTTTCTCTATCGTTTTTTCATCCAAATCTGATATCTCTGAAATTATTTTGAATTTTCGTAGTTTGTCTTTTACCTTCTCCATACTCTCATATTTCGAAAGCATATAGGCAACTGTAGTATATGACAAAGCTGAAACAATGATTGAAACTTCTCCTCTATCGGCTAATGTAGCTATTTTAGCAATCGAATCGTAAAAAGGCAAACGCTCTCCCAATAAATCAAGCATTATATTGGTGTCGATAAATAGTCTCGTTTTCATTTATATTTTTTGGATAAGTAATCAGAGTACTCTTTTTTTGTATCTACATCAATAGGAAGGTGCACACCTGTCGACATGCTTTTTACAAAAGTAGATATTTGTATTTCATCATCGGATACTGTATTAGTATGACTAGTTAATGAATTTAAATACGACTCAATAATACGTGATAAACTTCTCTTTTGAGTTGAAGCATAGTCTTTTGCCTTACTAATCACGTTTTTATTTAATTTTACTGTCAGTTTTGCATCCATAATTTTATATTTTATACCTGCAAAGATATATTATCTATACGTACAATCCAAATCTTTTGAATTTTATTAATACATCCGAAGCCCAATTGAGTTATACGCTAGTATACAAACAAATATATACTACTGAAACTGTTATTCCACTATCTCTATATAAATGTGACCTGAGTTTCTCGGCAGATATTAAATTGACAACTTCGGTTGAAATTCATTTTTGAACCCCAGCCGAATGTTAAGCAATTAATATGTTTATTCCTATTGTTTGAAAAATACCAGGGTGTAATCAGTAAATGGCATTGTCAACTTGTTGTTTTCAATAACGGCTGTAATATCTTGTTGCGTGTTTGGCCCTGTTGTCGTAAAATCCTGAGGTAAGGCCGGAATTGTAATAGTTATAGTTTTCCCGCTAATAGTGAATTTTAGGGTGCCGGAGGCCTGGTAGAGATAGTCATTTTTCTTCTTTTCCCACATTTGAACTTGCGTTTCGGATATAAAATGAAGTTCTACGTATTCGTAAGTTTGTGCCATTTCGGCATCTGTGAAACTGCTACATCTCCAAATCGTTCCTGATATAATTTTCGGATTCGTATAATCGGTGCATGAGTTTGAAATAAACGCAATTGCTATCAGGGTGTGTAAAATGTGCTTTTTCATGCGTCTTGTGCTTTTTATTGTCTAACAAAATTACATAAATAAATTTATCAGGCAATGTCAAGGTAATTTATTATATGCAAAAAAATGGCTGTCCGAAATTAATCGAACAGCCATTTTTGATTATAATGAAGAATAGATTATGCTTCAGGGGTTGCTTCCGGAGCTTCTTTTGCTTTTTTGGCAGAAGTCTTTTTAGGAGCTTTTTCAGCTACAGGAGCTTCAACGGCAGCTGGTGCTTCTTCGGCAGCAGGTGCTTCAACTACAGGAGCTGCAGCAACTTCTTCTTTAGCTTTCTTTTCTTTCTTAGCGGCTTTTTCTGCTGCAAGATCCATTTTGTCTTTCAAATCAGACAAAGACTGAATATCGCCCAGGGTAGTTTTTTCGGCAGCAGGAGTTGCCGAAGCTACAAGAGCATCTTCTTTCTTCGCACGTTTTGGAGCAGATTTTTTTGGAGCTTCTACTGTTGCAGTCGATTCACCTTTTTCGGCACGTTTTGCATCTTCGTGGATACGGCTGTGTGAAAGGATGATACGTTTTGCATCTTTGTTGAATTCAATTACTTTGAAAGTAAGTTTTTCATCAACCTGAGCCTGTGATCCGTCTTCTTTTACCAAATGTTTTGGAGTTGCGAATCCTTCAACACCGTAAGGCAATGAGATTACTGCACCTTTATCCAGCATTTCAACGATTACACCTTCGTGTACGCTGTCAACGGTGAACATTGTTTCCAATACATCCCATGGATTTTCTTCCAATTGTTTGTGACCAAGGCTTAAACGACGGTTTCCTTTGTCGATTTCCAATACCTGAACATCAATTTCAGCACCAATCTGAGTAAATTCTGATGGGTGTTTTACTTTCTTAGTCCATGACAGGTCAGAAATGTGAATCAAACCATCAACGCCTTCTTCGATTTCAACAAATACACCGAAGTTGGTGAAGTTGCGAACTTTAGCAGTATGTTTTGTTCCAACGGCATAACGGGCTTCGATAGCTTCCCATGGATCAGATTTCAATTGTTTGATACCCAATGACATTTTGCGTTCGTCGCGGTCCAAAGTAAGGATTACAGTTTCCACTTCGTCGCCTACTTTCAGGAAGTCCTGAGCAGAACGTAAGTGTTGTGACCAGCTCATTTCTGAAACGTGGATCAAACCTTCAACGCCTTGTGCGATTTCAACAAATGCACCATAATCGGCCATAACCACTACTTTACCTTTTACTTTGTCACCAACTTTAAGGTCGGCACTCAAAGCATCCCATGGATGAGCAGAAAGTTGTTTCAAGCCGAGAGCAATACGTTTTTTCTCGTCATCGAAATCAAGAATAACCACATTAAGTTTCTGATCCAGTGTAACGATTTCTTCAGGATGTGTAACACGACCCCATGAAAGGTCAGTAATGTGAATCAAACCGTCTACGCCGCCAAGGTCGATAAATACTCCGTAAGAAGTGATGTTCTTAACTGTTCCTTCAAGAACCTGACCTTTTTGAAGACGTCCGATAATTTCTTTTTTCTGCAATTCAAGCTCAGCTTCGATAAGTGCTTTGTGCGAAACAACAACGTTTTTGAATTCGTGGTTGATTTTGATAACCTTGAATTCCATTGTTTTGTTTACAAACACATCGTAATCGCGGATAGGTTTCACGTCGATTTGTGAGCCCGGTAAGAATGCTTCAATTCCGAATACATCTACAATCATACCACCTTTGGTGCGGCATTTTACGAAACCTTTTACGATTTCCTGTGATTCGAGCGCTGCATTTACGCGATCCCATGAGCGGGTTGCACGAGCTTGTTTGTGTGAAAGGATTAATTGTCCTTTTTTATCTTCCTGGCTTTCGATATAAACTTCAACTTTGTCGCCAACTTTCAAATCAGGATTATAGCGGAATTCGCTCATCGGTACGATACCGTCTGATTTGTAGCCAACGTTTACAACTACTTCACGTTTATTTATCAAAATAACAGTTCCTTCAACAACTTCTTTGTCTTTGATGGCATTCAAGGTGTTGTCGTAAATTTCTTCTAATTTTGATTTAGATTCAGCACTAATGCTGATACCTTTTTCGTAAGCATCCCAATCGAATTCACTGGCCGGAACCGGTTTCTCGGCTTTTACCTTTACGCTTGGTGCTTCTTCAATTACTTCTTCGATAACTTCTGCAACTGGAGCAGCTTCTTCAACTACTTCTTCTGCTACCGGAGCTTCTTCTACAATAGTTTCTTCAACTACTACAGGTGCTTCTTCTGCAACAACTTCCTCAACTACTTCTTCTGCTACAACAGGTGCAACTTCTTCTACTACTGTTTCTTCAACTGCAGGAGCTTCGGCTACTACTTGTGTTTCTTCGTTTACTGCTTCTACTGCGGCTGGAATTACTTCTTCCGCAATGTTTTGGTTTTCTTCCATTTCTGAAAACTTGTTTTTTTAATTACTAATTAAATTAGTAGGGTTAGACATTATGATAACTTTACAAAGAGGGCGCAAAGATACAAAAAGTTTATTAATTGACAATGGAAAATGTGTGTAAAATACATGCTGACAACCAGATAAACTTTATTGTTTTGTAATTTTGATTCTATCTTTTAGAATCTATTCAAGACCTGAGTAATGTTGAACTCATATTAAACTAATAAATCAAAACTGAATGGAACCAACAATTGCACAAAAAGGACCTTTCAACGCTGATTTGGAAGCCGGAAAAACAATCATTGGTGCGGCAGTGGTAAAAGTGTCAATCAACCATTTTGCGATGGATCACCCAGGGGAGCAGGATTCACCCCGATGTCATTTACTCCCGAAAAAACTGGTGCTGCGTATTTGTGCGGATGTAAACACCACAAAAATCCTCTTTACTGCGATGGAACTCATTACAAGATGTAGCTTAATTCACCATTTTAGCTACCTGTGTTCCGGCATTCGTTTTTACTTTTACAAGATAGAGATTATTTTTCTGCGGTAAGTTGAAACTGAAATACTGATTCTGAACATGATTGTTTTGAAAAATCAGCATGCCTGAAACCGTGTATGCTTCCACCGTGTGAATCATTTCCGATGAATTAATAAGCACACTGCCGTTTAAACAACTTAGCACAGCCGGATGATTCAACGGGTTTGACAGACCCGAAATACCTGCATCGTACTTCACTGTCGTAATGTCGGGTTGACTAAGGCCGGTTAATCCATCCCCTATATAGAAGCCCAGATGTGGAGGTTGGTTGTAGGCGGCATTCTGCCAGGCCACTCCCAGGCGGTAAACCGCATCGTGCATGGGCGTATACAATCGATAGTTGGTTGGAGTGGTGGTGGTATATATTTGCAGTTTGGACGAATCGGCTGTTGTCCAGAGAATCACTTCTTCGCGCCAGTCGCCAAAAAGGTCGGCTGTGAGGCAGGGTGTTTTTTTTGTACTGTTGCACGACGAAACACCGCTGGCCGAAAGCAGGGTGGTAGTGCCGTTGCCGTTCCATTTGCTGATGCTTGTTCCGTCCAGCAATTCGTCCTGTAAATCACCATCCCAGTAGATGCGGAAATTGATGGGAGACCGTTTGGGAGCAATCGAATCGCCTTTGCAGGTGTAGGTGGTATTATTAAAGATGCTCCATAACTCGAAGCCGCGATACCGTGCATCAATATCGGCAGCCAATCCGCGCCCGTTGTCACTGGCCGTTTTTAGTCCCCAAAGTACGGTTCCCGTTTTGGCATCGTGCAATTCATAGCCGTATTTTGCGGTTGTTTCTTCGTGAACGGTATATACTTCCAGTCCCGCGTGGTCGGGGTCTAAATCCGAAACATGCATGGCATCACCGTGTCCGAGTCCTGTGCGGTACATGCAGGTTCCGTTATCATCAATGGCACAGGAGCTGTAAACGATTTCATCTTTCCCGTCGTTGTCCACATCGGCCACACTCAGGTTATGATTTCCCTGACCGTAGGCACCCACTCCTGAACTGTTTCCCGAATCGTAAAACCAGCGTGCTGCCAGTTTCTTGTCCTTCACATCGTAGGATGCAAGGGTGGCGCGGGTATAATAACCCCTGCACATCACAGCGCTCGGATGTATGCCGTCGAGGTAGACCACACAGGCCAAAAAACGGTCGCAGCGATTGGCATAACTGTCGCCCCAACCCGACACACTACCGCGTGCAGGGTTGTAGGCAATGGTATTGAGTTCGTCACCCGTTTTTCCATCAAACAGACTGAGGTATTCGGGGCCGGTCTGAATGGTGCCAAGCATTTTCGAGCCACTGGTTTGTGTTATGTCCAGGTTGCGGTAATCGGCATTGGGGTCATCGCTGTTCATAATTACATTTTTCCCACGGCCATCCACTGTACCCGGCGCAGTTTTGCAAATTAGTTCAGCCAGTCCATCCCCGTCGAAATCGTACACCAAAAATTGCGTGTAATGCGCCCCGGCACGGATGTTTTTACCTAAATCAATACGCCACAGCATCGTTCCATCCATTTTATAGGCATCGATATACACTTTGCCGGTGATTCCGTAGAGGGAGTTGTCCTGCGAGTTGGAGGGATCCCATTTCACGATAATTTCATATTCCCCGTCGCCATCCACATCGCCCACACTGCAATCGTTGGGTGAATAGCCGTAAGGCTGACCGTTGGGGAAAGTAGCAGTAGCGGTTGTACCCACGCTGCCGTATTTATTCGGAGGAGTGATACCGCTGGCAGGACGGTTGAGCTGTATAGTTTTGTAGGCCTGTGCCCATACACCGAAGGGTTTCACAGCACTTGTGTCTTCCACTCCGTTCAATACCGGTAGTATTTTATACACACTTGCCGTTGTGCCTGAAGCATCGGTATAATTGGTCGAAGTAGTGATGGGAGAGGAGTTAATCAGAATATTATCGCGGTAGATATTAAAGCCCGTGGACGGATTGTCGGTTCCCAGCCATCGCCAGCCAAGATACACGCCACCGGTTATTTTTACAGCTATCGCGCTGCGGTTGAGGTATTCCATTTGCCGGGTTAAAGCTTCTGAAGCACTTATTGAAAAGAGAATAAAGGACAGAATCAGTACGGATAATTTCTTCATAGCTAATATTTTGTTTACAAAAATAAGTCTATTCTGAACAAACCCGGTTAGATTTTTTGACGTAATTGGTGCAAAAATTGGTTTTTTCAATTACCAATCACTAACACGATGTTGTAAGATGTTTTGGTACATTTATTCAGCACATATATCACATTAATAATTCAAATTGTGGCATTCCAGAAATTACATCAAGTTATATGTCAGTTATACCTAACAGGTTTTCGAAACCTGTTAGGTATCGCATACCACAAAATGGGTCAATATAAAACACCTCCAACTCAAATTTTTTTTCAAGAAATAATTGCTGTGTTAATTTAATTTTGTAGATTTGTGGCTTTGATATTCTACTTATCAACAATCAGGTTTTTCACCTGAAAATTATTGTGATAAATAGGTATAAGGAAAATACACTTAAATCATTATTACTTTAAACTTTGAGGTAAATGAATCAAAATGAAGCTGTAATTGTTACTTTGGAAAAACTGGGTGGAGTCGCAACACTTGGACAATTAAATCAGGAAGTATTTAAAATAACTGATTGTGAGTGGAAGACAAAAACACCATTTGCCAGTATAAGACGTATTGTACAACTGAATAAAAATATTTACAAAATAAAACCAGGTTTATATGGTTTGGTTGAATTAAAAAAGCAACTTGAAAGTAAAGGCATTATTGAAGAAACAGATAAAAATAAGGATTCTAAAGAAATAATAGATTTTAATCATTCATACTTTCAAGGTTTGCTTCTGACAATAGGTAATTTAAAAGGTTTGAATACTTTTGTACCAAATCAAGACAAAAACCGCTATCTGTTAAATACTAAGTTGGCTGATATTAGAACATTAAATGACTTGCCTACATTTTCATACCCTCATTTAGTGCAAAGAAGTTCAACAATTGACGTGATTTGGTTTAATGATAGAGATATGCCTCACTCATTCTTTGAAGTAGAACATTCAACGGATATTCAAAATTCATTGTTGAAATTTAATGACCTTCAGGATTTTTTTGCTCGAATGGTCATTTTTGCAGATTCAAAAAGAAAAATGGAATATCAAAATAAAATCAAATATTCATCATTTAAAGATTTAAGCATCAATAATAGAGTTACATTTTTAGATTATGAGGCTTTAAATAAACAATATGAGTATTTAATTGAGCAACAAAGCTTTGGATTAATTTTATAGAACTAAGAATTAAATGCAGAACTACAAAATTGAAATTACAGAAATTTTAAGAAGAGAAGTTGAAATCGAAGCTGAAAATATTGATTCTGCGATTCAAATTATTAATGAAAAATATAAATCTGAGGAAATTGTTTTAGATTCATCTGATTTTGTCGAATACAAAATTGAAGAATATATTCCTTAAACCAATCAGGCATAAATTTTATGATCATAATTTAATAATTGGCGAATTATTGAATTTTATTAACTTGCGGAAACTCAAGATAGAAGAAGAAAACTACTGTTTTAAAAATTGATCACGAAGGTTATAATATGATCTATATCAATTGATTACATATTTTTTTAGTTGCTTTGCGGCTAAATAAATGTGTATCTGTTGAGTTCAATTTCTCCATATTATCAGTCAAAAAACAAAGATTTCTATCTTCTTTACGGCGATAGTATGGAGTTGTTGGGTCAGTTCAACCATCAGTTTGATATGGTATTTGCCGACCCTCCTTATTTTTTGTCGAACGACGGATTGTCGATACAAAGTGGCAAGATAGTGAGTGTGAACAAAGGCGATTGGGATAAGTCCGGAGGGTTTGATTTTATCAACGACTTTAACCGGCAGTGGCTTACGCTGGTGAGGGATAAAATGAAGGATAATGCCACAATTTGGATTAGCGGGTCGATGCATAATATCTTTTCGCTGGGGCAGATACTGAACGAACTGGGTTTTAAAATACTGAATGTGCTAACGTGGGAAAAAACCAACCCGCCACCCAATTTCTCATGCCGATACTTTACCTATTCTACCGAACAGATAATCTGGGCCCGCAAAACCGATAAAGTGCCTCATTATTACAACTATGAGTTGATGAAACAGCTCAACGGTGATAAGCAGATGAAGGATGTGTGGCGCTTGCCGGCTATTGCTCCGTGGGAAAAAAGCTTTGGCAAGCATCCCACTCAAAAACCACTTTCGGTATTAACCCGACTGATACTGGCTTCGACCAAACCCGGTGCATGGATACTCGACCCCTTTACGGGCAGCAGTACCACGGGTATTGCAGCTAATCTGGTGGGGCGCAGGTTTCTGGGCATTGACCAGCAAGCTGACTTTTTGGAAGTCAGTAAGAACAGGCGCATTGAAATAGATAACCCCGACAAAGCAAATGCTTACAGACGGAAAATAGCCGGATTTATTGACAGCAGCCAGTTGAATGCCTTTGTTGACAGTGAGGAAAAGAGTACGGATGTAAAAGTGATACTGGGTTTTTGCCGAACCGCCGACCTGAAAAAAGTAAAGCGCGAGAAAGTATTTTATTTTCATGCCGTTGAAGCTGATAATCGTGTAAAGGATTTGCCAACCAGTTTGTTTGAAGCCAACCGCCTGATACTGTATTCGGGTGGACGCAGTAAACCGATTGTACTGACAGGCTTGCACGGCGAAATAAAATCGGTGGAGTTGAAACATAAATCGGCTATTCCTGGCAAAGAGAAATCCAACACCGAGTTTTACTACGAAATTGTATTGGAGGATGTTTCTAGAGAGAATGATAGCCTTAAATACGAACTGAATACAAAAAAACTGTTTGATAAGACCGACGAGCGAAACAAAAAACTCTTTCAGCAATATCTACCGGCCCTGACAACGTGGGAGAAAATACAGAAGGCGATAAAATAAAATAGAAAGACCTAACAGGTTTCCAAAACCTGTCAGGTCTGAATAGATACTCTTATAAATAAATGATAATCTGAGATATAAACCAAAATTATTATATGATATGATAAACAAAGAGAGTTTAATGGATGAACTTGATCTCGATGAAGAAGAATATCAGGAACTGAAAGGCAAAGGATTATTGCCGGATAAATCAGAAGAAGCAACTAAGAAATTTGTTGAATTGATGGAGCAGGGACCTCCATTTGATACCGATGAACTTATGTTTTTGGGTAAGATGGATTTAGTTAGGTTTAGTAAGAAATATCCTGCAGAGGCCTGTTTTTACATGGATTTGTAGGTTCATAAAAGGCTAAAAGCCTTTCTTATCATCAGCCCAATGCCAACGGCTTGGGAAAACATCCGAATGGATGAATAATCCCACCTGCGGCGTAGAGCGGAAGCCCTTTGGGCATGTTGTTTATCCCCGGGCGTTGCCACGGGGTTATGGATATTTAGCCCTTTCAGGGCAAATATAAAGAGCATCATCCTTACCTTCCGTTTGTACCGGGGTGCAAATGGATGAGCGTTTGTAAGCAATTTACTCAACTAAATTAAAAATGAAAGGAATCTTAGCACTTATCCTGTTTATTGGTATTCTGTGTAGTTGTACAGAAACTCCACCTCAATTGACCTATGAAGGTTTTGATTTAAACATTGATTCAGTTTATGATATCACCTCTACTTCGGTCAGCATTCGGGCAAAGCTCAAAATACGTAATCAGGGTAATGTGCCATTGGCCTCGATATACGTTGCAATCAGAAAAGAAGTAGGAGATAAAATAGATACGCTGAGCAGAGAAGTGAATTTTAAATATATTGCTCCTGTTGTAACTTTAACCATTGACAGTCTGACACCGAATACTCATTATTATATTACGACCGGTGGCAGGTACAATCCACCGGAAACAGAAGAATATAGATGGCTTCCACATATCAGGGGGTATGAGTCTGGATTTTATCAGAGTTTTTATACCTGGCCGGAATATACTTACTGAACAAAATACGTAGCTGGTGCAGGTTTAGACCTAACAGGTTTTTAAAACCTGTCAGGTAGGTAACCGATATTAAGCGGGGACTTCATTGAAAAATGGAGTCCCCGCTTTTTTTTATTCTATCCTGTAGAAGTTCATTGATAGACTTGTATCAAAATTATAAGATGATGCAACAAATTTGACAGTCAAATAGAAATGATAGAAATACTTTTGTAGCGTATAATTTTCAATTTCGAACCCATAAATTAATTGCTTTATGAAAAAACATGTATTACTCATGGTATCTGTAATCTTTTTAATTACAGGATTAAATGCTCAAACAACCACAATTTACGATGGTGAAACTGTAATCCCTGATTTTTGGGATATTGGTGGTAATCCTCCAAACGGTCCTTCGTGTCCTTCGGGTGCAGGATGGACATTAAATGTATCCGGTAAAATGGATATTATGAAAGAAGGTTTATCAAATCCACATCCGGGCGGTCTTAATACAACCGAAAAAGTGATCCGTTTTGTCCGTGCCAAAGAAGGTGAAGGCTGGGCAGGTGCTGCTATGGATGTTACAGGATTACATCTGAATATCAGTCAGGCCAATCATTTCAGTGTATTGGTTTATAAAGAAATTGCCGGAAATGTAACTATGAAACTGGAAGGCGCAGGAAGTCAGGAAGTAAATGCTTATTATGATACTCCTGGACAATGGAAAAAAATGGATTTCTGGTTTGATGCCGGGAATTTTAGCGGTTCGCCTACTTCATTACTTGTTTTCCCGCATAATCAAACAGGGTTGTCGGAAACTATTATTACCTACTGGGACGAAGTGACCATGTATGATGGTTCAAACAATCCGACCGTAATAAACGATGGTAATAATCCGGTTTCGGGATTCTTTTTGGATGGTTATTGGGGGCCAAATGGCGCGTTAAATAACCTGGAAACTGATATTTTCCCCAATTTATCCAAATCAGGCGTTAATACTTCCAACCATGTTATGCGTTTTCTGCGTGCCAAAGATGGTCTTAACTGGTGCGGTTTGGGAGATGGTGGCTTAAATATTAATGTGGCTTCAACTCCGGTTGTTAGTTTGATGATTTATAAGGCAGTTGCGGGTCGGGTCGGAGTAAAACTTGAAGGTGCAGCAGGAACACAGGAAATTTATGCAGACTATACTACTCCGGGTCAGTGGGCAAGACTGAATTTTACATTCAATCCGGCACTATTTTCGTCAAATCCGTATAACCTGATTATTTACCCACATTTTGAAGAAACAAATCTTGTCAATCTGGCAGATCATACTCCAATGTATATTGATAATGTGATTTTAAGAAGTTCTGCAACAGAATCTTCAGACTATTTCCGTTCCAAAACTTCGGGTAACTGGGGAGACGCTGGCACCTGGGAATCTTCGTTCGATAATTCAAACTGGAATGCAGCTACAGCTGTTCCCACCTCGGCGGCAGCTTCGGTAACTGTTCAGAACGGACATTTGGTAACTGTGGCAGATAATGCGGCTGCATCGGTACTGACTGTAAATGCAGGAGCAAAACTAACTCTTAACTCCGGAAAATCATTAGCTGTAAGTACATTCAATATTTTAAGTGATGCATTAGGAGTAGGTACATTTGTTGATAATGGCTCATTTACTGCAACTACAGATAATGTTCAGCAATATATGACAAGTGGCAGAAACTGGTATATCAGCAGTCCGGTAAGTGGTGCTAAAAGTTCTGTATTTAATGCTGCCAATTCGGCCAATAAACTCTACGGATATGATGAAGCTCATAATAGCTGGCCGGCTATTGTCGATAATACAACCGACCTGACAGTGATGAAAGGCTATGTGGCAAATGTAAGTTCGACAGGTGTAGTGACATTTAGCGGTACGTTAAACAGTGGTTCACAATCCATAACCGTTAATCGCACAAGCGGTCAGGCTAAAGAAGGATTTAATTTGGTTGGAAATCCGTATACATCATATTTAGACTGGGATCAGGCAACAAAAACCAATCTTCTGAGTACAATGTGGTACAGAACTAAGAACCTAAGCAGTAACTACGTGTTTGATACCTATAATGCAAACGGTCAACTTGGAACAAACAATAATGGAAGCGGTGCCGTAAATAATCATATTCCACCAATGCAGGCATTCTGGGTAAGGGTGGCACAGGGTTCGGCTACAGGTACAATGGCTGTGAATAATACAATGCTTACTCACAAAGATGGAAGTGATGGTATGTTTAAAACTTCCGTATCTAAAATGCTAACTCAAACAAACTTACATTTGCAGCTAAGCGATGGAACAAATACTGATGAAACCATTATTTATAGCAATGTAAATGCCACTAACAGTTTGGATGATTATGATTCGCCGAAAATGGTCAATAGTCTGGATAAGGTTGCACAGATTTATACAATTTCCGATTCTGAAGAACTGGCAATAAACGGATTAAATTCGATAAAATACGATACCGAAATACTGCTTGGATTCAGAACTGCAACAGCAGGGAACTTTAGCATCAAAGCATCTCAAATCAGTAATTTTGAAATCGGAACTCAGATTATTCTTAAAGATTATTTGAATGCTGAGAGTCCGGTATTGACTGACCTAAGCGATGGTAGCAGTTATAGTTTTACTTCGGATGCCAGCTCCAACAATACAAGCCGTTTTGCATTCATTGTAAAAGCACCGTCAGTTACCACCGGTATTAATTCCGACAAAAAAGATAATATATGGATTTCTACTACTGTAAAAAATCAGCTAATGATAAATGGAATACCTGCAACAGGAGCTACAGTTGAAATTTACAGCGCTCTGGGTCAGAAGCTTTTATCGAAAACAATTAGCCGGGATACTAAACAACTTAACTGTAACTTGCCTGCAGGAACCTATCTGGTGAAACTAAACAGTATTGAAAAAATCTCACTAAGAAAGATAATAATTGATTAATGACTAAATTTTAGGGAAAATTGTTTTTTGGTTATATACTCAGGTAACATTGGATAATAACCATTGTGACCTGAGTATAATTTTAAAATTGAAACTAATAATATTAAATAACATAATATGAAAACAATTAAACAAGCAACTGAATATCAGTCTCCGCAAATTGAAAAAATTGAAATAGATAACGAAGTAGCACTTCAATTGGAATCTACACCTCCAAAAGCCCCGGGTGAAGCTGGTTTGAACCCTCAGGATTATTATAATAACGATCCGTTTAAGGGCGTTAAGGCTTAAATATTGAGTTATGATTGAAAGATTATCAACAAACTCGGTTTAATGAGGAGATATTGTTTTAATTTTGAAAATCAATGAGTTCACTCTGAAATTTTGTTTGGAAATAAAAAAAAGGTTTCGATTATTTTATTTGAATTCCGAAACTTCAGTTGAAATAAACGACCCCATGAAAACATGCTTATTAATGCGCTAAATGTATCAAATTTGCTTGATGTTGAAACATTAATGACAGCTATTCGAAGAGCAAGTGCGTAATTTTGCTCCGTATTTAAATCAAATTCTTTATTAAACTTTAAAAAACTAATTAAAATGAAAAAGTATTTTACTTTTATCGCAGGAATCTTATTAAGCGTATTCCTTTCAAATGCACAAACAGTTATTTACGATGGTGAAACAATTACTCCTGATTTTTGGGATTTAGGTGGTGGTTTTGGTGCTACTTATAGTGAAGGTCCAAATGGCGCTGATTGTCACCAGGGAGAAGGCTGGAAACTTTATGTTTCCGGGAAAATGGATATTATGACTGAGGGTATAGCAAATCCATTAGTTTCAGATGTCAATCCAACCGAAAAGGTGGTTCGTTTTGTCCGTGCAAAAAATGGTGAAGGTTGGGCAGGAGCAGGGCTTGATATTTCATCAAGAAATATTAAGGACAATAATATTAATAAATTTTCTATTTTGGTTAAAAAATCTATGGAAGGCAATGTCACAATGAAACTGGAAGGCAACGGCGTTTTTGCACAGCAACAAACGCAACTTTATAACACTCCGGGACAATGGCAAAGATTGACTTTTACTTTTGATAGTCCAAGTTTTTCGAATAATCCGGCAACGCTACTTGTTTTTCCTCACGATCAGGGTGGGTTGACTGAAACAATCGTCACCTATTGGGACGAAGTGACAATGTATAGTGCTATAGATGAGGCCACTGTTATTTATAACGGTAACGATCCAATTGGAACTCCCGGATTTATAGATGGTTACTGGGGCCCGAACGGTTCATTGAGCGATTTGGAAACGGATGTTTTTCCAAATTTTGATAAATCAGGAATCAACTCTTCCGACCATGTAATACGTTTTATCCGTGCAAAGGATGGTCGTAACTTTTGTGGTATGGGACTTGGTGGTCAGAATATTAATGTAACAACTGCAATAACATTTAGCCTAATGATAAACAAAGTTGTATCAGGAAGAGTGGGCATGAAACTTGAGGGTGCAGGTTCGCAGGAGGTTTATGCCGATTATACCACACCGGGACAATGGGCAAAGCTTTACTTCACATTCGACCCTGCCCAATTTACAGGAAATCCTAACACTATTATTATTTTTCCGCATTTTGAAGAAACAGATCTTTCAGGTCAGAATCTAATTTATCATACTCCAATGTATATCGATAATGTGGTTATGAATGATACAGTTACAGGAGTTAACTCTCCAAACCAAAATCGTTTGCCTGTTTCTTCGAAATTCTTTGATTTGACTGGTAATTATCTTGGAACTGAAAAATCAATTTTGCCAAATGGAATATTTATTGTGAAAACTTTATTTGACAATGGCACAGAAGAAAACCGTAAATTGATAAACAGAAAATAATTTACTGAATGAATAGGCTTACTGATTTAATATAACTAAGCATCTGATAATCTAATAGATATGATAAATAAAAATATGTATATCAGGCACGGAAAGTGTTTGTTGTTGATGTTTTTTGTGTTGACTAATCTGATCGTTTTCGGACAAACACGAACAATCAGAGGAACTGTAACAGCATCTGAAGACAACGAGAAACTAATCGGAACTTCAGTTTTGGTTCCGGGAACTACCATTGGAACCACCACTGATTTGGATGGAAATTTTATGTTGAAAGTAGATGAAAAGGCTAAAACCCTAAAATTCTCGATGATAGGTTATAAACGAGTTGAAGTCAATATTGCTGGAAAAACTGTAGTGAATGTTCAATTGGAAATGGATTCACGATCGTTGGATGCAATTGTTGTAACCGGATATTCCAAACAGAAAAAAGCGGATTTGACGGGTGCAGTAACAGTTGTTGATGTAACTGAATTAAAGAAAGTGGCTGCAAATAATCCTATTCAGGCACTGCAAGGGCGTGCAGCCGGTGTAGATATTGCAAATGATGGTTCACCGAGCGGTTCGGGAACTACCGTTCGTATTCGTGGAATTGGTACGTTGAACAACAACGATCCGCTTTATATTATCGATGGAGTTGCTACTAAAAGCGGTATGCATGAACTCAATTCATCGGATATAGAAAGTATTCAGGTGTTGAGGGATGCTTCGGCTGCCAGTATATATGGGTCGCGTGCCGGCAATGGTGTTATTATCATTACCACACAAAAAGGCAAATCAGGAAAAGTGAAAGTGAATTTTGATAGCTACCTGAGTACTTCGCAGTACGGAAAAGTAATACAAATGCTCAATACCAAACAATTTGGTGAAGTTCAGTGGCAGGCTATGATAAATAGCGGAGTAGACCCGAACACCAATCAGATTGGGTACATGTATGATTATAACTACGATACAAATGGGAACGCTGTTTTGAACGGAACAAAAGTTCCGAAATTCATTGATGCCAGGGATGGAACAAATAATATGTTGTCAGCAAACACCGACTGGTTTGGTGCAATAACCCGACCTGGTGTGGCTCAGTCTTATAATCTGTCTGTTAGCAGTGGTACCGAAAAATCGAACAGTTTCTTTTCACTTGGTTATTATGATAATCAGGGAACGATTAAAGATTCTTACTTCAACCGTATTTCGGCCCGTATGAATACTTCGTACAAATTATTGGGTGATTTGATAACAATCGGCGAAAACTTTTCAATAAACAAAACAGGCGAACTTCAGGCTCCGGGCGGAGTGCTTCAACTGTCTATTTTATCGCTACCGATTATGCCCTTAAAAACATTAACCGGTGATTGGGGAAACGTAACTTCGGGTATGCGCGACAGGGATAATCCTGCCCGTATTCTGGATGCTAACAAAGATAATCCATACAGTTTCTGGCGCACATTTGGTAATATCTATATCGATATTCAGCCGATTAAGAATTTGCATTTAAGAAGCAGTTTTGGTGTTGATTACGGAAACTATTATCAAAGGGCATTGACTTACAGTTTTACCGGAAGATTAGGTAATGACCTTAATTCCGCCAAACTAATTCAGAGCCATTCCATGAAATGGACATGGACCAACACTGCAACATACGATTTCAAAATAGATAAGAGTCAATTCAATTTGCTTGCAGGACAAGAGTTTGTAAACCAGTCGGATGTAAATTTCTCAGCCGAAAGAAGAACTTACGAACTTCAGGATCCAAATTATATGTGGCCATCAGCCGGAGTGGGTGAAATGTATGCAACCGGAGGCGAAACAGGCTATGCTCTCAGTTCGTTATTTGGGAAAATAGATTATGCTTATGATGACAAATACCTGGCTTCTGTTACTCTACGTCGTGATGGTTCGTCTCGTTTTGGTGCCGATAATCGTTTCGCTACGTTTCCTGCTGTTTCTGCAGGATGGCGTATCAGTCAGGAAAAATTTATGGAAAATCTCAAAAACACAGTTTCAGATTTGAAACTCCGTGTGGGTTGGGGACAAACCGGTAATCAGGAAATTGATAATTACGCTAACCGTAATATAATCATTGCCAATTATATAGGTGAAACAGGTGGTGGAATTAATACAGGGACAGCTTATGATATTACCGGCGGTGATTCGGGAATGTTGCCTTCGGGATATATGCTTACCCAACGTGCCAACGATAAAATTAAATGGGAAACAACTACACAAACCAATGTTGGTCTTGATTTCGGGTTGTTTAACCAGAGCTTATACGGAAGTGTGGAATGGTATATCAAGCAAACAAATGATATTCTTGTAAATCCGCCCTATCTGGCTGCTATTGGCGAAGGAGGAAATCACTGGGTGAATGGTGCTTCCATGGAAAATAAAGGATTGGAATTTACAGTAGGCTATCGCGGAAAAACGTCTTTCGGATTAGGTTATGACCTGACCGCTAATATTTCGGGTTACCGGAATAAAATTACCAAACTTCCTGAAAGTGTGGTGAATAACTATGGTGGAAATGGAACAACCGATAATATTCTTGGAAAACCGATAGGTTCATACTATGGTTATGTAGCAGATGGATTGTTTCAAACTCAGGATGAAGTGGATAACGCTCCAACTCAGACCGGTAAAGGATTGGGTAGAATTCGCTACAAGGATCTGAATGCTGATATGGTTATCGACGAAAAGGACAGAACATGGTTGGGAAGTCCAAATCCCGATTTTCAGTATGGATTAAATATCTCACTTGATTACAAAGGATTTGACGTTACAGCATTCATTCAGGGTGTATATGGCAACCAAATGAACAATACCGTGAAGGCTTTTACGGATTTCTGGGCTGTTGACGAGTTAGGTTCAAATAAAGGCACGCGCTTGCTGAATGCATGGACTCCGACGAATACTAATACGGATATTCCGGCACTCTCATTCAGCGATTTGAATAACGAAAAAAGATTTTCGTCCTATTATATCGAACCGGGATCCTATTTTAAATTGAGAAATGTACAGTTGGGTTACACATTGTCAAACGATCTGCTGAAAAAAATCAAGTTGGACAAAGTTCGTTTTTATCTGAGCGGACAAAATCTGATGACTTTGAAAAGCAGTAAGTTTACCGGACTCGATCCTGAAAATCCAAACCTGGCATATCCTATTTCAACAACATTCACTTTTGGTTTAAATGTGTCATTTTAGTCTATTCCTTAAAAAATAAAGAAACAGCATGAAAAAATTCAAAATAATAGTTTCAACTCTGATTGTGATTCTTGGATTGAATTCCTGTCAGGATTTTCTGGAAATTCCTTCTTACGGAAATCTGACTGAAGACAACCTGACCGGAGCTAAACAAATAGAAAATGAAGTAGTATCGGCCTATGCAGCCATAGGTAACGATGAGATAAACAGACCGTTGAGTTTGTGGAATTACGGGAATGTCCGTTCGGATGATGCCTACAAAGGCGGTAATGACCAGAATGATGGTGACTTTCTACACTTTCTGGAGATTTCATCGCCGTCCATTGGCAATCAAACCTGGTACACCGATGTGTTTTGGTACCGGAATTATGTTGCCATTTCGCGCTCAAACTTTGCATTAAAATTGCTGAATAATATTAGTGAGACGGATATGCCGAACAAAAAAGTTCGTATGGCCGAAATGCGCTTCCTTCGTGGTCACATGCATTTTATCCAGAAAATTATTTTCAAAATGGTGCCGTACATTGACGAAACCATGTCGCCCGAAGACATTACTAATGTTTCGAATGTAGTTTACTCAAACGATGAACTTTGGCAGAAAATAGCGGATGATTTCCAGTACGCTTATGATAATCTGCCTGAGAAACAATCGGATTCAGGACGTGCCAACAAATATGCCGCAGCATCTTATCTTGCCAAAGTGTATTTGTACAAGGCTTACCGTCAGGACGATATGAATAATGTGGTATCTGTTGATGCAACAGACCTGCAAAAAGTACTTGACCTGACAACTGAAATATTGAAATCTCCTTATCGGTTGGAAAACGATTTTGCGTATAATTTCCTTCCCGGTAGTTACGAAAATGGTCCTGAGTGTATGTTTGCAGTTCAGTACTCACATGATGACGGAACAACTTTTGGTCGGTTGAATATGGGAAATGCGCTGACAACGCCAACTCCGGGTGGCGATTTCAACAAACCGAGTCAGAATCTGGTGAATGCCTTTAAGACTAAAAACGGATTGCCAATGTTTGATACGTATACCGATGCAGATTATGATGAAGGCATTGATAAAGTTGACCCACGATTATTCCACACGGTGGCTATACCTGATAAACCCTATAAATATACTGCTGTAAATTATTTGAAAAATCAGTCACGTAATCCGGGTATGTATGGTTATTTCTCCTCATTGAAAGAAAATGTTGATCCGGCAAGTGAGTATTATGTGAAAACAGGTGCCTGGTATGCAAATTCAAAGAATCAGATTGTGATTCGTTATGCGGATGTGCTTTTAATGCGGGCTGAGGCTCTGATTGAAACCGGAAACTTTAGCGATGCTTTGCCACTTATCAATCAGATTCGTAATCGGGCAAAAGTAAGTACAGCCCTGATTGGTTTTGCTACCAATCTTAATATTCAGCTTTACCAGAATGGCGTCAATTGCACCTGGGATCAGGATTTTGCACGTAAAGCGCTTCGTTGGGAACGCCGGTTGGAATTTGCAATGGAAGGCAGCCGTTTCTTTGATCTGACACGCTGGGGACAAACAGATTCAGTTATAAATAACTATTATCGCAAAGAAGAACTGAAACACACCTTCTTTCAGGGTGCTCAATTCACCAAAAATAAAAATGAATACGTGCCTGTTCCTATTCAGCAAATTAATTTCAGCAAGGGAATTTATCACCAGAATTACGGATTTTAATAAAAAATGACTTATGAAACGAACTATAAATTATATTCTTATTTTATTTAGCACAGTTTTGGTGTTGTCATCATGCAAGGATGAGGTGCGGGCTGTTTTGGATACTACGGCTGATGTCAATATTCATTCGTTCAGCATTAACGGTGTCGCAGGCGTTATTGACAGTGCGAAATCAACGATATCCGTTATTTTGCCTGCAGGTTCTAGTTTGAAAGGGCTTCAGCCTCAAATAACCTTAGCTGATGGGGCACAGGTTACTCCAAATACCGGCGATGCGGTTGATTTTGTTGATGCAAAGGGTAATCTGACGGAAATTACTTATATCGTCACAAACAAAGATTTGTATCAAAAATATACCGTATCAGTTGATGTTGCAAGAGCAAAGATCAGCAGTTTTAAAATTGGTTCAGTTGATGGTGAAATAGATGATGTGAACAAGAAAATCACTATCTATCTACCTATTGGAACGGATGTTACAACGCTGTATCCGATTGTCAGTTATACGGTAGGAGCGACTTTAAGTCCTGCACCCGGAACAGCGGTTGATTTCAGCAATCCGGTTACTCTTACGCTGACTTATTTAGGTTCAACCTTTACATACGATGTGACAGTCATTCTGGGTACGAAACCAAAACCGGTAGTTGTAATATATGATGGCGAAACAGTTTCACCAACCTGGGATCCGCTAGCAAGCACAGTCACTAACGGAACAGCAAATCCGAAAACCGATGGAATCAATACTTCAGCTTATTGCGTATCCATCATGCGTAACAAGAGTTCGGATAATGGTGGACAACCGTGGTCGGGTGGAGCTTTGTGGAATGCCTATAAAGTGAATATCGACCCCGCATCATATGGAAAATTCACTATGATGGTGTTGAAAAACGTGGCCGGTGATGTCCAGCTCGAAATTCAATCGACTGACGGCGTGAAGGATTATATTAAAGTAACTTATTCAGCAACAGCATTGGGTCAGTGGCAGGAACTTACATTTACCATTCCAGCAAGTCGCACAGCCATCATAAACAATATTCTTGTGGCACCACATGTTGTTGATACATCAGGTGATGCAAGCTACACACCACAACCGATGTACTGGGATAACCTGAAAGCCTGTCCGAAATGAGTTCTACTAAAGCACGCGGAGCGTCAGCACCGTGTGCTTTATAGAATTTTGCAGAAAAAATACAGTTGTAATTGAGTCAGATACAAGGATTTAAATTAATCAGTTTATTTTTAAAAATATTTTCGAATGAAACGAAAAATATTATTGCTTCCGGTGTTATTTCTTTTTCTGTCATGTACAGGTTGTGGCGGTAGTACTAACAATCCACCGGAACCATCGCAGATAGATACCACCACCACTTTACGGACTATTACCGAAACCGGGGGTTATATCACGCTTTACAAACCCCAGAGTGGATATGTAGGAGATCCGATGCCATATTACAATCAGGCAGATAACACATTTTATATATACTTCCTGATGGACTGGCGAAACGGTGCGCCAACCGATCATCCGGCTTACTGCACTAAAACCACCAACTACTCAACGTTTCAGGGATTCAATGAGGTTATTCCATGTGGAACTCCCGGTTCGCAGGAAACTATGCTGGGGACAGGAAGCTTCATTAAAGATGCCAGCGGGAAAATGTTCGGATTTTACACCGGGCATAACGGAACGCTGTATCCTGCTGAAAAAGTGATGCTTGCCACTTCCACCGATATGCGCACATTCACCAAAGTTCCTTCTTTTACCTTCGAAGCTCCCGACGGATATGAAAAAAATAATTTTCGTGATCCTTGTGTCTTTTACGATACGACCCGTTCATGTTACGTAATGCTTGTTTCGAGTGTAAAAGATGGAAAAGCTGTGTTGATTCGCTATACTTCGTCCGACCTTACGAACTGGTCATTAATAGCTCCGTTGACTGATTTTGAATCGGATGTAGCAATTCTCGAATGTCCCGATATGTTCAAAATGGGCGACAAGTGGTATCTGGTCTTTTCGCGCATCAATAGGGATGAACATCGCAAGACATTCTACCGCATAGCCGACACACCCGATGGTCCTTGGAAAATATGTTCTGACGCTTCAGGTCATCACGAAACTTTTGATGGTTTGTATCTGTATGCGGCTAAAACGGCCAGCGATGGAACAACACGTTATCTGTCGGGATGGTGTTCCACCGGACAGCAGGTTCTCGGTACCAACGAGCTGCCTTGGGCAGGAAGTTTGATAACGCATAAAATCGTTCAGCAAGCTAATGGTCGGCTATATCCTACCATTCCCGATGCTGTTAATGCAAAATTCAGTAAAACAGTGGATTATGCTAACATAAAAAAGAAAGGAAATGTTACGGGCGATAAGGATTCTTATACACTGACAGACCAGTTGGGCAGAAGTTTTGCCATGTTCAACAGAAATACTGTTCCGATAAAGATAACAATGAAAATTGATGCATCACAAGCTACTAAATTCGGTTTTTCCTTTGGTGTCGGAGGTAATATGTCTGAAATTTATTCGGTTTTATTCGATTTGACAACCACCAATCGTTGGGCTTCTCAGGCATTGTTTATGAACAAGGAATCGACTTATGCAACAGGTTCGTACACGAACGAATTGAATTTTACGCCACTAATTGTTCCTGATAATAAGGTGTTTGATGTGAAAATAATTATCGAAAAATCGGTTTGTGTGCTGTATGTGAATGATAATGTGGCATTCACCAACCGCATTTACAAAATGGATCAGAACCCATGGACAATATTTGCTGATAACGGAACAATCAAAGTTACAGACATGACAATTAGTAAAGTTCCGTGATATTTTTTTGGAATTGTATCAAATTTGCACGTGTATGTATCAAAATTGACAGTTTTTTGAATCGTAGCATTCTATTTTTGTCTTATTAAAATTACTTATTTCTATATGAAAAAAACAGTTCATTTACTTGCTGTCATATTGCTTGTTGTAAATGCAGCCTGCAGTTCTAAACAAGATAACAAATCCTCAAAAAATACTTCAGTTGATTTCAGAATCGAAAATCAGTTTTTATTGTTGCCTATCGAAGAAAAGGCCAATGAAATAAAGATGACGGTAAATTATCACGATAGTAAACCGTATTCTGCATTTTATCTGCGTCTGGCTCAAAATAAGATTGATTACTGGGTAAAACTGGATGTGAAGAAGTTCATGGGAAAAACCATTTCCCTTTCTTTCGAAGGAGTGGATAAGTCTTTATTGGGAATTGGCGACATCAAGCAATCCGATAAGTTTGTTTTTGAATACAACGAGACTTTACGTCCGCGTTTTCATTTTACACCCGAATACGGTTGGATGAACGATCCCAATGGAATGGTATATTTCGAAGGGGAATATCATTTGTTTTACCAGTACAACCCTTTCGGAACGATGTGGGGAAATATGCACTGGGGACATGCGGTAAGTACTGATCTGACTTCATGGACTTATTTGCCAACAGCTCTTGCACCCGATAGTCTGGGCGATATTTTCTCGGGAAGTGCCGTTATCGACGTAAACAATACAGCCGGTTTTGGCAAAAACACCATGATTGCCATTTATACCAATAACGGCAAAACTCAGCAGCAAAGCATAGCTTACAGCACCGACCGAGGCCGTACTTTCAGCAAATATGTACACAATCCGGTGCTGCCTAATCCGGGAATAACCGATTTTCGTGACCCGAAAGTTTCATGGAACGAAGTTTCGAAACAATGGGTTATGACGCTGGCAACGAAGCAAACCATTTCGTTTTACGGTTCACCCAATCTGAAGGATTGGACTAAGCTCAGCGAGTTTGGCAACGAAACAGGCGCTCATGGCGGTGTTTGGGAATGTCCCGATTTGTTTCCTTTGACTTATGAAGGAAAAACTAAATGGGTTTTGCTGGTCAGTATTAACCCCGGTGGACCAAACGGAGGCTCGGCAACCCAGTACTTTATTGGCAACTTTGACGGAAAAAAATTCTTTGCCGATCCGCTGCCTTATCCGCTATGGATTGATTATGGACGTGATAATTATGCCGGTGTTACATTCAGTAATATTGCTGCCAACGACGGTCGCAGACTCTTCATGGGCTGGATGAGCAACTGGGATTATGCCAATAATGTGCCTACCAAAAACTTCAGAAGCGCCATGACTATTTCAAGGGTGCTTAGCATCAAAAATAACGGTGAGCATCTTGTGCTAGCTAGTACGCCCACAAAGGAAGTAACTAATCTGAGAGGAAAAGCGACTGTTTGTGCTAATCAGTTTGTTAATAAGGACAAAACGATTGAGGGCGTTCTGAAGAAATTCGAAGGTAAATTTGAAATTGAGTTCAGCATGAAGCGTCAAAATGCCCGAATTCTCGGATTTGGACTGACCAATTCAATCGGTGATTACCTGAATTTTACCTTCGATCTGGAACAAAATATACTGAAAGTGGATCGACGGAATTGCGGGTTAAAAGACTTTAACCGCAAGTTTGTTTCCGAACCAATCGCTCCTTTGGTGACAAAAGACAATTATACCATTCGATTGTTGGTGGATAAAGCTTCTTCCGAACTTTTTATAAACGATGGCGAAACGGTTATGACAAACATTATTTTCCCATCGGAATGGTACGAAAATCTGACTTTCTTTACCCCAAATCAGGCATGGAAAGCTGATGAAATTAAAATATACGAAATAAAATAAAAAACAAATCTAATTTTATGAACAACAGGTATTTATATTGGACAACCTTTGTGGCAATCAACGGAGGTTTACTTTTCGGACTCAATATGGCCGGAATTTCAGGAGCTGCAGACATGATTAAAGGTCAGTTTTCGTTGACCGACAGTGGATTGGGAACGGTAGCAGCATTGCTGACTTTTGGTTGTCTGATAGGCGCATTATTCACCGGTAATTTTACCGAAAAATACGGACGCAAAAAAGTAATGATTATTTCAGCAGTTATTTATATAATCTCGGCATTAGGTTGTGCATTGTCCGAATCGGCTTCAATGCTGATCATTTTCCGTGTTTTGTCTGGCCTGGCTGTTGGTGCAACTTCTGTAGTAGCTCCCATGTATATTTCCGAAATTGCCCCTGCAAAAAACCGTGGCCGTTTGGTTTCTTTCAATCAGTTTGCCATTACAATTGGTATTGTGCTGGCTTATATTTTTGATTATCTGCTTATCGGTTTTGGGGAAAATGCGTGGCGGTATATGCTTGCCATTCCGGGCTTGTTCGGCGTATTATATCTGGTATTTTTAATTGTAAAATTCCCTGAAAGTCCCCGGTGGTTGCTGGCTCATGGCAAAAAAGATGAAGCCATCAAAGTGCTGACAAGCATTGGCGGTAGCTCATTGGTTGCCCAAGAACTTCCGGCTATGGAAAGCTCGCTGAAAGACGAACAGAAAAAAGAAAAAATGACCTTTGGCGAATTATTCAAAGGCAAAACCGGAACCATCGTGCTGATAGGCACAATTATAGCTGCTTTGCAGCAAATTACCGGTATCAATGCAGTTATTATGTTCTCTCCTGATATTTTTCACGCTGCCGGTTCTGCTAAAGGCGATTCGATGATGCAGGCTATGATTGTAGGTATGGTAAACTTTTTAATGACCATAGTGGCTTTGTGGTTGGTTGACAAAAAAGGCCGTAAAACCTTATTGCTCTGGGGTGCAGTAGGTATGATTTTTTCATTGGCATACCTTACGTTTGAATTCTCAAAACCCGTGCAAAATGGTGCGGGTGTGCTGATTGCCTTGCTGGTTTATATTTCATTTTTTGCAGCTTCGTTTGCTCCGGTGATGTGGGTGATTATTTCCGAAATTTATCCGAATCGTATTAAAGGTGTTGCCATGTCGTTTTCTACGGCTGTAAGTTGGTTGTGTACATTTCTGACCGTCTATTTTGCACCGGTTATTCATGGAACGTTAGGTTTAAATTACCTTTTTGCTATTTTCGGAGTATTCAGTGTAATTGCGTTCGTGTTTGTAAAATTCTGGATTCCCGAAACCAAAGGAAAATCATTGGAACAAATTGAGAGAGAACTAGGACTAAAATAATTCCCAATTTCCAATTGTTCAATTTAATTGGAAATTAAATAATTGAAAATTAATAATTAATAATATGGAAAATATAATTGTAGGTATTGGAGAGATTTTATGGGATGTATTCCCGTCAGGAAAAGTATTGGGTGGCGCTCCGGCAAACTTTGCTTATCATGCTTCGCAGTTCGGATTCGATGGTTATGCGGTAAGTGCTATTGGAAAAGACGCATTAGGCGATGAAATCATTGAGAACCTGAGCGGAAAGAAGTTGAAATACAGGATTGAACAAACTTCGTTTCCGACGGGAATCGTTCAGGTAACAGTGGATGAGAAAGGTATTCCTCAGTATGAAATCTGTGAGAATGTAGCCTGGGATAACATTCCGTTTACACTGGAAATGGAAGCGTTGGCAAGCCAAACAAAAACAATTTGTTTCGGCTCGCTGGCACAGCGCAACAGTGTTTCAAGGACTACGATTAACCGCTTTTTGGATACAGTTCCGGCAGATGCGTTGAAGATTTTTGATATCAACCTGCGTCAGCATTTCTATTCCAGTGAACTGATTGAACATTCGCTTTCGCGTTGCAATATTCTGAAAATCAATGATGATGAAGTGGTTTTAGTGGGAGATCTTTTGGAATTGGAAAATAAAACTGAAATGGAAATATGTCGCTACTTGCTTGAAAAATATCAACTCAATATGGTGGTTCTTACCAAAGGAACGCAGGGAAGTTATGTTATAACAAACAATGAAACCTCTTTTCAACCAACGCCTTTGGTAACTGTGGCCGATACAGTTGGTGCCGGCGATTCATTTACGGGTGCTTTTGTGGCGGCATTATTGAAAGGGAAAAGTGTTTCACAAGCACATAAACTGGCAGTGGATGTATCCGCTTATGTTTGTACGCAGCAAGGCGCAATGCCGATTCTGCCTCAAAGTTTGTTGAAAAGATTCATATAGGATTTTGTTTAGTCATTTTATTTTTACAGTTGATCGGGTTTTTATCCGATCGATTTGTTTTAATAGGAAATGTTATATGTTTTATCAGTTGAGTTTTACATCTGATATTTTACTACTTTTAGCAACAAAATAAAACTAAACTGGACAAATCAGTAATGAATAAGTTTTCACTGATAATCATACTCGTGATATTTCTTGGTCTGTATTCCTGCTCGGGCAATGAAGATAACCGGAAAGTGATTGGCGTTTCGCAGTGCAGCGATGACGTTTGGCGGCGTACGATGAACAATGAACTAGTGCGGGAAGCCTCCTTTTATCCAGGCATAGAATTGAAAATTAAAACTGCATACGACAGTAATCAAGAGCAAATCAGGGATATTGAGAGTTTTATAGCCGATAATGTCGATTTGATTATTGTTTCTCCCAACGAGGCTATTCCCCTTACACCGGTTATCGAAAAAGCTATGCAGGCAGGTATTCCGGTGGTGTTGGTCGACCGAAAAACCAGTTCGGGAAAATATACAGCTTTTGTGGGTGCCGATAATGTGGAGTTAGGCAAGGAAGTGGGTATTTATACCGTAAACTTGCTTAATGGCAGAGGAAATATAGCTGAGATTCAGGGGCTGAAAGGTTCAACACCTGCCACTGAACGTCACACCGGTTTTATGAATGTGATTCAGAAGTATCCCGGCATACACATTGTATTTCAAAACGATGGAAGTTGGTTGCGCAAAGAGTCCAAAGAAAAAATGACGGAAGCACTGCAGAGGAAATTATCTATTGATTTGGTTTTTGCCCACAACGATGAAATGGCTGCCGGAGCTTACGAAGCAGTGTCGCTTTTCAGTGGAATTAAGAAACCACTGATCTTGGGTATTGATGCATTGGGCGGAACGGAAGGCGGTATTCAGAAAGTGTTGAACGGAACTTTTGACGCTACATTTATTTATCCTACCGGTGGTGAAATAGCCATTCAAACAGCCGTACATATTCTCAACAAAGAGCCTTTCGAGCGGGAGAATATTTTGTATACAGCAGTTGTTGATAAAACCAATGCCCGTGTGCTGAAATTGCAGACCGACCAGATTATTGATCATCAAAACCGCATCGGACAGCTGAATAAAGTCCTGACTCTGAACCTGGAGAAATATAGTACTCAGCGGCTGTTGCTTTTCAGTTCGCTGCTAATTCTTTTTCTGATTTTGATATTACTTGTGCTGCTTTTCAGGGCTTACAGCAGTAAAAATAAATCGAACAAAATACTTGAATCACAGAATATTGCGATAAATAAACAAAAGGAAGAACTATCGGAGCAGCGTGACCAGTTGATAATACTTTCTAAAAATCTGGAAGAAGTCACGCAGGAAAAACTCATGTTCTTCACGAATATTTCGCATGAATTCCGCACACCGCTCACACTGATTTTGGGTCCAATTGACAGTCTCGCAGAAAAGGAAAACCTAACAGGTGGAGGTAAGAAACTGTTGCAAATGATGCGCAAAAACGTACATGTTTTACTGAAACTAATCGACCAGATTATTGATTTCCGTAAATATGAAAATGGAAAAATGCAGATGTATTTCACGCTTACCGATTTGAAAGTATTTGTCTCAGAAATTTGTGATTCGTTCCATTTATTTGCAAAGAAAAAGCATATTCATTTCTCCTTTAAAGCAGATAATGACGATTTTGTTCTTTGGTTCGATTCGGACAAAATGGAGAAAATCTGTTACAACCTGCTTTCCAATGCCTTTAAATTTACTCCCGAAAACGGACATATCGACTTGCATCTTTCTGTCATTCGGAAAAACAACGAAGAATTTGCCCAACTGACTGTTTCTGATACAGGTCCGGGTATTTCGGAGCAACATATTCACAGTGTTTTTGAACGATATTTTAAAGTGGACGACCGCGCGACAGGTTCTGGAATAGGACTTCATCTCACCAAAGTATTGGTCGAGATGCATAACGGTGAAATATGCGTAAACAGTCAAGAAGGAAAAGGCAGCACGTTCACGGTTCAGGTTCCATTTAAACAAAAAGACATCACGGTATCCGAGCAATATCCTGTACTAAATCCTGTTCTCGATATGGAAGAAGATATGATGATTCTCGATAGTGATGAGGAATTCATTGATGGTGTGGTTCTGCAAACGGATAAACCGCTGGTGCTGATTGTGGAAGATAATACCGATGTGCGAACTTATGTGCGAACCCTGCTGGAAGATACTTTTGAAGTAATGGAAGCGCATAATGGGCAGGACGGACTACTGAAAGCCATGAAATTTGTTCCCGAACTGATTATCAGTGATGTGTTGATGGATGTGATGGATGGCTTCGAGTTGTGTAAACAGATTAAGGAAAACCTCTCTACCAGCCATATTCCGGTAATTTTACTCACGGCCTACGCACAGGACGAACAACGTGCCGTAGGCTTTGAGAGTGGGGCAGATGCCTATATTCCGAAACCTTTCAACGAAAGTTTGTTGAAAATTCGTGTGCGGAAACTGATTGAAAACCGAGAGAAAATCAAAAACTATTTCCAGAAAAACTTGACTTTTGGTGAAAGGAAGGAGAATGTGACTGAGATTGATAAAACCTTTATCGACAAATTCCGTAAACTTATAGAAGAACGACTGATTGACAGCGATCTGAATGTGGACGAAATCGGTAAAAACCTTGGTTTGTCGCGCGTACAACTCTATCGTAAAATTAAGTCACTGACCAATTATGCTCCCAACGAACTGGTGCGTATTATCCGCCTGAAAGCCTCGGAACAGTTGCTGATAAATTCTGAAAAATCTATTTCCGAAATTGCCTACGATACAGGCTTTTCCACGCCTTCTTATTTTACAAAGTGTTTTAAGGAGTATTTCAATGAGAGTCCTACCGATTTTCTGAAAAGGATAAAACAATAACAAAGCGTCCTGAATCATATTGATTCAGGACGCTTTTATTATCATTTCTTCATCAATTCTTCCCGATGTTTCCGGTATTCAATTATTGGTTTATCGCCCATGATTAACCGTTCGTCCATTTTAACTGCAGTTTTCTTAGGAATCTGTGTAATTACCACCCGTTTGTCCTGTCGCAGAATAACGATATTCGATAGTTTCATAAAGTAATTCACTATCTGTTTCAAAACAGGAATTTTGAGGAAGCTCTGATAATTACGCAGGTAAATTAGCGTATTCTCTTCGTCAACAGGTACAAAGGCAGCAAAAATTCGGAATTTATCGGAAATAGGATTTTGCCAGATATTCGGATAATGAAACTGTAAACTGAAAAGATTTTTGTAATTGGTAATTTCGTCAGGTTTGAGTGGTTCGGTTTTACCATCATCTGTTACATTATCCACATAAAAGGTCAGTAATTCACCTTCACGGATTGCCACAGGACCATTTACCAGGGTTTTGTTGCCTGCTCCAATGGTGGTTTTGTGCACAAAAGGAAGATGTACCACATCCAGTTGATTTTCGATGCTGCGGGAATAATGCGAGTTCCATGGGTCGATAAAGGTGGAGTAGGACATGTCGGCCAGTTCCTTGAAAAAGAAAGGTTCTTCGGTTTTCTTGTCGTTATCGCCGTACCAAATCCAAATTAACCCGTAGTTTTCGTAGGTAGGGTAGGAGTTTACTTTTTGCGATTCGGGAATTGTTCCGTTTTTGCCAATGGCAGGAATCAGGCGAACTTTACCTTCGCCGTCGAACAAAAATCCGTGAAACGGACATTCCACCTTACCATCCACCAGTTTTCCGCACGACAACGATGCCCCGCGATGACAGCAGCGGTCGGCAATGCAGCACACTTTGCCCTGTTCGTCACGCCAAACCACCATTGTTTCGTTTAGTCGGGTGATTTTGATTGGCTTCTTAGCTTTTACTTCGCGCGATTCGAGAATCACGTACCATTGATTGTAAATCATCTTTTCATTTACTATTTATTCATTTACTATTTACGATTTAAATCCGGGATTTTGTATTTCAAATCAACCAATCAACCAATCAACCAATCAACCAATTATCTACCTTGTCTTCAAAACCTTGCCGATGGCATCCTGAACCACTGCCTCCATCAATTTGTAGCCCTGCAGCGTGCAGTGAACTCCGTCTGTTGTTAGTTCGGGCTTCATACCGTTTTTATCATCCGCCATAGCCGAAAAGTAATCCAGATAAAAGGTATTGGTTTTTTTGCAATAGTCTTTAATCAGGCTGTTCATTTTTGGAATTTTGATATTGGGTTCAAGTCCTTTGTGCCACGGATAATCGTAGGCAGGAAGTATGGAACACAAAATTACTTTTATGCCGTTGGCTTTGGCAATTTCGGTCATCGAAGCCAGATTATTCATAATCATTTCGAGCGTGGAAGGCCCTGTATTGCCGGCAATATCGTTTGTTCCGGCCAGAATTACCACCACTTTGGGTTGTAGGGCAATCACATCCTGTCGGAATCTCACAAGCATTTGCGGGGTGGTTTGCCCACTTATGCCACGGCATAGGTAAGGATTTACCTGAAAAAATACCGAGTCTTTTTCTTTCCAGCCTTGAGTAATTGAATTTCCCATAAACACAACGCGGGTTTCGTTTTTTGATGGCGCTGTTAAAGCAGCATTTTCAGTCTGATATTTTTTCAGATTTGCCCAATCCTGCGCATTCGCAGTAAAACCAAGTAGAGATAGAATGCCCATAAATAATAATTTGTAAAAAATACTTTTTCTCATGTTAGTGATTCTTTTAAATTGAATTCAAAAGTAGTAAAAAATGATAGAATACAGACTAATAGAAACAAAAAGAGTCAGTTTTTTCAAACCGACTCTCTCAAATTATTACAAAATATGAATTTAATGAATATCCATTTGGATACCTAAACTTTCAGGGTTAAGATGTCAGGGCTACGCCCCTTAATATCAATATTGCAATCAATGTTCTATAAATATAACACAGCTACGCTGCTTAATATCTTTAATAAAGGGGCGTTAGCCCTAATATCTTTATAGAATATGATTTAAAGGAGTATCAAAGGAGCGTAGCTCTGTCATCTTTATGGTTGTAATTTAATGCAATATAAATCACTACAATTGTGGTTTTTAAAAATCTCTTTTTACAGTATTCCTGAATAACCCATATAGGTATTCAAGGGGATACTCATTATATTAATAGATTTTCTCACCCAATGCAATTTTCAAACGTTGCAGATTGGCGGCATAATCTATTTTGGTTTTATACAGAGCCAGTTTGCTTTCGGAGAGTGATGTGTAACTATCCAGCAAATCGAGATTGGTAATCACACCGGCTTTATAATTTACTTCGGCCAACTCATAAGCCTGTGAAGCCTGCTGAAGTTGTAGTTCCGATTGTTTTACCTTTTTCAATGCCGACAGAGCATTTGCCCTGCTTTCAACTACTTCGTTTGTAATACTACGACGGGTGAGTTCAGTTTCCTGTTGATTTCCTTCCAGATCGGCATTGGCCTGAATTTTCAGGTATTTCGAACGGTTTGCATCGAAGAGAGGCATTTTAAATCCTATACCAACTGCATAGTTTAACATACCGGTGTCCTGAAAACTGCTGTTGAAATATCCATTCTTAAAACCTCCCGACCCGAATGCATTGAGTGATGGATTGTTCTGAACACCAATCACATCGAGTCTCGATTTTGAGATTTCTTCTTTTTTACGAGCCATTTTCATTTCGTTACGGTTAGCAAATGCGACGTTACAAAGTGAATCGACTGAAGGAACCAATTGTTGAACATTCATCTCTTTTTTCAGTACAATGTTACTACTTTGTGGTTTACCCATAAAAGAATTTAATTGGCTAATCTGAATCTGTAACGCAGTTTGCATATCGGTTTTGGCATTTTCAATTACCGAAATACGCACTTTTGTAGTCAGAATGTCATATCTGGTAGCTGAACCGGTATCGGCTTTTTTCTGAACAAACTGCAAATGATCGTTGAGATTTTTCAACTGATCGTCTTTGATACGGATAGCTTCCTGTAAAAAACTGATTCCATAAAAATTACCCATCACGGCCATTGAAATGCGCTGTTTGGCTTGTTCTACAGTGAGTTGAACCATTTCCTTGTTTTTTTCATCCAACGCTATATTTTTAGCTGTTTTCCCAAAATCGTAGATGTTTTCATTTACCGAAACGGTAGCATTGTACATGTTGGGTGGATATAATTCAAGTGCATGTGGTATGTTATTGATAACCATTGTAATAGATGTTGTCGGTCCAAGTCGGGTATACGAACTGGAAAAATTCACATCCGGCAAATAGGCTGTTTTAGTAAGACCTATTTTAGCGTCAATCGCAATCAGCTCTTTCTCTCCCTTTTTAAGCAGGGGATAATTCGTAATAACCTGATTCATAATTCCCGACAAAGTCAAAGAATCGGCCGAAACGGGCACCTCATTTATCTGAGCATATGTAGCTGAAGCTGAAAGCAGCAATAATGCAATTATAAGTTTATTTATTGTTCTCATATTTTTAATTTAATCTAATATTTCAACATGTTTTTTTTCTTCTTTTACCTGTCCCTGAATAGTTTTCTTTTTCGATTTTAGCATCAAAATAGGTATAAATCCCAGCATGGTGATACCAGCTGCCAGTAAAAAGTCGTCGTTGATTCCCTCAATAAAAGCCTGTGAACTTACATTGGACATTAAAATGCTCTGACTTTGCTTCAAAGCAGTTGCATACGAACTTCCTGCATTATGCGTGATATAAGTCGCAATATTCCGGGTTGTATTCTGAAAAACCTGTGAACCTGACTGAATTGCTCCACCATATACCTGTGCATGAAAATTTACCCGTGATGTCAAAACAGTTGACAGTAAAGCAACTCCCATACTACCGGCAATCTGACGAATGGTATTCGATATTCCCGAAGCCTGTGCCATTTTTTCACGTGGCAAAGTAAGCAATGACATGGTGCTCAAGGGTGTGAAAATCATTCCCATTCCAAATCCCCGCAAATAAAGTGTAGTCATTACGTACGAGCGCTCAGTGAGGAATGATAATTCGGAATTAAGGTAAAAACTCAAAACCAATAATCCAACACCTAAAACAACCGGCCCTTTGGCATTTACTTTATCTGAGAAAATGCCTGAAATTGGCGACATAAATCCCTGAATTATACCAACAGGTAAGAATACTGCACCCGATTGAAGTGCGGTGTAGCCCATTGAATTTTGCAGGTATAGCGGAAGTAAAAAGGTGCTTCCAAACATTCCCATGCTAAATACAAACATGATAATATTGGTCATTCCAAAATTTCTGTCCTTCAATAATCGTAGTTCTATCAACGGACTTTTCGTTGTGAGTTCCTGGGTTATAAATACAGCCAAACCGATTGCCGAAATGGCAAAACACACTAAAATATAGGGCGCTGACCAACCTTGAGAATTTGTTTGTGCATTGCCTTCTGATAATGCATAAAGCAGAACCGGCAAGAATACAATAACCGAAATGAACCCGATATAATCAAACTTTCGTGCAGTTGGGTGAATAAATTCACGTTGAATAACGACTGTAAACAACAAGGCAGCAATACCTACCGGAATATTCACATCGAAAATTAACTGCCAGGAGAAATTATCAACCAGATATCCACCAATCATTGGTCCGAACGAAACAGATGCAGCAGCAGATATAGCCCAGAATCCGAGTGCCACACCACGCTGCTGCGGTGGAAATTCACGGGTAATGATGGCCATACCAAGTGGTTGAATCATTCCTGCGCCCAAACCCTGAATGATACGTGACATTATCAGGGTTGTTTCGTCGTTTGATAATCCACACAATAACGATCCGAAAGTAAACAGGAATAAACCCCAGAAATACATTTTCTTGTAACCAAACTTATCGGCCAGCCAACCCGAAGTTGGCAACATAACAGCCATTGAAAGCATATAGGCGGTTATAACCCACTGAATGGTGGATAATCCCACACCGAAGGATGACATGATTTTTGGCAGACTTACATTCACAATCGTGCTGTCGAGAACAGCCATAAACGTTCCCAACATTACATTTCCAAGCACAAACCATTTATAGTATTTGCTTTTGGGATGATATGAAGAATCTGAGTTTCGTAGTTTCCTGCGAATTTTATGTGTAATTGGAATTTTACGCATTTCTATTTGATAATTTTTACAACAGCCGACATTCCGGTCAGAAATTTATAAGTGTCAAGCTTGTTGCCTTTTTCTACACCGTCAATAGAAATTTTGATAGGAATACGTTGTGTAATTTTGGTGAAGTTACCTGATGCATTGCTCGGCGGAATTAATGAAAACTGCGAAGCAGTGGTTGAACCTAACAGAAAGATTTTTCCTGTGAAAGTAACACCTTCATAGGTATCCAACGTAAATTTAGCAGATTGACCAATATGCAGTTTTTCCACATTAGTTTCTTCCAGATACACCATTACCCAGAACTTTGAATTGTTGTTCACGGTGAATATAGACTGACCCATGTTGGCTATGTCGCCCGGTAGTAACCAGCGTTTTGCAACCACACCGTTTACCGGAGCATATAATTTAGTATTTCTCAACTGAGTATTGATACCATCAATCGAGCTTTGTGATGAAGCTATACCACTTTCAGCACTTGCTACCTGAGTTTTGGATACCTGAATCTGTGCTTTTGCTACCTCGTATTGAGCCTGAGCTGTTTCAAGTGCTTTCTTCATGTGGTCGTATTGCTCTTTCGTTGTTACACCACCGGCAAATTGTGCTTTGCTGCGGTCGAAATCTTCTTTAGCCCGTTCCACATTGATTTTCAATACCTCAATGTTTTTAAGGTCGAACTGATATTTAGCTTCAGCCTGCGATTTTCCAACCTGAGTTTGATTTTTTAATGCAATAATTTGTTTCTTCTGCGCCATTAAGTCGGTGCTGTCCAGTTCGGCGAGCAATTGTCCCTGTTTTACAGAATCACCTTCTTCGGCATATAGTTTACTAACACGTCCCATAATTTTAGGGCTTACGGTCACTATATCCGATGTTACATAGGCATCGTCGGTTTTAATATACTTTGTATAATCAATATACCAGTAAGTTGCACCTATTATTACAAACAGAACTACAGCTGCAAGCGGAATGTAAACTTTTAAATCTTTTTTCTTCTTTGTCATATTCTTATTTTTTTTATGTTTGTTTTTTTATATTATTCGTGAAATTTAGCGCAAGTTGTTAGTTTTGAATCTGTCATGATATCTGATAAAATATCACGAACCACCTGAGTGGAATCGAATAGCGTTTTTAATTTATGTTCGTCCAGTTTTTCAATACGTTCACGCATATCCTGACTCACTTCCTGTTTTATGGCTATAAAATCTTCTTTTCCTTTATCGGTCATCCGGATGTTGACAATGCGTCTGTCGTTTGGATCGAAAAGGCGTTCCACCATTTCTTCTGCAATCAATTTGTCGACCTGACCGGTTACGTGAGGTTTTGGCATCGAAAGTTTACAGCCAATTTCAGACATGGAAAGTATTTCGTGTTTGCTGAGCATTCCTAAAATATATAAACTTCCCGGATTGAGATTGGTTTTTGAGCGGATTGATCGTGTCAGGCTCTTTGAGAGTAGGGGATGGAGATAAATAAGATTTTCAATTATCCTGTCTATTGAGACAGTTTCATTATCAATCATGGTTGGTTTGTTTTGAATTTGGTTACAAAAGTATAACTATTTATATTGTGTAATTGTTCATTGATAAAATATTTAATGTTTATTAAAAAATCGGCTGAAACTCAATGAAGAGAATCAGCCGAATTGCCCTAAAATGGTTTCAAGTACAACAGGTCAATTTAAATAGTTGTAAAAGTTTTCGTAACCAACCCCTAAATCGAATCTTCCATTTGATATAGCAACGGGTTCATTTGAAAAGAAAGTTCTGAAATTGAAAGTGCCTGAAATAATGGATTTTGTATATTGTTTGTCAACGTATAAATCCTGAACTTTAATAAACTGAAATTTCCCATCGATGATTTTCAGAGTCTCAGAAGCGTTTGACCTTGTAAGAACTACAATGGTTTTGTTGTTTTTCAGGTCAATTGTTGAGTCGTTTAATACTTTCAGATCGGAATACTCTTTAAGTGGATATCCAATAAATGAAAATTTGATGGAAGCAGGACTGTAATTCATAGTTCCTTTCAATATAACATTCAGAGTATCACCATTTACAATAATTTTTACCGGAACATCGTCATTATTCGATACAAAAACCTGCCTGTCGACATACGCACCAAATGTATTGTAACCCCACTCAGAATATATGGGTAGTCCGGGATTTTCAGTATCTTCAATAAATATTGATTTTTTTAAAGCGTATGAATCTTCTGAAATGGTACATGAATTAAATAACAAAAGCATCGTACTCATTACCATAGTGGTGTATAAAATATATCGTTTCATTTTTTTGTGTTTTAAGTTAGTGTTAACGTGATTTTATTGGAACCTGGATTGATAATCTGAATCCGGTATAAACATTGGGAATCGTAATGGTAGAGTTGTTTTGGGTATTAATAAACGAAGGCAGGAGAATTTCAAAGTTGTATCTGGTTTTGTCTCTTTTGCCATAAGTGACGCCAATTGCATTAGTCCATGCGGAATATAAATTATTAGTAGTCAGTCCGATAGATTGAAGAATGGCTGATTGGTATTGATCCATCGATTCACTCACAAAATCAATTTTGGTCTCTGACGACATTTTAAATCCCAATTGATATCCGACTTTCAGATAAAAATCAAAGTTTCCGGCAGTAAAAGGAATGAATTTTAAGTCGAAAGGTATTCCTAAATAATTGCTCGACTCGGTAATTGAGTGAACTTTAGCATATTCTGTTGTTGATCCGGTACTGTTGTATCGTAAATAAAAGAAACCGGTGCTATTAAGACCGTTATCTACAATGTTCAGGTCTGACAAAACGTTGGAAAATATCAGTCCGGTGCTGATTGCCAACTTATTGTCTAACAACGAAATTTCAGGTTTAACAGCCAAATGTGTTATAAACATATCGGGCATCACGCTGCCACCCGATGAGTTGTAATAAGAATAATATGATCCAACATCCTGGCGTATATTCCATTTTTCATTAAGTGTTGAATTAACCTGGTTTCCACTCAGCTCAAAAAGAATTGAAATCTTTTTAGGATTTTCGGAGAATGATTTTGTATTCAAGGCTGCCAGAACACAAATAAGGATTAATAATCTAATTTTCATTGTATTTATTGACTTTATGTGTGGATGATATAAAGCAGAATTTAATGACAAAGCTATAAATCATTTTTCAATTACAACTGCTTTTGCTTAAATATTTTGTTTTTGAATTGTTTTTTTTTAATTCAGGGCAGAATACAACTGCAACAAAGTTGTACGATAACTCAAATCAAACTGATAAGTTGAATAATGTTAATGCCAGAAGGATAGTTAAATTCCGACCACGCTATTTTTTTTACTCACAGATGCAATTGCATAGAAGCAGAGGATAATTAACAATTTCAGTTGTTTAAAAATTACTCTTTGTCAATACAACATTCAGTTTTCAAAAGATAAAATTATCTAATCTAAACTATTAAATCGAATAAAAGCGTTTAATGAGATGAATAAGAGACCGATTTTTTGTAAAATCGATCTCTTATCTTAAAGCTAATCCGGTGCTTGTTAAGCCATTAAAACTGCTTTGGCCTGATTGTCCAATGCATCTGTCATAAATGGTATATTTGTAACATCGGCAGTTTCTCTGTTTGCTGAAATTAAATCCTCGCGTGATAATTCATTCAGGTTGAATTTACGGGCACCAGCCATAAATTGCTGCAATCCGGCTCCCAGTTTATCTGCATATCCGCTCATAGCAATTGCACCAAAAGGAATATTCTTCATTTCGTTAACACCAACCTTGTTTTTGATATTTTCCCACATTGAGAAAATTTCTTCGGGATAAATTCCATATTCAGTAACCGTACTTGGTAGCTTATCCCAATGAGCATTGAGTTGAGCTTTTTTGTCAGGGAAGAATGTGCCTTCAATATTACTGCCCAAAAAACCTGCAATCATTGGTGCCCTGCCTAAACAAATGAGTTTAGTGTAAGGTGCTCCAAGCGACATGGCTTTAAATAAATGATCTTCGCGTGCAAATCCACCTGCAAAAGAAATGTCGGGCGGAGTAATGCCTCTTTTTCTTAATATCTCGCAGTATTCATAGGCTTTTGCATGTAATGGTAAGGATGGAATTCCCCAATGTTGCATCATATTCCACGGACTCATGCCTGTACCACCACCTGAACCATCAATTGTAAGCAAATCGAGTTTGGCATCGGCTGCGAATCGAATTGCCATAGCCAGATTTTCCATTCCATATGCACCGGTTTTCAAAGTAATTCGTTTAAAACCGATTTTACGAAGGTAGGTAATTGCACTCATAAAGTCTTCACGAACTGCTTCAACGTTGTGTTTATCGGTAGAACCTAACCTGCTATGGCGAGCAAATGAAGTTATGGCTTTACTTTTATAACCTTGCACTACCACAGGGTCGTAAGGATTAGGATCTACTATATAACCGCGATCTTGCAAAAACTGTGCATATTCAATTTGTTTTACCTGAATTTCACCGCCAATACATTTTGCGCCTTGTCCCCATTTAAGTTCGATTATCACTTCGTTACCATACTTTTCTATCAAATATTCTGCCACACCATTTCTGGTATCTTCAACATTCATCTGAATAATAATTGCACCATAACCATCGTAGTAGCGTTGAAAATACTCAATTCTTCGTTCCAATTCAGGGGCAGATTTTATTTTCCCTTTTTCGAGTACAGATTCTTTGTCAACACCTACAACATTTTCGCCAATTACTATTGGAAAACCAGCTAATGCTGCTCCTACCGCAAACGATGGCCAGTATCTTGCGGCTATGAAAGTAGAACCCAAAGCACCGGTCATTATCGGTAACCGACATTTGGTTTTCATTTCGCGACCAAATTCGGTTTCCAAGCTTACATTTGTAAAAATACAATCATCCGGATTGTCAGTGAGATTATTTTTCATGCCTTTTGAACCATAAGCATAACCCTGAATGCGGAGTGCATGATAGCCTACACCTACTGCAGCAACATTTTCTGCCCCCGAAGTTACATAACCGAAGTTACGGGGATAAAGCATCTTTCGTCCTTCCAGGCAAGATAGCCAGGTTTCGCACTTGCCCTTGCAAGAAGAGTCGCAAAGGGTACATAGACCCGATTCGCAGGGTATCCCACGATTAACCGCTCCAAGTGCATCATTGTTTTTTGTCCATTCCATACTGTGTTTTTTTAGTATTGTTGTTTATAATTGTAAGTAAAAAAGGTATATTTATACGATATTAAAATATATTTGACATCTTCTGTTGCAAAGTAACAAATAATTATTTATTTCTTCAATATCATTTTGCTATTATTTTTTGCTATTATTTTGTATTTCATATTAATAAATATCATTATGATAGATATTGTCATGGAAAGATAGATTTATGCATGATAATTAACAAATGTATTTAATGTTTGGAAGCCAAAAACATTATTAATTTGAAAAACATTTTTTTTGCATAATCAGATTTATTCCAATTATTATTTAAGAGTTAAATGGAATTCCATAAAGCTACAAATTCTGTTCATTATTGTTGGTTTTGTAATGCAACATGTTCATTGTATCTGTAAATATTTGTTTTTTAGTCGTCGTATAGAACATGCATATCTGATTCTTATACTATTTGGATAAAGAAAGGTTTGCGAAGCTATTTCCCTTATTTATGTTCATTCAGTTTTAAATACTTTTTCTTCATTTTTAATTATGAAGTTATTTTCTGATCTTGGCAATTATTAATCATTAATCATTAATCATTAATCATTAATTTCTTATCTTTGCACTTCAAAATTTAAAAACCATTTGTAAGGTTCAAAACACATGATTAAAGTAACATTCCCCGACGGTTCGGTACGTGAATTTGCCAAAGGCATTACCGGATTTCAACTGGCTGAAAGTATCAGCTCACGACTTGCACAAGAGGTGCTTGCTATCACAGTAAATAACGAAATTTGGGACTTGAGTCGCGCAATCAACGCAGATGCCTCCATCAAACTCCACAAATGGGACGATGAAGAAGCCAAACATGCCTATTGGCATTCGTCGGCTCACCTTATGGCCGAAGCCCTTCAGGAGTTGTATCCGGGGATTAAATTTGGTATCGGTCCGGCTATCGAAAACGGTTTCTACTACGATGTAGACCCCGGAAATGCCGTGATTAAAGAAGGCGACCTGCCAATCATTGAAGCTAAAATGGTGGAACTGGCTGCCCGCAAAGAGCTGATTGTTCGTTCCGATGTGAGCAAAGCTGATGCGCTTAAAAAATTCGAAGATAAAGGCGACGAATATAAAGTGGAACTAATCAGTGACCTCACTGACGGAACTATTACCTTATATTCTCAGGGTAACTTTACCGACCTGTGCCGTGGACCACACTTGCCGAATACCGGCGAAATAAAAGCTATTAAACTTTTGAGCGTAGCCGGAGCTTACTGGCGCGGTGACGAAAAACGTAAAATGCTTACCCGTATTTACGGCATTTCGTTCCCGAAAAAGAAAATGCTGGATGATTATCTGGTGTTATTGGAAGAAGCCAAAAAACGTGATCACCGAAAAATAGGCAAAGAACTGGAGTTATTCACTTTCTCCGAAATGGTGGGTAAAGGTTTGCCTTTGTGGTTGCCACGTGGTACGGCCTTGCGCTTGCGCCTGGAAGACTTTTTGAAAAAGATTCAACGTCGCTTTGAGTACGATCAGGTAATGACACCTCATATTGGCAACAAGCAACTATACGTAACTTCAGGTCATTATGCCAAATACGGAAAAGATTCGTTTCAGCCTATTCACACGCCCGAAGAAGGTGAAGAATATCTCTTGAAACCGATGAACTGTCCGCACCATTGCGAGATTTACAAGTTCAAACCCCGTTCATACAAAGACCTTCCGGTTCGTCTGGCTGAGTTTGGTACTGTTTATCGCTACGAGCAAAGTGGCGAACTTCACGGATTGACTCGTGTACGTAGCTTTACACAGGACGATGCACATATTTTTTGTCGCCCCGACCAGATTAAAGAGGAATTCCTGAAAGTAATGGATATTATCTTTATTATATTCAGTGCGTTGGAGTTCGAAAACTTTGAAGCGCAAATATCATTGCGTGACCCCAATAACAAAGAAAAATATATAGGTTCGGACGAAAACTGGGAAAAAGCCGAGAATGCCATTATTGATGCTTGTGCCTCGAAAGGTCTGAAAGCCAAAGTGGAACTTGGAGAAGCAGCTTTCTATGGTCCAAAACTCGACTTTATGGTGAAAGATGCCATCGGTCGTCGCTGGCAGTTGGGAACTATTCAGGTGGATTATAACCTGCCTGAACGCTTTGAACTTGAATATACCGGTGATGATAATGCGAAACACCGTCCTGTAATGATTCACCGTGCGCCGTTTGGTTCTATGGAACGTTTCGTGGCGGTACTGATTGAGCATACAGCCGGTAAATTTCCGCTGTGGTTAACTCCCGACCAGGTGGTTGTATTGCCAATCAGCGAGAAATTCAACGATTATGCTTTTGAAGTGGCTAAAACCCTGAACTCACAGGATGTGCGTGTACAGGTTGACGATCGTAACGAAAAAATTGGTCGTAAAATCCGTGATAACGAGTTGAAACGAATTCCATATATGCTTATCGTGGGCGAAAAGGAAGCCGAAAACGGCGAAGTTTCTGTACGTCGTCAGGGCGAAGGCGATAAAGGTGCTATGAAAGTAGCTGACTTTGCCAAGTTGGTAAACGACGAAGTAGATGCACTGATGAATAAATACAATGGATAGTTGACAGTTAATAGTTGTCAGTTGACAATAAAAGAAAACGCGAATCGTGAACCGGTTCGCGTTTTTTGTTTGAGACAAACAATAATTTATCCTTCCACAAAGGTTTTTCCCAATATCCGGTTTGCGATTTTGCAATATGCCCATGGGAAGTAGATTCCAATGGTGATAGCACAAATCAGCAGTTGTCCCCAGATATAAAGAAAATCGTTGCCTGCTTCCAGGTCATAACCAAAACGTTTCATGCCGGTTTCGCTTTTTGCAAGGGTTTTTTCTGCAAAATACTTGTATAATCGAAGTGTACCAACAGGAGCGTAAATTCCCAACGTGATAATGGATAGTCCCATTTGTACAAAAATCTGTAAAGCCGAATTCCAGAATTCAGTTTCCCATTTGATTTCGTATCCTCTGAAAGTGAAATTCACAATCCACTTGTAATAATAATAAATAAACGGGAGCATAATAAGGAGCATAACAATAAATAAACCCGAAGCGGAAATCCACATGACTGGAGACATTTCAGATGGATTGGCGTTTTTCATAGCCGTAATAAAACCTCCTATAAATGCCGAAATCATAAATATTGCCATTGCCACACAGATAGGGATGATAAGTGTAACCAGAATAACCACAAACAAATCAGAGCCTTTGCCTTTGAATTCGGGATTTTTATCATCGTACTTCGAATTTGCGGCAAAAAACCTGTACATTTTGGTCAAAAACCATGGGCCGTAAATACCAAATGTAATAATAGTCAGCAGTAAATTTGAAATGAAGAGCCCGATAAAACTACCGAATTTTCCCACGAACGAAAATGTTTTTTCTTTAAATTCAATGCCATCTATCGACATTTTGTAAATGAAGAACATGATGCTGTATTCAACAATAATCAAGATGCCCGAAACTCCGTACATTTTGAAAAGACTCGCCATACGCTGCATTGTGTCTGCTAAATCAGTCGTTTGAACCTTGCTTAAAGTCTGCATTTTGTACTGGATAATTGAATACGGAATAATATAAAGAACAAAAAACAAGATCCACACAGGAAATACTTTATTGCCTGTCAGATTAAATTTAAAATAATTTTTCATGACTCATTCATTTAATTGTTAGTAAAACAGGGTAATAATATGGTTTTAAATTACAAAGTGTAAAAAATACGCGTAAAGATAAACAGTTTTTTTAAATTAAAAATGGAAAACTGTAAAATAAATTCTATATTTTTGTGCCGTTAATAAATAGTTTAAGGCTTTAAACATAGAGAAATATGAAGAAACTAATATTCTTAATTTTAATTGTAGCGATAAGTGTTTCAGAATCATGCGCCAATAAAAAATATAACGGAACTGTGGTGCGTTTCGAAACGAATTATGGAAATATTGTAGTTCGGTTATATCCCGAAACGGCAAAACATCACGATAATTTTGTGAAACTTGTAAAATCAGGCTTCTACAATGGTGTGTTGTTTCATCGGGTAATTGGCGATTTTATGATTCAGGCCGGTGACCCGGAATCAAAGACTGCCAAACCGGACGCCATGCTCGGGTCGGGCGATGTGGGATACACAATTCCTGCTGAATTTGTTTATCCGAAGTATTTCCACCGAAAAGGTGCATTGGCAGCAGCTCGCCAGGGCGATCAAACCAACCCACAGAAAGCTTCATCGGGTTGTCAGTTTTATATTGTACAGGGAAAAACGTTTACCGATAGCCAGTTAGATGATATAGATCGTAATAATGCACAAAAACTTGAAGGAAAGCTTTTTCAGGAAATTGCGAAGAATAAACAGGATGAAATAAATAAGTATCGTACCGAACAAAATAAGACAAAACTTGATGCTTTGCGCGATTCTGTTTTAGCTGTAGTTCACACTCAAATGAAAGCTAAACCGGCTCTGAAGCTCACACCGCTTCAGCGCGAAGAATATAAAACCATTGGCGGAACACCGCATCTGGATGGCGATTACACTGTTTTTGGAGAAGTGGTAGAAGGAATGGAAGTGGTGGAAAACATTTCGAAAGTAAAAACCGGCGCAAACGACCGTCCGGTGGTGGATGTGAGGGTGATAAAAGCTGAGGTGATGAAATAGTTGATAGTTGATAGTTGACAGTTGATAATTGAAAATGCGCTTCGCCGAATTGGTCGGGAAGCGCATTTTTTGCTATTCACTAATTCACTATTAATTGTAAACTGAATTTACATTCCGTCTTCAATGTTCCATACAAATGCACGGATGCCCATGCGTTCGGAAGTTCCGTCAAGTTCGCGTAAGTCAGCCAGAATTGGCTTTACTTTCTCATCCTCAACAATCGTTAGAATGGCTGTATTCAACGATGGCCAGGCGTGAGTTCCGTAATGTGGATCGCCGGTTTTTGTGCCACGTCCGATTACTGATTCCCAACCGCTGAAACCTCGAACGTGATTGAGTGTCAGAATTTGCTGAACCTGCTCGTAATAAGCCTGATCGAATGATATAAATATTGATTTCATGTTTTTTTCTTTTAAATATTAGTTCTGTCAAACGGTTATTCACCAAGTTCTTTCAATAAAGCTGCTTTTTTATTCTTTTTGTGTTTGCGTTTAACTCCGCCTGCTGCAAAAAGCGTATAGATTACTGGTACAACTACCAGCGTCAACATGGTTGATACGGTCAAACCGCCGATAACGGTTACAGCCATTGGTTTCCACATTTCAGCACCTTGTCCGTGACTCATCGCCAGTGGCAACATACCCAGTATTGCTGTCAAACTGGTCATCAATACCGGACGTAGACGGGATTTACCGCCAGTAACCACCGCACGGATAATTCCATTACCACGTTCGCGGTTCAGGTTGATATAATCCACCATTACAATACCGTTTTTCACCACAATACCCACAAGCATAATCACGCCCACAAAGGTCATCACATTAAACGTAGTTCCTGTAATCCAGAGAGCCAGTACCACACCCGAAATTCCAAACGGAATAGAGAACATGATGATAAACGGATAAGTTACCGATTCGAACTGTGAAGCCATTACAACAAATACCAGCAACACGATAATCAAAAGTAAACTTCCCAAATCGCCAAACGATTCCTGTTGATCTTTGAATGAGCCTGCAATCGTGGTGTTAATATCTGAAGGAATATCTACTTTTTTAAGTTCTGCTTTTATATTATTTACAGCCTTATCCAGTGTAGTTCCCGATACAGTCGACGAAACAGTAATGATACGTTGACGGTTTTTTCGTTCAATCGTTGGTGGCGTATAGCGTTCTACAACCTTACCTAAATCTTTTACGCGGATTGCTTGTCCCTGATTGTTGTAAATAAGAATATTCTCAACAGCCTCGATAGATTGACGATACTCAGGTGCATAACCCACAACAATTGAATATTCCTCCCCATCCTCACGGTAGAGCGAAGCGGTCAAGCCATTAATACGGTTATTCAAATAGTTGGAAGCTGTAGCAATGTTTAAACCGTTCAGAGCCAGTTTTTCACGGTCAAAATCAACCTGATATTCCGGCGTGTATTCTTCACGGCTGACTGTTGTATTTGATAATCCATTGACTTTAGATATTCTTTTAGAAATTTCGGCTGCTACTTTATCGGTTTGAACAAAATCATAACCGTAAATTTCCACATCAAGCGTGGATTGACCGCCCATCATGCTCATACCACCACCGGCAGTAACAGTTGATTTCCGAATTTCGGGGATAAGCTTAATATCATTTCGAATGCTATCGGTTATTGCAAAAGCAGAACGTGTACGTTTTTTTAAATTTACTAACCTTAATGTAAAAGTCCCTACATTGCTGGAGTTTTTACTAAATAACGATCCAAAAATATTTTTACTGCTTGCCTGTCCAACACTATAATTAATAATGTCAGCTTCAGGGTATTTTATTTTCCAATTGTTATAGAGTTTCTGGCAAACACCCTTGGTGATTTCCATTCTTGTTCCCACCGGTAATTCGATAGAAGCAGAGATAAAGCCACTATCCTGGGCGGGGAAGTTTTCAGTTCCTACCCAACCAACAGCCAATGGAACAATACTCAAAAAGAAGAATACCGTTGCAACGGCTAATACTGATTTTTTATGACGAACGGCCCAGTTAACCAATTGTGCATATTTTTCATCGAGTTTGTCAAGAAAACGTTCAATTGGACCATATACTGTATTAAATCCTTTACTGCGTTTCGGATCAAGTCGTAACAACTGAGATGCAAGCATCGGAGTCAGTGTCAATGCACAAATCATCGAAACAGTAATAATAATGGTTACCATCCAACCAAGTTGCGAGAACATAACACCTGCCATTCCGGGTACCATGGTCAATGGAAGGAATACAGCAATAATCGTCAGAGTAGATGCGATAATTGAAAGACCTACTTCATTAGTTCCGTTTACGGCGGCTGTTTTCGGACGACTTCCACGCTCAATATGCGTAGTAATATTTTCGAGTACCACAATGGCATCATCAACCACCAGTCCAATTGCCAGAGAGAGCGAACTCAATGAGATGATATTCAGTGTGCCACCTGTTAGAGCCAGATATATAAATGCTGCAATTAATGAAATAGGAATTGTCAGAATGATAATCACCGTTGCACGCCAGCGACCGAGGAAAAACAGCACCACTATCATTACAAATAAGAGTGCGTAGATTACCGTTTCAGCCAAACTTTCAATTGTGCGGATAATATTGTCAGAAGTGTCATTAATAATAGTAAGTTTTACATCGGATGGAAGGTTCTTTTGAATTTCAGGTAACATTTTTTTAACTCCATTGGCAATCTGAACTGTATTTGCGCCCGATTGTTTCTGAACAATAATTGAAGCACCCTGAACACCATTGGTGTAACTTTCCTGCATGCGTTCTTCATGTTTATCGGCTATTACAGCAACATCCGACAGTAAGACTGTTTTGCCGTTGTAGTTTCCTACTACAATATTCTTCATTTCGGAAGGATCTTTAAATTCACCTTCAACACGTAGTGCATAAGTATCACTACCAACATCCATCGAACCTGCCGGAGTATTCAAATTCTCCATGCGGATATACTGTGCCAGAGCTTCTACTGTCAGGTGGTAAGCTTCCAGTTTGACAGGGTCAACATAAACCTGAATTTCACGTTGTGGAGCCCCGTTAATAGATACAGAACCAACACCATTGATACGTGCAAGTGGATTAGCCACTTTTGTGTCCAGAATTTTGTAAAGTGCCGGTAAGCTTTGATTGGCGGTGGCCGAAAGCATTATTACCGGAATCATATCCGTGCTAAGTTTGAAAATAATCGGATTTCCTGCTCCGGCAGGCATAAAGGATTTTACCAAATCCAGCTTATTACGGATGTCATTGGTTACTACATTTAAATCCAGACCATAATCAAACTCCATCGTGATAACTGAACGATTTTCCTTTGAAGTAGACTTAATATTTTTCAGGTTGGAAACCGTATTGAGTGAACTTTCAAGCGGCTTTGTTACATTTGTTTCAACATCCGAAGCACTTGCACCATTATAAGTAGTCATAACCATAATGGTGTTGGTTTCTATCTTTGGCAACAAATCAATTGGCAATTTATTGTAAGAGAAAAGTCCCAGAATAACCACCGCGATAAATATTATCGAAGTCATTACAGGCTTTCTCACTGAACTTTCGTATAAACTCATATTCTTTATTTTTTTAGAATGTAAGTGGCAAAAGATAAGAGGTATAAAAAGACCCTATACTATCAACTACCTACTATTAACTATTAACTTATTTAATAACTTTTACTTCTGCTCCGTCAACCAATTTAGACTGACCAGCTACTACAACCTGATCACCTGCATTCAAACCTGAAAGAACCTCGAAATCAGTATTGTCACGACGACCAAGCTCTACTTGTTTATATTGTACTTTTCCATTGCTGTAAACAAATACAAATTTTGCTCCTGAACCGGCTTGTTTTACGATTGCAACATCGGGTACAACAACGTGTTTTATTTTTCCAAATTCCAGTATTACGCGTCCAAACATTCCCGGACGGATTTTATTATTGTTATTGTTCACTTTTATTTCGACAGGGAATGTACGGGTACGTTCGTCAATTGTTGGGTAAATCAGACTTACATTTCCACGAAAACTTTCTTTTCCAAAAACATCAAATCCAATTTTCACAGGCATACCTGTTTTTACCTTTGAATAAAATGATTCAGAAACATTAATAAGCAACTTTACCGGATTAATATTCATAACAACCAAAACAGGACGCTGAGCTGAATACATATCGCCACTGTCGTAGTTGCGCTCTGTAACCACACCACTGATTGGACTTAATAAATAAGTATTTTCGGATAAGTTCTTCAGGCTGGTCTGTGCTACATCCAATTGAAGCTTGGCGTTATCTAATTCCTGTTGTGATGCGCCACCCACATTAAACAATTCCTGAACGCGTTTGTAAACCCGTTTCATGTTTTCAATCTGAGTTTCAGAATTGGAAAGATTTGCAACGTCCATTTGAACGATTTTTTGTCCTTTTACCACATGACTCCCAACTTCAACAAGGATTTCGCGGATTCTACCCGGAGCAGAGGGTGCAATACTATTCTTTAACTGAGGTTGCACAGTTGCTGTTAGTTCGAAAGTCTGTTCTACATTTTTTTCAGTTGCTTCCTGAATTTTTACATTAGGAGTTTCAACTATTACTTTTGTGTCAGTTTTCTTTTTTGAGCACGAAGACAATCCAATAGCCAGTGCAACAAGCAGTAGTCCTGTTAATTTAATCTTTTTCATATTCGTCTTTTTATTATGTTTTTATTATTTTTCTTAGTTTTTTCCTAATAGTTTTTCAAGATCAGCTTTGGCCGAAAGATAATCGAAGATTGACTGATTGTACATTAATCCGGCCTGTAAGTAAGCAAGTTCTGAGTTTGATAAATCAAGATATGTACTTGAGCCAACTTCATAAAGTTTCTTTGAAATAGCAACGGCTTTTTCCGCTTGTCTCAAACCTTCCTTGTTTGATTCAATTTTTTCAATCGCTTTTTTGATATTATCAAGATATGAAATTGCCTGCATTTCGAGGCTTCTACGTAAATTATCGCGTTGATCTTTCAATTGTTCTTGCTGTATTTTCAATTGTTTTTCCTTATACACTCTTGCTCCACCCTGAAATATCGGAATAGATAATTGTACTGCAGCGGTTGAAGTTGGGAACCATTTTAAATCAACTTTATCATTTGCCATTGACATATAAGCATAATTGAAACTTGCGGCTAAAGTTGGCCACCAGCCTGCTTTTTGAATTTTTAATGCATGATCTAATTGTTTTGATTTAATGTCAAATTGATTTAAATCTGTGTTTGTTTTCAGGCTGGTAGTATCAATTGATAAAACATCGCCATACATGTTTTTTTCAAAATCCGACATGTTACCTTCAATTTTCAATCCGGTAAACATATTTACACCCATCAACATTTTTAGTTGCAATTTGCTCATGTTAACAGCACTTTCAGCTGATACTAAATTTGAGTTAGCATTCTTCACCTGAACATCTGCGCGTATCCATTCAAACTCTGAAACTGATCCCTGTTTGAATTTATTTCTAATTATACGTGCATTTTCCGCAGTGTTTTGATAACTTCGTTTGAATACATTATATTGATCCTGAGTCAATAAAATAGTATAATATGCTTTTGATACCTGATTAATTAATGATAGTTTTGATGATCTGGCCGACTCTAAAGCCAGCTTAGCATCTGTTTCAGTCATTTCTAAAGAAGCCCAAAGGGTAGGGGAGATTAATGGCATTGATGCAGATAAACCTGCATTAAATGTATTGTCTTGCCCCATCTCAAATCCATCAGGATTAGCAGGCATGCCTGGAATCGAGAAAAAGACGCGTTGTTTCTGAAGAGCCCGTTGATAAGAGCCGGCTGCAGAAATGTTTGGAAATAAAGCCGCAAATTTTTCTTTCTTCGAGTAATCTACTCTTTCAATTTCTTTATTTGCAACCCTGATTGTTGGACTCTTACTCATTGCAATTTCTATTGCTTTCGAAAGCGAGACTGTCAGTGTGTCTTGTGCTTTTAGCACAATAGATGGCAATAACATTATTGCTATTAACCACATCATTTTGTTATTAAACTGTTTCACAATACTTTAATTAATGATTTTTTATTCTGATTTATTATAATGTTCTTCCATGTATTTCAATCCTTTTTCATTGGCAATGAGATGAATCATCATGTCTACCGAAAAATCAATCAGGCGTTTCTTCGAATACTTCTTCAAATCCTGCCCCATAATTTCAAAACTATTTTTTAATTGAATAGAGTGAAAATATGATAGCAATTCAACATCTAGGTCTTCGCGATAATAACCCTCCTGAATTCCTTGCCTGAGATTTGCTTCAAAGCCAATTCTGATATTATCTCTTTTAATCTGTTCGTATTTTTCGTTAATCTTCGGATAATATTTCTCCAGATCAAAACACATAGAAGTCGATTCCTGTTCAGCACTTTTTTTAATTTCCTTAATAATAACTATCAATGAATCAATGGAATTCTTATTCTTGAATAATTTTCCGAATTTTTCATAATTTATTTTCCGCTGATGAATAAGAACTGCTTCTACCAAATCTTCCTTTTGAGGAAAATAAGTATAAAATGTTTTCTTTGAAATATGTAACTCATTACATACATTATCAATAGAAACGCTTCTTATTCCGAACTGCTCAAATAAGCGACTGGCAGTACTGATTATCATTTCTTGTTGATTTTCCATTGAATAATTTATTAAAACGCTGCAAAATTAGAAATAATTATTTGGAAAAAGATCAAAAAATATAAATAATTTTGTGTTAAATATCACAAATTGCTGATAAACAGCAATATATAATTAGAAAAAGGAAACTATTTAAGTATTAAAGTTTCCAAGTTTCCTATTTGAAACAAAAAACCCCTGAAAAAGTTCATTTCAGGGGTTCGTTTTTTTTGAAAAATTAATGTTATTTTCTGATTTTGTTTATCAGATTTATTTTTTTACTATAATCATCTTTGTATTTACCATGACCATAACCATATCCATAGTTTGAAGAGTTTTCACTCACACCATTCAAAATAACAGCCATGTTATTAAGCTTCTTATGTTCGTAGATTTCGTTGATTAAATCACATGCATCCCGTGGCGTATAATTTTCTCTGGCTACATAAATACAATTGTCGACAAGTCTGTTTAATAAATAAGTATCTGAAACCAGACCTATTGGCGCTGAATCAACAACAATATAGTCGTACATTTCCCTTAATTTGATAAATAATTCATCAAGTCTGTGATTCATTATCAATTCAGCGGGATTTGGTGGAACCGGACCTGCAGGAATTACATCTAAGAATGAATGCAGCTTAGATGGTATTATGATGTCATTTACAGTATAACTTTCATCTGATATAAACATGGTGATTCCTCTTTCTTTAGATAAATGAAGATATTCACCCAGCATAGGACTTCGTATGTCTAAACCGACTAAAATAACTTTCTTCTTCATTAAGGCAAGTGACATAGCCAGATTTATAGAAGTAAATGATTTGCCTTCGCCACTAATACTGGAAGTTATTAGTATTACAGGTTTTTCTTTACCGGCTAACATGAATTGCATGTTTGTACGAATAATCCGAAACATCTCAACGATAGGGGTTGTTTTTCCTTCGTGAACTACAACTACGTCAACTTCCTTTTTTAGTCCGATAGCACCCAGGTATGGAACTTTAACCAGACGCTTTAATTCTTTACTGCTTGAAATACGATTGTTAAGTAGTTCGGCAATATAGAAGTAAATTAATGGGAGTATTATCCCTAAAATAAATGAAAACAAAAAGATAATCATTCTTTTAGGAGCAACCGGAGTTAAAGATGTGTATGCCGGGTCTACAGTTTTTGCTGAAGGTATTGTGCTTGCTAATGAAAGCGCATTTTCTTCACTCTTTTGTAAAAGATATAAATATAGTTTCTGTTTAATTTCCTGTTGACGTTTGATTTCAATATATTGTCTTTCCTGAGTTGGTACATTCCTGATTTTTGAAGCAAATTGAGCATCTTTGTTTGTCATTTCGCGTTTCGCAATTTTCAAACCGTCTTTTATGCTTCCAATACTTGTAATAATGCTGCCTCTTAACTCTTTAAGCTGTTGTTCCATTTGTGTAATAACAGGATTTCTTTCGTTTGTGGTACGCAAAAGTTTCATACGCTCCAGAAGAGCTTTGTTGTAATCCTGCATTAATGCCAGCAATGACTTATCTTCAATACCTAAGTTTGCAGGTACTAAGTCGTATTGGTGTTTATTGTCTTTTACATATGATTCAATATAACCCACTAAATTAAGTTGAGTCTCAAGTTCTGAAAGTTTTAAATCGTATTCACTGGATGATTTTAAGAATATTTCAGCTTCAGAACTTATGTCAGTTAACTTGTTGGTTTTCTTGTAGTTTTCAACATCTAATTCAACTCCCTGAAGTTCATTTCCAATTAATTTCAATCTTTCCCGAACAAAAGCTGCTGTATTGCTGGTAATAAGATTCTTGTCATTTACAGCATCAAGATTGTATAATTCAATCAGTTTATTTATTATAACTTCAGCTTTTTTGAAATTTGTAGCAACAGTTGTAATGCTGATAACATTTGATTTTTTGTTTACAGAAGCAACCTTAATACTGGTACAATATCTCTCGGTAAGATTTTTGTATGGGTAGGAAATGATTTTATACGTGAAGTTTTTCGGAAGCGCTGTTAATTGTTGAAAACTCATTGAGCCAACTTCAGTATTTATAGCCGAGTTTAGATTCGCGATTTTGAAACTTTTAGTTCTGGTTCCATATTTAAATTTGATTTTAAAACCATCTGAAACCTTTTTGATTTTAAGCTCAATTTGCATTTTAATCGTGTCATTAAATGACTGAGGCAGAATCAGTTTTACCGGAATGATTGGGTATAATTCATTATATCTCAAACCACTTAGAATAAAATATTCTGTCTCAAAATGTAAAGTTCTGATAACATTCTGGGTTAAAGCTTTTGATGATAAAACCTGGATTTCATCCTCAACTTCTTTCGAAGTGCCCGAAATCCCGAGTCCTTCGAGCATAGACATGTCTACAAGATTGCTATTGCTTGATTGATCTTTGCGCAATAATATTGTTGTTTGTACCTGATATTGCTCATTAGTTGCTTTGAGGTAAATAAATGCAGCAAATAAACAAACAACAATTGAAATTAAAAACCAATGCCATTTATACAGGTATTTAAGCATTAATTCTCTGTAATTTATATAATCAATGTTTGAGCTATTTAAGTTAGGTTTATTGTTTTCCATGTTATGAAGGGTTTCAATAGTAACGATAAAAATTCAGGTTAATTTCTGTCATTAAAATTGTTTGTTATTTGGTCATAGAATAAATTACAGCGACAGTTGTTACTAAAGTTGATACTGCAGACAAATAAAGCGATATATTTTGCGAACCAATTGATTTAACACTGTTAGGTTCTACATAAATAACATCATTTTGTTGGAGGTAAAAATATGGTGATTTAAAAATCTCATCCGAATTAAGATTTAGCCTTACAAACTCTAATTTACCATTATTTTCTCTTGTAATCAGAACATTTTCCCTTTTTCCGAAAATGGTCATATCACCCGCTAAACCGAGGGCGTCTAATATCGTAACACGTTCATTGTTTATAGTATATTGACCCGGTTTTGAAACTTCTCCCAAAACAGTAACTTTATAATTCATAAACTGAATCGTTACAATAGCATTTTTCAAATAAGGAGTAAGTTGTTCGTTAATGTACTTGATGGCTTGAGATTTTGGTAATCCGGCAAGCTTAATACTGCCAATAACCGGAAAATTAATACTACCATTAATATCAACCAGGTATGACTGAAGTGTTGGAGCTGAATAAAGTTGGTCGGAGCCTGGCGTTGCATATGAAACTAATGGAAGGTTAAAAGGCGCTACTGCCATTGGATCTAAACCTGTAACTGTAATTGAAAGCATGTCGCCGGGACAAATTATAGCTTCATGAATTTTATTGAATTTTTTGTTTATTGAATCAGCGGAATTAGAGTTTAATCCATTAAAGTACGCTATTTCTTTTTGTGATGAACAGCCTGCTATCAGAAAAAGAGAAAGAATTAACAGAGTAATTAGGTGTGTTTTTTTCATTTTAACGGTATTCGGATAAAGTTTTTTTACTACTAAGTATTTGACTATCAATCGTATATTATCTTTGGATTTAGGATTGATTTTTTGGCGTATTATTTGAAGTTACAAAAGTACTTAAAACCAATGCAATATACAACTCTATAAGCCATAAAAAGAAAAAAAATCAACCAATATTTAATAACATTTAATTTTATAGGAAAACTGCCAAATAGACAAATATAATCAAAACATAAAACGAAGAAAAATAAAATAAATTTTAATGTTAATATGATTTGTGTTTTCAACTGGTTAAATTATTGCAATTTTGTTAGTTTCTGAAAATCAATAATATATAAAAATTGTATGATTATTTTTGTTTTTTTTAGGAAAATTCTTATGAAAAAATTTTGTAGAATCAAAAGAAGGCACTACATTTATTGCACTTTTTGATAACTCATTTTTATAAACAATTCTAATACCTATATGTCATGACAAAAACGATAACATTCAACGAGCTACGTAGAGTAAAAGATGCGCTGCCAAGTGGTAGTATGACCAAGATCGCTGAAGAACTTGGTCTGGAAAAAGAAACAGTACGTAATTATTTTGGAGGACACGACTACAAAGATGGTAAAAGTTGTGGTGTTCATATTGAGCCGGGTCCCGATGGTGGTTTGGTTTTGTTAGATGACACTCAGATTCTTGATATCGCTATGCGTATTATTGAATCACGTAAAGCTTAAATCAGAAAGATTTTCATTTGAAAGCAGTGATACATTATCTCACTGCTTTCTTTTTTTAAACTAATCAAGTCAAACAAAAAATTTAAATTTATTTTATGGAAAAATCAGTAGATTGCCTTTATTGCCAACGCAATGAATTGCAGAAAAGTTTAATGATTGAGGTTTGTGACTTAAATGCATCAACCCTTTTTCTATTCAAAGAACAAAGTCATCCCGGACGATGCATTGTGGCATATAAAGACCATGTAAATGAGCTTTTTGAACTGTCGGAATCTGACCGAAATGCCTTTATAGCTGATGTTTGTAAGGTAGCAAAAGCTATTCAAACAGCATTTGCACCTAAAAAAATAAATTATGGAGCATATTCGGATAAACTGCCTCATCTTCATTTTCATTTAGTACCGAAATACGAAGATGGTTTTGAATTTGGTGGAATTTTTGAAATGAATCCTCAAAAGGTTTATTTGTCCGATGCTGAATATGCACAAACCATTGCCAAAATTGTAAATGCTTTATAAATGAAATTACCCGAGGCATTTGAGCGCAGAACAAAAGAACTTCTTGGAGATGAATATCACGAACTTGAGAAAGTTCTTGAAACAATTCCGCCAACAAGTGTCAGGGTAAATAATAAAATAAAGTATCAGCCTTCTAATGAACATGTTTCCTGGTGTGAATCGGGTTATTATTTGAATGAGCGACCGCTTTTTACAGCCGATCCGCTATTTCATGCCGGAGTTTATTATGTGCAGGAAGCCAGCTCCATGTTTTTGGAACAAGCCGTAAAACAGCATTTCCCGACAGCCGAAACGGTTCTTGATTTGTGTGCAGCTCCCGGTGGAAAATCTACTCTATTATCGCAAACTTTACCCGAGAGTAGTTTGTTGGTTAGTAATGAAATTATTCGGTCAAGAGCATTTATTTTAGCTGAAAACCTTATAAAATGGGGTAATCCGAATGTTGTTGTCAGCAATAATGAACCCAAAGATTTTGAATGTTTAGGTGGCTTTTTTGATGCAATTGTGATTGATGCACCTTGTTCGGGCGAAGGAATGTTCAGGAAAGATGCCGGAGCGATAGAAGAATGGTCTGAATATAATGTGACTTTATGTGCAACACGCCAACGGGAAATAGTTTCGTCGGTTTGGGATGCACTGAAAACGGATGGAATTTTGGTTTATAGTACCTGCACGTTTAATCGCGAAGAGAATGAAATAAATGCGGAGTGGATTTGCAATGAATTGGGTGCTGAAGTTTTATCAATTGATTTAAATGGGAATCAAGAGATTACAAAAAGCGATTTCGGTTATCGGTTTTATCCTCATAAAACCAAAGGTGAAGGTTTCTTTATATCAGTTTTGAAAAAAACATCCATTCATAATCATTCGTCGAGGAATAGAAACGCAGAGAAAAAAGGAACAAAACATGCAAAAACCGATGTTACTGCTTTATCTTTGGTTGAGCCAGACCGTTGGGTAATTACAACCGAAAATAATTTGATTAAAGCTTATGATAAGGAGCGATTGAATGATTTTTTTGTGTTGAATAAGAATCTGAAATGCATGTATTCGGGATTGGTGATAGGCGAAATGAAAGGAAAAGATTTTATTCCATCAGCAAACATCGCCTTATCGAAAATGTTAGATAGAAATTCGGTTGAAACAGTTGAAGTTGATTATAATACAGCTATAAGTTTTTTGCGAAAAGATGCAATCGTATTACCGGATTCAAATCGAGGTTATATATTGATTTGCTACAAAGGTTTGGGATTGGGCTGGGTGAAGAATTTGGGCAATCGTTGTAATAATTTGTATCCGCAGGAATGGCGGATAAGAATGAAAATATAAATTATGGAGCTACTTTTCCTTGGTTCAGGAACATCAACCGGAGTGCCACAAATTGGTTGTAAATGTGATGTTTGCACTTCACCGGATTCAAAAGACCAACGGTTACGTGCTTCGATTTTGATTACAGAGGGAGAAAACAGAATTTTGATTGATTGTGGACCCGATTTGCGTCAGCAACTTATTAATCATGGAATTGATAATCTCTCGGCCATTTTGCTGACCCATGAACATTACGATCATATTGGTGGATTGGATGATGTGCGTCCACTGGGTGGAATTAATGTGTTTGGTGAAAAAAAAGTATTGGGTATTATCAGGAGAAATATGCCTTATTGTTTTGTTGAAAAACGTTATCCTGGCGTGCCAACAATTCATTTAAAAGAAATAACTGAGGAGCATTTTACAATCCATGGTCAGATTATACAACCAATCCGGATTATGCATGCTGCTTTGCCAATTCTTGGTTTCAGATTTGGAAAGATTGCATATCTGACTGATGTAAAAACGATTCCCGAAAAGTCATTTGACTTGTTAAATGACCTGGATATTTTGGTGTTAAATGCACTAAGAGCCAATAAACATATTTCGCATTTATCGGTTGATGAAGCGCTAATAATGGCAAAGAGAATTGGCGCAAAACAGACTTACTTTACACATATAAGTCATGATATGGGATTGCATGAAAGGGTTGATAAAGAGTTACCTGAAAATATTCACCTGTCATACGATGGATTGAAATTAATCGTTTAAATCAGAGCTGGGAAATATAACAATTAGCTGATTTTGTAATGAAATTATATAAACTAAAAATTATTCTGCTGTTATTTGGAGTTGTTCTCTTTTCATCCTGTACACAACTTCTTTATACTTCGCTTGATGTACTTCGTCCGGCAAAGGTTGAATTTAATGTGGATGCCAATAATTTGCTGATTGTAAATAATTCAGTAGTTCAACCAGTGAATTATGGTCATATAACTACAATGATGGATGGTAAAAGTCAGATACTAAATGTAAACTCTGATAGCCTTGCAATATTTTGTTTGACAGCATTGGGGGAAGAGCTTGAAAACAAAGGATTTTTTGCATCTGTTCAGTTACTGCCAAAAACAGTAAACAAAACTTCTGAATTTCTAACCCCGACAATACTATCCATGGACACAGTAAACAAACTATGTAAGAGAAATCGGTCAAATATTATCTTATCACTTGATAGGATAAAGGTGAATGATGATCAGGATGAGTTTCTGATAACCGATAATTTTTCTTTTTTGAATTCACTGGAGGCTAAATATGAAACCATATGGAGTATTCATTATCCAAATAAACCACAATCACAGACAGTTACATATAAAGATACTCTATATTGGGAATCTGAATCTATTGACAGAAAAAAAGCGTTGAACGATATGCCAAAAAGAGAGGATGCTTTGATTGATGGTGCATTGGAAGTGGGGCGGAAGTGTGTGGGTAGGTTTATTCCTAACTGGGATAAGGTTGATCGATTCTTTATTTTATCGAATGATAAAACACTAAAACAAGGAATGGACTCTGTGTATGTGAAAAACTGGAAATCAGCTATTGATATATGGATTTCGTTATACGAAAGCACAAAAAAAACACATGTTCAGGCAGAAGCAGCTAACAATTTAGCAATTGCATATGAAATTTCAGGCGATATTGATAAGGCACTTGATTTTGCCACCAAATCATATTATTGCTTTGGAAAACTAACTTTTCCTGATTACCAATCATTTATTCGGGTTTCGGATTATATAAATGAATTAAATCAACGGAAAAAGGAAATTGAAATACTTAAAAAGCAACTCGGAGAATAATAATCTGCGACTAAGATAGAATAATATTAACCTTCAAAATTAAGAAAGAATGTTATCACCAACTGATGAAATTTTATTGAAGAAAAAAGGAATTACTGCTGAAAAAATCAGAGAACAACTTAACGCTTTTTCCACCGGTTTTCCGTTTTTGGAAATACGCAGTGCTGCTGAACCGGGTAATGGAATTATTCAGATAAAAGATTCTGAAACTTCCACCCTGCTTAATCAATGGGAGGATTATTTGAAATCAGATGCGACCATTATCAAATTTGTGCCTGCTTCAGGAGCTGCAAGCCGCATGTTTAAAGACCTTTTTGAGTTTTTAGAAAAAGAAACCAGTGAACCGACCACTGCTTTCGAAAAGAAATTTTTTAGTGAAATCAGGAAATTTGCTTTTTATGAAGAACTGGATGAAGTTTGCCTGAAAAACAATGGAAAATCGATTGACCACTTGACAGAAAGCAATCAATATAAACCTGTTGTAGAAAATTTGTTGTCAGCCAAAGGGTTGAATTATGGTGCATTACCCAAAGGATTGTTGCGTTTCCACTCTTATGGTCCAAAAAAACGAACTCCGATGCAGGAACATTTGGTAGAAGGAGCATTGTATGCTGCCGGAAAAACCGGAAATGCAAATATCCATTTTACAGTCTCAACCGAGCATCGTGAACTGTTTGAGAAGCATCTGAAAGAATCTCTGCCAACATACGAAAAGAAATTTGGCGTGAAGTACAATGTGAGTTTTTCGGAACAAAAACCATCGACAGATACCATAGCTGCTGATGAGAATAACCAGCTTTTCCGTGATAAAGGCGAGTTGGTTTTCCGTCCCGGTGGTCACGGAGCTTTGATTGAAAATCTGAATGACCTGAACGGTGATATTGTATTCGTTAAAAACATTGACAATGTGGTTCCTGACTCGCTGAAGGAAAGTACTGTAACTTACAAAAAAGTCATAGCCGGAATGCTGGTGAACCTTCAGAGACAATGCTTCGCGTATCTTCATGAGCTTGAAAACGAGTCCATTTCGGATGCTAAACTGACGGTTATTGCACAATTCTGCGAAGCCCGGTTAAATAATCATCGGGCAGATATTCATTCACTTTCACACGACGAATTGAAAAAATATCTTGTTGCAAAACTGAACCGCCCAATCCGCGTTTGCGGTATGGTGAAGAATGTGGGTGAGCCGGGTGGCGGACCATTCCTCACAGTGAATTCGGATGGAACCGTTTCGCCTCAGATTCTGGAAAGTTCGCAGATTGACCTGACAAATCCTGTCGACAAAGAAAAAATGCTGAAATCAACGCATTTCAATCCGGTAGATTTGGTATGTAGTATTAGGAATCATAAAGGTGAGAAATTTGATTTGCTGAAATATGTCGACCCAAAAACAGGTTTCATTTCGCTGAAATCAAAGAGCGGAAAAGAACTGAAAGCACTTGAACTGCCCGGACTTTGGAACGGCGCGATGAGTGACTGGAATACTATTTTCGTGGAAGTGCCGATTGAAACATTCAATCCGGTAAAAACAGTGAATGATTTGCTAAGACCAGAACACCAATGAAATCAGTTGACAGTTTATTGTTGACAGTTTACAGTTAAGAAAAACAAACGGGTTTAGTCTGATTGACTAAACCCGTTTTATTTTACAATTATTCGCTGTTAACTGTCAATTATCAACTGAATTACACCATCAATTTTTTATAGCGGATGCGTTTTGGCCCTTCGTCACCGAGGCGCATCTTCTTGTTTTCCTCATATTCGGAATACGAACCTTCGAACACGAATACTTCCGAATTACCTTCAAAAGCAATAATGTGTGTACAAATACGGTCAAGGAACCAGCGGTCGTGACTAATAACCACGGCACAACCGGCAAATGCTTCGAGGCCTTCTTCCAATGCACGCAAGGTGTTTACGTCAATATCGTTGGTTGGCTCATCGAGCAACAGTACGTTAGCTTCCGATTTGAGTGTGATTGCCAGATGCAGACGGTTACGTTCACCACCTGACAGCACTCCGCAAAGTTTTTCCTGATCGCCACCTGCAAAATTAAAACGCGACAGGTAAGCACGGGCATTAATTTCTTTACCACCTACGCGAATATATTCTGTTCCTCCTGAAACAACCTGATAAACGGTTTTCTCAGGGTCAATGTCGGTGTGACTTTGGTCAACATATCCGATTTTTACGGTTTCGCCAATTTCGAATGTTCCTTTGTCGGCTTTTTCAATTCCCATCATCATGCGGAAGAGCGTGGTTTTACCGGCACCGTTTGGTCCTATAATACCAACAATTCCATTGGGTGGAAGCATAAAGTTCAGGTTGTCGAACAGCAATTTATCGCCGAACGCTTTAGAAACAGCTATCGATTCAACTACTTTATTTCCTAAACGCGGACCATTAGGGATAAAAAGCTCCAGTTTTTCTTCTTTCTCGCGTTGGTCCTCGTTTATCAACTTGTCGTAAGCTTCCAAACGGGCTTTTCCTTTGGCATGACGGGCTTTTGGAGCCATGCGCACCCATTCCAGCTCACGTTCAAGGGTTTTACGACGCTTGCTGGCTTGCTTTTCTTCGCCGGCCATACGCGCGGTTTTTTGTTCCAACCACGAAGTGTAATTTCCTTTCCACGGAATACCTTCGCCACGGTCGAGTTCGAGAATCCAGCCCGAAACATTGTCGAGGAAGTAGCGGTCGTGGGTAATGGCAATGACCGTTCCAGCATATTGTTGCAGGTGATGCTCCAGCCATTCCACCGATTCGGCATCAAGGTGGTTGGTAGGCTCATCGAGCAATAGAATGTCTGGATTGCGAAGCAGCAAACGGCAAAGAGCCACACGGCGACGTTCTCCTCCGGACAGATTTTCAATCATCCAGTCTTCGGGCGGACAGCGCAACGCATCCATGGCACGTTCCAACTTATTATCGAGATTCCATGCATCGGCATGATCGAGTAATTCCTGCAATTCACCCTGACGGGCAATAAGTTTATCGAAATCGGCATCCGGATCACCAAATTGCTCGTTGATTTTGTCGTACTCGGCTATCATATCCACAATTTCCTGCACGCCTTCCTGCACAATTTCTTTTACAGTTTTGGTTGGGTCCAGTTTCGGGTCCTGCTCCAGATAACCTACCGAGTATCCGGGTGAGAAAACCACTTCTCCGTCGAAACTTTTTTCGACTCCGGCAATGATTTTAAGCAGCGTGGATTTACCGGAACCATTCAAACCGATAATACCGATTTTAGCTCCGTAGAAAAACGAAAGGTAAATGTTGTTTAATACTTTTTTTTGCGGTGGAAAGGTCTTACTGACTCCAACCATCGAGAAAATTACTTTTTTATCGTCAGCCATTTTTTTTGTTGGTGATTTGTTTATTTGTTGATTTGTTTAAAGGGAGCTTGCCTTCAGCAAGCAGGTGCAAAGATACAAAGAAAGAGGGAAATGGAAAATGGGGTGAGAAGAAAGGATTTTTTTTAATGCCGTCACATTTGTTTATTTTGGAAGAATTTTGATGTAAAAACC
>JBAXPM010000002.1:0-155748 GCA_037132235.1 Paludibacter sp.
GTTATTCTGTTGTAATACAGACATATAACCTACTTATAAGGAGCGACTAATTACATAAAAGGAGTTATGCTGTTCTTACGTAATTGTTACATTATTGAATTAAAATTCAAAACTATTGCATATTCAAATTCAATTTTTTATCTTTGCCGTTCGGTCCTGGTATGAAAATACTGATTATATGTAAATTATTCAGGTATTTGTAATACCATAAAGTGCAAAATATGGTTTGAATTAATGTATCTTTGCAACTTCAATTAATAAATTTAAACATCTCTATTATAACTCTTTAATAAAAACAACAACATGAAAAAAACTACTTTTTTCAAATCAATTCTTCTTGCATTTGTTATAATGGTGGGAAGTGCAAGTGCTAACGCTCAACTATTAAACGAAAACTTTAGTTATACAGTTGGACAAGACTTAACTGCTAATGGTTGGAATATTACTGGTACAACTGCAACTCCGACTGTAGCAGTAAGTGCATCTTCTATAACCTATGCAGGATATTTATCCTCAGGCATAGGAGCTGAAGTTTCGTTGGCATCTTCAGGTCAAGATGTAAATAAAACTTTTACTGCTCAAACAACTGGTACAGTGTATGCATCTTGTTTGGTTAATATAACTTCAGCTACAACTACAGGTGATTATTTTTTCCATCTTGGTGCTACTGCAATTGGTACGACTTATCATGGAAGGGTATTTGTAAAAAAGGATGCTTCAAATAATTTAGCTTTCGGTATATCTCGCGCAGGTTTAGTTGCTACCGCAATTTTTACACCTTTTAGTTATGCTTTAAATACAACATACTTGCTTGTTTTAAAATACACAATTGTTGCAGGAGCAACAAATGATGTTTCAGCAATTTATATTAATCCAACATTAAATGCTGTTGAGCCAGTTTCTGGTTGGATTACAAGTACTGATACACCTACCGATTTGGCAAATATTGGTTCTGTTGCATTGAGACAAGGAACAGCAGCAAATGCTCCGGCATTAAAAATAGATGGAATAAGAGTTGCAACTACATGGTCAGATATTGTTGGAGCGGTTACTGGCACTCCAACAATCTCTGTTACACCTTCAACCCTTAGCGGTTTTACATATTCCGGTAGCGGGCCATCAGCAGAACAATCATTTACTGCAGGTGGAACAAATCTGACTAACAATATCACCCTAACTGCGCCTACCGATTATGAAATTTCTACGGGTACAGGTGGTTCATTTATAGCTACCAGTCCAATTACACTGACTCAAACAGGAGGAACTGTGGCAACAACTACCATTTATGCACGTCTGAAAGCGGGCTTGACAGTTGGCAGTTATAATTCAGAGAATATTGCCGTGGCTTCAACCGGTGCAACTGCTCAAAATGTGACATGTAATGGCAGTGTTACTGCTATAACCCCTACCATAACAGTTACTGAAGCTACTGTTGCTGCTTTCTCTGCTAACATTGGTAGTGCGCCTACCAAAACGATAAATGTAAGCGGTGCAAATCTTACAGGGAATATCACCCTTGCTTTATCAGGTACAAACGCCGATCAGTTCTCGCTTTCACAAACTTCGTTAACTCAAACTGGTGGTAGTGTCTCAAATACAGTGATAACTATAACTTACACTCCAACTACAACAGGACCGCATACAGCAACACTAACCTTGTCAAGTGCCGGAGCAACGGATGTCACACGCAGTTTGAGTGGGACTGCAGGATTATCTACTCCGGTTGCTGCGGAATCTTCTGTCAATAATAATAGTGGATTTACGGCTAACTGGTCTGCAGTTCCCGGCGCAACTGATTACGTACTAAGTGTTTACATAAAAACAGGCGGTGGAGCATTGGCAACTGACTTATTTATTTCGGAATATGTTGAAGGTACAAGCAATAATAAAGCAATTGAAATTTTTAACGGAACTGGAGCACCGGTTGATTTAAGCGCATATTCATTAAAAAAACAAACTAATGGTGCTGGTGCTTATACAACAGAACAACTTCTGACAGGTACATTAGCTAATAACGATGTTTTTGTTTTGGCAAATACAAGTGCTAATGCTACGATTCTTGGAGTTGCAGATTTGACAAATAACACAACTATGACTTTTAATGGAAATGATGCTGTTGCATTATTCAAAGGCGTAAATCAATTAGATGAAGTAGGAATTTTCAATCAAGTTGCTAATTGGGGACTTGACCAAACATTAATTCGTAAAAGTTCAATAACATCACCAAAAGCGACTTATGATGTTGCAGATTGGGACGTGCAGGCTACTGATTATATTACTAATCTTGGATCTCATACAATGACAGGTTCAAGTAATGTTCAAGTTTCCGGTTCTCCATTTACTGTTACTGGTACAAATAGTTATGTTTTAACCGGTCTTCAAGGTGGATCAACATATTATTATACAGTCGTAGCTAAAAATGCAACGGTAACCACTGCATCTTCGAATGAGATTATAGCATCGACCATGGCTACAGGTCTTTCAACAACTCAGAATTCTTTATCAGTTTCTGCTTCCGATGGCATTATACGCTTTACCGCCGAGTCCGGTCAGGTAATGGAATTGTATAATGCAGTAGGACAGAAACTGCTTATTAAAACAACTACTGCCGGCTTAAATAGTATTCCGGTTGCTGTAAAAGGATTAGTTGTTGTAAAAGTAGGTAATCAGATTGCTAAAGTAGTTTTATAATACACAATTGACGGGGTGACTCAAAGTCACACTGTCAATAAATATCAAAAAGGATACTGATAATAGTGTCCTTTTTTTGTATATTTGTAGGTGATAATTTTATGATAAACTAACCTCAAAATTGAATCGTATGAACAGGAAAAATGGTATTCACACTGTAGTTTTGGTAATAATCACGCTTGTTTTCAGCTCATGTATTGCCGAATTGTTTGGCATTACCGGTAAGGGCGATATTATCAGTAAATCATGTGCTGTAAGCGATTTTCAGTCGGTTACACTCAACAGTTCAGCTAATGTCGACATAGTAAAAGGCAATATTTTCAAAGTGGAAGTTTCGGATTATGAAAATCTGCTTCAGTATCATGCAGTCACAGTAAGTAATCACACCCTGGTTATTTCCAATGTACCTGCGTCCACACTTCTGAACAACAGTAAGGCGAAAGTTACCATCACTATGCCCGATTCGCTTATCCACGTTACGTTGAATGGGAGTGGCGATATTACTATCAGTTCAGCGTTTAAAGATTTGCTGTCAACAGATATCTCGGGCAGCGGAAACATCAATGCCGGTCAATCGCTGAACATCGCAAAACTAAACGCCAATATCTATGGTAGTGGCAACATTACGGCTACGGGTAAGGTAGATTCACTAAAGGCGGTAATAGCAGGTAGCGGAAACATGGACTTCAGCACATTGCGCGCCAATTATGCCAATTGTACAATCTCAGGCAGCGGGAACATCGATGTAGCGGTTGTAATCACACTTAAAGCAACTATAACAGGTTCAGGAAATGTGTATTATTACGGAACACCCAATGTAAATGCCACAATGAGTGGCAGCGGCACTGTGATACGGAAATAATCTTCGGGACGACAGAATTCCAATTCTGTCGAAAAAGAAGAGAAAGTCAGAGTTGGAACTCTGACATCCCAATCACCGGGGATAACAGAGTTCCGATTCTGTCGAAAAACATACCCATTCAATTAGAACCTGTATCGGGCGCTTAAACAAACTCCATCATACGACCCCGAAAAGGCAGGTAAGAAATAAAGTCCCGGACGGTAATCAATCGATAATTGTAGCGGGAATTCGAAATTATACTCCAATCCAATTTGTCCCAAGATACCTATACCAAAAGCACCTTTTGACAAGCCCAAACCGGCACCTGCTCCTAAATACCAGTCAAATCCCTCAGCCAACTGAGGTAAAGGTTTAACCCATTGATATAATCCATTTATACCCAAACCCCAACCATTCAAACCTAAATCCAGTTCAAGACGATTCGCTCCGAGTGGTTGTTGATAAGACAATTCTGCACCATTTCCGGCAAATCCACCAAAGCGTACACCAATAGCTCTTTTGCCAACCTGTGCATTTAAAGCGCTAACAAAACCTACAACTAAAATGATTGAAAGAATAACTTTTTTCATGATTTTTGTTTTTTAAAATTAATACTCGAAAAAAATTTAAATTTTCATGTTACAAAAATAATAAAATAAAGAAATAAACACGTCAAATAAGTAAATAAAGCATGTTTCTCAAAGGAATAATAATCATTTTTATTCCTGAAATTAATTATCTTTGCAAACAATTGATTTCTACCTGAAAAATTTCATGGAAAAACTTGTATTTGCTACCAACAACGCTCATAAACTTTCTGAAGTTAAAGCAATCCTGGAATCAGAATATCAAATTGTGAGTTTATCTGATCTGAATTGCAACGATGATATAGCCGAAACAGCTGACACGCTGGAAGGAAACGCACTTATCAAAGCAAAATATATTCATGAAAAATTCGGATTAGATTGCTTTGCTGATGACACCGGATTAGAGATTGAGGCTTTGAATGGCGCTCCGGGAGTTTTTTCTGCCCGATATGCCGGCGAAAATCATGATGCACAGAAAAACATGGCTAAAGTATTAGACTTAATGAGTGGATCTGACAATCGTAAAGCCTGTTTCAGAACTGTTGTTGCATTAATTCAGGGTAATACAACATGCTTTTTCGAGGGAAAAATAAATGGCAAAATAAGCCGGCAAGCTTCAGGGAGGAGTGGTTTTGGATATGATCCGATTTTTGTTCCGGAAGGTTATGAACTCAGTTTTGCAGAGCTCAGCAGCGAAGAGAAAAATTTAATAAGTCACAGAGCTTTAGCAGTACAAAAATTGACCGACTATCTTAGACAGAAAAAATAATACCACTTTTATCATAAAATCACTAAAAATATCTATTCAGTACCAGAATTGATGAAATAAAACAGCTCATTGTGAGTTAATTAAACGAATTTTATTTCAAACAATTCAAATCACGTTAATAATGCGAAATTCGATATGAAAAAGAATATATTTATTTTAGGGCTTTTTATTTCAGTAATTTACTTTAATTCGTCTGCTCAATTAGCTATGGGCAAATGGCGCACCCATTTTGCATATAATAATGTGTCTCAGATTGCACAGTCAGAGAACAAAATATATGCTGTAAGTGAAGGGGCTTTGTATTCGGTCGACAAACAAGATGGAGGTATGGAGTTTTATAGTAAAAATAATGGAATGAACGGATCAAACATATCGCGAATAGCATTTGATTTGGCTAATAAAGAACTTCTTATTACTTACTCAAATGGAAATATTGATATTATGACATCCGGTGGAATAGTTAATATGCCCGATTTTTACAGCAAACAAATGAGTTCGAGTAAAGATGTAAACCATATCCTGTTTTATCAAAATAAGGCATATTTATCCTGTAATTTTGGAATATTAGTTTTAAATATGCAGAAAAGAGAAGTAGCTGATACTTATTTTATTGGTCCAAATGCTACCGAGGTTAAAGTCCTGAATACTACCGTTCATAACGGTATTATTTATGCGTTAAGTGCTTCAACGATTTTTTATGCATCTGTGACCGAAAGTCATCTGGTGAACTATGAATTTTGGTCTACATTATCAAGTTTACCAGGAAGTGGCGATTTTCAAAGAATCAGTTCATTCGACGGACAATTAGTACTGCAAAGAGGTGGAAAATTATACTTTTTAGACGACAACTTAAAAATCTGGAGCCCTTTTTTACCCAACGTTAATGTAACATTCATGAATGCATCAGGACAAAGTCTGAATGTTTTTGATGGGTCTTCGGCCTATTTAACTGACCTATCGTTTAATACAAAAACTGTAAATTCAATTGGATCGATATCAGATGCTGAATATGATTCAACAAATGGCACTTATTATCTTGCAGCAAATGCTTTGGGAGTTATTTCATATAAAGACAACGGTTCAGATACTCCCAATATTTCCTATTCCAAACCGGCAGGACCATTAGTAAATATACCATGGGATATGACTTTTTCCGGACAAAAACTTTTCGTAGTATCAGGCGGTAGATGGGCATCTCAATATAACAGAGATGGATGTGTTATGATGTATGAGAATGGAGTTTGGAATAATATTCTGTCAAAATCAATAAAAGATTCCACCAAAAATAATGTTACTGATTTTATGAATGTGGCAGTTGATCCGACCGATAACAAGCATTTCTTTGTTACTTCATACGGAAAAGGTCTTTATGAATTCAAAAATAATACTTACTATAATTGGTATACACCCAAAAACAGTCCTATTGAATCTGTAGTTCCATCAGCTCCATTAGATTATACACGGTTAGACGGGGCTATTTACGACAAATCCGGAAACTTGTTCTTTGTCAATTCAGGTGTATCCGGTGCAATAAATATTTTATTAGCGGATGGTTCATGGAAAAAACTTTCGTATCCGGCAGCAACGAAACCTACAATCAGCAAATTGCTTATTTCGAATCAAAATCCAAATCAGAAATGGATTACATCCGTCAGGTATACACCAGGACTTTGTATTTTTGATGACAATGGAACACTTGATACACAAAGTGATGATAAATCTACTTTTATTTCAGCTTTTACCTACCCTGAAATAGATAATAACGGGTTAACGAAACTGATGCCTGTTTATCCAAATACCATTTATAGTATTGCTCAGGATAAAAATGGGGTAATTTGGGTTGGTACTGATATGGGACCTTTTCTGTTTAATAATTTATCTAATATATTTAACACTAACTACACATGCTCTCGCGTCAAAATACCAAGAAATGACAGCACAAATCTGGCAGATTATTTGCTTGTAAACGAGAATATTAAAGCGATAGCTGTAGATGGCGCAAACAGAAAATGGATTGGCACAGGAAGCTCCGGAGTGTATTTAATGTCGGAAAATGGTCAGCAAACCATCAAGCATTTCACAATGACCAACAGCCCGTTATTATCAAATGATATCCTTTCAATAGCCATCAATCCTGTAAGCGGAGAAGTCTTTTTTGGGACATCGCAGGGAATTGTATCTTACCAAAGCGATGCAAGCGATGCCGGAGCTACATTTGAAAATGTGTATGCTTATCCAAATCCGGTTCGACAAAGTTATAAAGGTGTAATTACAATTACAGGATTAGTAGCTGACACACAGGTGAAAATCACTGATATTAACGGAAACCTGATTTGTGAAACTGTTTCAAACGGAAGTTTGGCTATCTGGGATGGAAAAGATTCACACGGCAGAAAGGTAAGTACCGGGATTTATCTGGCAATATGTGTAAATGCCGATGGAACTCAAAATACTATTACCAAAATCATGGTTATCAATTAAATCTGTAGAACACCTGAATGTTAATAATCGGATGTTTTTTTCTTTCGACAATAATTAGCGGAAATTGGTATATTTGAATTGTAATTTTGATGAAAAATTTAAAAAGAAGTTCTTCACTTGTTATACTGTTACTTGTCAATTTTATATTCGCATATAAATACATTCACAGAATAACCGATTTTTCTTTACAAATTTCGCTTTCATTAATACTGGTTCAATTTCTCTTTTACAAGTTTGAAAACAGAATTGTATTATCGACTAAATGGATTACTGTATTTTTTTATTCAGCAATCATACTACTACTTGGTGTCGTATTCTTCACATGGCTTAAAATTCCACTTGCAGGTCTGAATATAGATCGTTACAGTATTATTACTTCATTTATTGATGCAATGTTAAAGGGGAATTATCCTTATTTTGCAAAATCTATTCAGGGAAACTATCCCGGACCAATGCCAACCTATTTTTTAATTGCTTTACCGTTTTATTTAATTGGAGAATTAAGCATCTTAAGTTTTATTGGTTATGGGCTGTATCTATTTTACATTTCTAAAAGAATAAAAGATTTTACCCACATTAAATTTTTTCTGTTCTATTTTCTCAGCTCTATCTTTGTATATTGGGAGATTGCTTCAAGATCCAATATCTTTACTTTTTCGGTTTTAATACTGTTTTTAATGGATTATTTTCTTCGTGTTCCTCAGAATAATAAGTTGAAAATAATTGTATTTTCATTGTTGGCTGGTTTGTTGTTAAGTACCAGAAGTGTGTACATTATTGTTTACATAGTATTCTTCATTTCAGGCTTAATCAATAAAGAATATAAATTCAAACACCTGTTTTTCATTGGATTAATAGCGCTTTTCGGATTCATTCTAACATTCCTGCCTTTATTGATATTCTTCAAAAACGATTTTTTCGTAATGAATCCATTTACTATTCAATCTTCGTTTCTGGTCCCTCAAATTTATGTTTTAGCATTCATTATTATTACAATTCTCATAACCTTCTCGGTTAAAAACAATGCGGATAAATTTTTCATAAGCGGTATTAGTTTGTTTTTCTCAATATTGATATATGCCTGTTATTCAGTTTATAAGTGTCTGTCAGCGGGGCCATTTTACGAAAACTGTGTGGATATTTCTTATTTCATTTTTTGTGTTCCTTTTTTCACATTCTTTCTGACGAGTTCAGAATCCAATGATTATTCAAAAACAATTGTCAGTCGTTAAGACTTAAATTCCCTGAATTTGTAGTGAAATCCAATATAATTATTGACAATAAGCTAACTATCATTAAACCGATGATTCCAAACAAAACTCGTCAACCATCAGACCAATATTTCCATGTTTTACCTGAAAATCTGAATTGTGCGCAATGCATTCTGAAAGGGTTTCAGCATGAGTTTAATATTTCTGAGCAGGAAATAGAAGAATACCGTGCATGGGGTGGAGGTAGAGCTGAAGGAGGTGTCTGTGGGGCGTTATTTGCTGCAGAAAGATTGCTTCTTCAACGAGGGAAAGAATCGGTGGTTGAGGAATTCAGACAAAAAGCAGGTGGTTTACTTTGCTCTGAAATAAAAGAAAAACAGTTCACCTGCGCCGAATACGTTCGGATGGCCGATGAACTGGTTGAGAAAAATCTTTGATTAATCCTACTTTTTATTTATCAGGTTTATAAACTCTTCGCGGGTTTTAGCCTGTTCGAATACCCCTGTAAAATCGGAAGTAGTAGTGATAGAATGTTGTTTTTGCACACCGCGCATCTGCATACAAAGGTGCTGAGCTTCAATGATAACCATCACGCCCATCGGGTTCAGCGTTTTCTGAATACATTCCTTAATCTGCGTTGTCATGCGCTCCTGTACCTGCATACGGCGGGCATATACTTCCACAATACGGGCAATTTTGCTCAATCCGGTAATTTTATGATTGGGAATGTATGCCACATGTGCTTTCCCAAAAAACGGGAGCATGTGATGTTCACACATGGAGTAAAAGTCAATGTCCTTTACAATTACCATTTGGCGGTAATTTTCTGTAAACATGGCTGATTGTATTATTTCTTCAGGGTTTTGTTCGTAACCCTGCATTAGAAACTGCATGGCTTTCGAAACCCGTTCAGGTGTTTTCAACAAACCCTCCCTATCGGCATCTTCGCCAAGAAGTTTAATGATTTCCAGGTAATGGTCGGCTATTTTGGCGGTTTTTTCGTCATCGAAAGGAACCGGTTGGTTTATATTAAAGTCCATCGTTTGTATTTTGAGGTGGAGTTACGTTTATCTGATCAGGAACGACATAAATTTCAGATTTCAGATTTGGAAATGATTCTATTAGCTTATTTCTGTTCATTTGAGCATCTGCTTTAGTTCTAAAATCTCCCACCCTGACTTTCCAAAAAGGTGAGGTGTAATTCACATATACAGGCAGCTCAGGGTATAAATTCTGAATCTGTTTTTCAATTTCGAATGCATTATTTTTGGCAGTTTTCTGAATATTGCTCGAGAAGACCTGAATTCTGAAACCGGTGGCTATTAAGGCCTGAGCAGCAACTTTTTTATTTACCAGTAATGATTCAATCCGTTTATCCTGATGAATTTGAACTGTTGCATTGGTCGTTGTATCAGTCGACCGAAGTGCCCTGAATATATTGGTTCTTGTATTTTCGTTATTTTCCTGAGCAGATAATACGCAGATTGACAAACACAAAACAGCCAAAAATGAAAGAAATCTGAAATTCATTTTCTTCTAAATTTTAGGCTGCAAAGTTATACAAATGTTACGGGTTTTCGGCTAAAATCCTCAAATTTATTGAGTTTAAATTATGTAACGTGCTATGATTCAAATTCTCAGACAACATTTCTTTATTAATTGCTTAATGCTTATCTTTGTTCTTGTTTAATTTTACAACCATGACAAAAACCAAAATAGCCATTATTGTTGCAGGTGGAAAAGGCGAACGGATGAATGCCGATATTCCCAAACAATTTCTTGAAATTCAGGGTAAACCGATTTTGATACATACGCTCGAAGTTTTTCACAACTTCGATGCTGACATGAAGCTGATACTTGTTTTGCCCGAAGTTCAGATTGGTTTCTGGAAAGAACTGTGTGCAAAACACAATTTTACGCTTCAGCATCAGATTGTTGAAGGTGGACAAACCCGGTTTCATTCGGTGAAAAACGGATTGGAAATCGTAAAAAGTCCTGCATTAGTGGCCGTTCATGACGGTGTTCGTCCGTTGGTGAGCACCGATACAATAAGACGATGCTTTGAAACTGCTGAAAAATACGATGCAGCAATACCCGTGATCGATTTGGTGGAAAGCATTCGACAACTGACTGAAACCGGCAGTCAATCCGTAGACCGAAATGCCTATAAACTGGTTCAGACTCCTCAAATATTTGATGCAAAATTATTGAGGAATGCTTACGAACAGGAATTTTCAACACATTTTACCGACGATGCTTCGGTGGTTGAAGCCCTTGGAACCAACATTCAGTTGGTGGAAGGAAACCGGGAGAATATCAAAATAACAACAGAGTTTGATTTGAAAATTGCGGAAACAATGTTGTAAATCATGTCTGAAAAACCCAACATTCAACCCCTCGATTCACTCCGAACATTAGCTGTGCTCGGGGTGATTGTGATTCATGTTTCATCGCCACTGGTGAATATGACCTGGGGTAAAAATATGCCGTATTGGCGGATTGGAAATGTGGTGGACAGTGCTGTTCGTTTTGCAGTGCCGGTGTTTTTGATGTTGAGCGGTGCCACCTTGCTGGGAAAAGAATACAACCTGAGTGAATTTTATAAAAGGCGGTTTTCGCGGGTTTTAGTTCCTTTTCTGTTCTGGTTAGTCGTTTACTGGATTTACCGTTGGGCAATGCTTTCAGTCAAAACTCAACCACACGATTTTCAGGCTATACTTTCGTGGGGATGGAATCTGTTTCTAAAGGAAGGTGTTTCAAAGCATTTCTGGTATATTTACATGATTGTGTTTATCTACCTTTTCATTCCATTCATAAATAAAGGACTGAAAAAGCTGAATATGTCAGCCGTTTCTAACCTCATGTTATTGTGGGTTGTAGTGACTTTCCTGCTTAAATCTGTTCCTCTGAATATGTACAGTTGGTCTGGCAATTACGGCAGTAAATTTCTGGGATATTTCCTATACTCGGGCTATATGGTGTTTGGTTTTTACCTGTATTACTTACCAACAAATCCTGCAAAAATAAGACCTTTAGCAGCACTGATTTTTGGAATAAGCGTGGCTATTTCGGCTGTTAGTACCTGGTTTTTCAGCACGAAAGCTCATCATCTCGACCTGAGTATGTACAGCTATTTGTCGGTAAATACTATGATTCAATCCATTGCACTGTTTATGTGGATAAAAGGCAGTTCGATTAAAAATAAAACTATTTCTCAAATCAACAGTCGGATAAGCAATCACAGTTACGGCATTTATCTGGTTCATATTCTGGTTATAAGCGTTTTGTTTGATAACGGCATTTACTGGAAATTTACTCATCCGTTGCTCTCATTGCCATTGCTGACATTGTTTGTGCTGATTATTTCGTTTGGCGTTATTTTTGTTCTGCGGAAGATTCCGTTTGGAAAATATATTTCAGGATAAAAGAAAATGGATCTCTCCTATCAGGACATAAAATTTCTGCCCGGTGTTGGACCGAAAAAGGCTGATTTGCTGGCGAAAGAACTCGACATTCATTCGGCGGAAGATTTGTTGCGGCATTACCCATACAAATACATCGACCGCAGCAGGTTTTATTATTTGCATGAGATTTCTGAAGAGATGCCGTTTATTCAGGTAAAAGGGCATATTATCCGCTTCGAAAAAGTGGGCGAAAGTCCGAAACAGAGGCTTGTTGCCATTTTTACTGATGGACGTGACACGATTGAACTGGTGTGGTTTAAGGGTATCAATTTTATTCTGGATAAATATAAAACCGGCATTGAATACGTAGTTTTCGGTAAGCCTACCTATTTCAACAATAAATTTAATCTGCAGCATCCTGAAATAGACCTTCCGTCGCAACTGCCACCGCCCGAGCAAATGGGATTACAGCCATTTTACAACACCTCGGAGAAAATGAAGAATAGCTTTCTGAATTCAAAAACCATTCAGAAAATTCTTTTTCCGCTGGTTCAATCCATTCGGAGTGGCATTCCTGAAACACTTCCGGCTTATCTGTTGAAAAAATACGCGCTCCTGAATCTGACCGATTCGCTTGTAAATATCCATTTCCCGAAAAATGCCGACCTGCTCAAAAAATCCCGCCAACGTTTGAAGTTTGAGGAACTGTTTTACATTCAGCTCAATATTCTGCAGCAAACCAAGTGGCGCGATCAGCATTTTCGTGGGTTTGTATTCGGGCAGATTGGCGAATATTTCAATCGTTTTTATAAAGATTACCTACCTTTCGAACTGACCAATGCCCAGAAACGGGTTATTCGTGAAATTCGCGTGGATGTGGCTTCGGGACGGCAAATGAACCGCCTGCTGCAAGGCGATGTGGGAAGCGGAAAAACGCTGGTGGCATTGATGGCTATGCTTATTGCCATCGACAATGGTTTTCAGGCATGCATTATGGCACCTACCGAAATTCTCGCCACGCAGCATTATGCCAGTTTAACCGAATTCTTAGGTGATATTGGTCTGAATATCGCATTACTTACGGGTTCGGTTACTGCCAAAAAGCGTGAACCGATACACGAACAACTCCGCAACGGTGAATTAAATATCCTGATTGGTACACATGCGTTGATTGAAGACGCTGTACAATTCAAAAACCTCGGGTTAGTGATTATCGACGAGCAACACCGCTTTGGGGTGGAACAACGCTCGAAACTCTGGAAAAAGAACGTCAATCCGCCGCATATTCTGGTAATGACCGCCACGCCTATTCCACGCACTCTTGCCATGACACTGTACGGCGATTTAAGTGTGTCGGTAATCGATGAACTTCCGCCCGGACGAAAACCCATTCAGACTTATCACTATTACGAGAATAAACGACAGGGACTCAACCAGTTTATTGCAAAACAAGTGCAGGCCGGAAGGCAGATTTATATTGTGTATCCACTGATTCAGGAATCTGAAAAAAGTGACTTACAAAATCTGGAAACCGGCTACGAATACATGCGTGAAGTATTCCCAAACTATAAAATCAGTATGGTTCATGGTAAGTTGAAACCGGCTGAAAAAGATTTTCAGATGCAGAAGTTTATAAGAGGCGAAACGCAGATTATGGTGGCTACCACGGTGATTGAGGTGGGTGTAAACGTGCCTAATGCGTCGGTGATGGTGATTGAAAGTGCGCAGCGTTTCGGATTGTCGCAGTTGCATCAGTTACGCGGCCGGGTAGGACGTGGCGCAGAGCAATCGTTTTGCATTTTATTAACGGATTATAAGCTCGGAGTGGATACCCGTAAGCGCATGGAAATCATGGTACGAACCAATGATGGCTTCGAAATTTCGGAAGCAGATTTACGTCTTCGCGGCCCCGGCGACCTGGAAGGAACACAGCAAAGTGGTATGCCTTTCGAGCTGAAAATAGCCAACTTAGCCCAGGACGGACGCATGCTGGAAATTGCCCGAAATGCTGCCATGGAGATTTTGGAAGACGATATGAAACTTGAAAAAACTGAAAATCGGGTTATGGCTGCTCAATTAAGAAAATTGAAAACAAATACCTTAAATTGGGGCTCTATAAGTTAAGAAAGTTGAATTTGTTTTGACTGCTTAGCGCATTTCTTTAATTTTGGAGAGCAATAAGCAATTTTCAATTCTCAATTAGTCAATTTCCAATTAAAAACACGGAAAATCATGGAAAAAACACTTGTAATTATTAAACCCGGAGCTATTCAACGGGGACTTATAGGAGAAGTTATTCACCGCTTCGAACGCAAAGGGTTGCAATTATGCGGAATAAAAATGATGCAGCTTACCGACGAAATTTTAGCTGAACATTATGCACATTTGGTTCAGCGTCCGTTTTTCAAACGTATCAAAGATGCCATGATGGCGACTCCGGTGATTGTTTGTTGTTGGAAAGGGCTTGATGCTGTGCATATTGTACACGAAATGGCCGGAAAAACGAATGGTCGTGAAGCAGCAATCGGCACAATACGTGGCGATTTAAGCATAAGTGTTCAGGAAAACATCGTGCATACTTCTGACACTGTTGAGAATGCTAAAACTGAATTAGAACGGTTTTTCGACGAAAAAGAAATCTTTCAATTCGACCAACACAGCCTGAACTTTTTATACGCAAACGACGAAATATAAAATAATTGCCAATTAGACAATTTCCAATTTCCAATTAAGAACATTGGGAATTGGGAATTGATTCACTGAAAATTAAAAAAATGCTCTTTCCCCTCAAAAAATACATTCCTGTTTTCGCCTTTTTTCTCTCAACTTTTGGGGGTTATGCTCAGTTGAATAATTTCTCACTGATTCCGAAGAAAGATACGGCCAACATTTACAAAGAAATGTTGAACGATAATTCGGATGACTTGATGGAAAATCACCCCGCTGAAGATATTTACAACGATATCTGGACCAGCGACCATGTGAATCCATATAAAATTCCGATTGACAGTCTGCCGGATTCGGTACGCATTGATGTTTCCAATTTTTTTATTCCTGTTCGTGGAGCGGTTACTTCTGTTTTCGGACCGCGTCGTTACCGTTTTCATTATGGAACTGATCTTCGGCTCAAAGTAGGTGACTCGGTACGTTGCGCTTTTTCAGGCAAAATCAGGATTATCAATTACGAAGGTCGTGGATATGGTAATTATATCGTGGTAAGGCATGATAACGGTCTGGAAACCGTTTACGCTCACCTTTCGGCAGTATTGGTGGCTATTAATCAAAACGTCAAAGGCGGTGAACTGATAGCATTTGGAGGCAACACGGGACATTCCACCGGTCCGCACCTGCATTTCGAAACCCGATATATTGGTAATGCTATCAATCCGGAACATATTATTAATTTTAATACCGGTTTGGTATTGGCTAAAACGTACCTGCTCACCAAAAAGAATTCGTTCTACTATCAGCATGAAGTTCATAAATTTGCTCAGGCCAGATATTACAAAGTGCGAAAAGGAGATACCCTGAAAAAAGTGGCTGCACGTAACGGTACAAGTGTGAAAGCACTTTGCAAACTGAACCATCTGAAAACCAAGGCCAAACTGAAAAAAGGTCAACGGATTCGCATCAGGCAGAAACACAGGCCACAGACTTTGCATGATCCCTGAAACAAAAAATTCTTTCAAGGTCTGAAATTACGCTACAAATATGATTCAAACTGAAAATATTAGCACCATTATATTTGATTTAGGCGGTGTATTGATTAACCTCGATTTAGACCGTTGCATACAGCGATTCAAAGAGTTGGGCGTTCAGAATTTCGAAGATAAACTCAGTAATTTCGGACAGAAAGGCTTCTTCCTCCAATTCGAAAAAGGAGGTATTGACATCCCCGAATTTTGCAACGAAGTTCGTAAACTGGCAGCCGTTCCGCTTACCGACCAGCAAATTATCGATGCATGGTGCCTGTTTTTGGTAGATATTCCCGATTATAAGATGGAATTATTGCTTAAACTCAAAGAGCGATATCGGCTGTTATTACTGAGCAATACCAATCCCATTCATATCGAAATAAGCACTGCCAGAGAGTTTGAACGGTTCGGTCTGAAAATGGAGGATGTGTTTGATAAATGTTACTTTTCGTACGACATGAAGATGGCCAAACCCGATGCTGAAATTTTCGAGGCACTGTTGGCTGATGCCGGAGTGAAACCGGAAGAATGTCTGTTTCTCGACGATGGACAAAAAAACATAGAACAGGCCACACGACTGGGTATTCGGAGCTATCTGGTGGATGTGAATGAAGACCTGACCAAGCTAGTTGGCAGTTGGCAGTAAGCAGTGGGCAGTTTATAGTCAATAGTTGATAGTTTATAGTCAATAATTGGAAATTGGAAATTGGAAATTGAGTTATGAATTACGTTGCCACAGTTGGATTTTTCGATGGCGTTCATGCCGGACACAGGTTCCTGATTGAGGAACTAAAATCGCTGGCTAAGGCACGGAATATGCAAAGTCTGGTCATCACGTTCAATATTCACCCACGTAAAGTTTTAAACTCCGATTATCAACCGCAACTGCTTAATTCTCTTTCCGAAAAGTTGGAACAGCTCGAAACTACCGCTGTCGACCGCTGTGTGGTGCTTGATTTTACGCCCGAACTGGCACAACTTTCTGCTTTCGATTTTCTGAAAACCATTCTGAAAGAACAATACGGGGTTAAAACCTTACTCGTGGGGCACGACCACCGCTTTGGACATAATCGCGCGGATGGTTTTCCTGAATACAAGCAGTATGGCGAAATGCTGGGGATGGAAGTGATTCAGGCGGGGCGTTATAAAACTCCGGAAGACCGCCACGTCAGTTCATCCGATATTCGCCATGCTTTGAGCTCCGGTGATATTGCCCATGCCAATAAGTTATTAACGTACCCTTATTCCCTGGAAGGAAAAGTTGTTGAAGGTTTCCGGGTGGGACGAAATATCGGTTTTCCTACCGCTAACCTGCAGGTTCTCGATTCCGATAAACTAATTCCGGCTTTTGGTGTGTATGCTGTGCAGGTATATCACGGAAATGCTGTTTACAAAGGAATGATGAATATAGGCACCCGCCCCACGCTCAACAACAGCTCCCACACCAGCCTCGAAGTGCATATTCTCGACTTCAATCAGGACATTTACAATCAAACCCTTAAAGTGGAATTCCTTACCAAAATCCGCGACGAACAAAAATTCAACAGCCTCGACGAGCTTATCGAGCAACTGAAAAAAGACAGGGAGACAGTGGATAGTTTATAGTTTGCAGTTTGCAGAAAAAAAACAAAACGAGCTGATTCACATCGAATCAGCTCGTTTCTGTATATCTTCAATGGTGATATTATATTTTCTTTACCCGGACGGCATTCATGCCTTTCAGTCCGCGTTCCAGTTCGAAAGTAACTGTATCGCCTTCTTTTACGTCCTGCAGAAGTCCTTTCACGTGTACAAAGAATTTTTCCTGTGAGCTGGTTTCCTTGATAAATCCGAAACCTTTGGATGAGTCGAAATAGTCAATTTTTCCGGTTCGTTCGGTTGGTTCAGCCACATCTTCGCGACGCGCCACGCCAATTTCAATTGTATTTACATCCACTTTTGTTTTACGGGTTGGATCCGGCGGAGTATCGGTAATACGTCCAAATTCATCCACATAGGCAATCATGCTATCCAAACCGCCATCGCCACTTTGTTTGCGTTCTTCTTTTTTAAGAACTTTATCCTGTTTTTTCTTTAAACGTTTCTTTTCTTTGTCTTGTTTGTTGAAAGTGGTTTGCGATTTTGCCATTAATTGTGTGTGGTTTTATTAAAATTGAGTTTAATGTTAGAGTGTGCAAAGATACGCTAAATAATTGATAAAAAGGTCATCCGCTTTATTTGTACCTGAAATAATCTTGTTTCTCTGTCTACTCGTTTCCTCGTCTGCATGTTACTTGTTTACTATAAAAATATGTATCTTTGTGCTTCAAAAATATTTCACCTTCAAATGATAAAAAAATATGAAAAAAATAGTATTCACTTTAACCCTTGGAATCCTGCTTATGGGATGTGTAAAATCAGATAATCCGTTTTTCGAAACCTACAAAAACAAATACGGTGCTCCGCCATTCGATAAGATTAAGAATGAGCACTATATGCCCGCTTTCAAAGAAGGTATCAAACAGCATCAGGCCGAAGTGGATGCCATAGCCAACAGCACAGAAGCTCCAACTTTTGCCAACACCATTGAAAAACTGGAATTCAGCGGGGAATTGCTAAAAAAAGTTTCGTCGGTATTTTTCAATCTCTATTCCTGCAATACCAACGACGGAATGGAGAAAATTGCCAACGAAATATCGCCTGTTCTGTCCGAGCATAACGACAATATCTTTCTGAATGAGAAACTTTTCGGTCGGGTGAAAACCATTTATGAAAACCGCACGAAACTCGGTTTGACTGCCGAACAACTCCGCTTACTGGAAAAATACCATCGCAATTTTATCCGCAGCGGTGCAGCCCTGAATCCGGAGCAGAAAACCAAACTGCGCGCTATCAACAAAGAACTCGGGCTGGCTCAGCTGGCTTTTGGAAAAAATGTGCTGGACGAAACCAATGCGTATAAAAAAGTAGTAAGCTCTAAAGCTGAATTAGCCGGATTGCCCGAAAGTGTGATTCAGGCTGCTTCCGAGGCTGCCAAAGAAGCTAAAATGCCCGGCAAATGGTTGTTCACCACGCAGAAAGCAAGCTTTATTCCGGTGCTGCAATACAGCGAAAACCGCGAACTTCGCAAGGAATTACTGATGGCTTATACTACCCGTGCCAATCATAAAAACGCCAGCAACAACGATGCAGTGATTAATAAAATAATGAAACTGCGCACCCAAAAAGCACAACTGCTGGGATTTGCCACTTCGGCCGATTTTATTCTGGACGACACCATGGCCAAAACACCGAAAGCGGTTTATGATTTGCTGAACACGGTTTGGACTCCGGCTGTGGCCAAAGCTAAAGAAGAAGCTGCCGAACTGCAAAAACTGATGGATGCCGAAGGAAAAGGCCAAAAACTGGAACCGTGGGACTGGTGGTATTATTCCGAAAAACTGCGCAAAGCAAAATATGACCTCGAAGAAGAAGTGCTTCGCCCTTATTTCAAACTTGAAAATGTGCGTCAGGGAGTATTCGATTTAGCCTCAAAGCTCTACGGTCTGAAATTCAAAAAACTAAGCGATATGCCGGTTTATGACCCGGATGTAGAAGTATTTGAGGTGAGCGATGCCGATGGTTCGCTGATTGGAATTTTGTATACCGATTATTTCCCCCGTGCCGGAAAACGTGCCGGAGCATGGATGAATAACATTGATGATCAATACATAAAAGATGGCAAAAACCACCGTCCGATTATCTGCAACATTGGCAACTTTACCAAACCTACCAAAGATAAGCCTTCGCTGCTGAATATGGACGAAGTGGAAACGCTATTCCATGAATTTGGTCATGCACTGCACGGATTAATGACTCAATGTACCTATCCCGAACTTTCCGGTACAAATGTTGCCCGCGATTTCGTGGAACTGCCCTCACAGGTAATGGAAAACTGGTGCTGGGAACCTGAAGTAATGAAAACCTATGCCCGTCATTACCAAACCGGTGCTGTTATGCCAAAAGAACTGATGGATAAAATCCAAAAAGCAGGTACGTTCAATCAGGGTTTTATCAACACCGAATTACTGGCAGCTTCGTTTCTCGATATGGATTATCACATGATGAAAGACACAGCGAATTTCGACGTAACGGCTTTTGAGAATGCATCACTGGCTAAAATCGGCATGATTCCTCAAATCATTGTTCGTTACCGCAGTTCATACTTCAACCATATTTTCAGTGGTGAGTATTGCGCCGGATATTATAGCTACACCTGGGCAGCCGTGCTGGATGCTGATGCATTTCAGGCTTTCAAGGAAACAGGCGATGTATACAACCCGAAAGTTGCTACTGCTTTCCGCAAGAAATTGTTGGAACGGGGCGATTCGGACGACCCGATGAAGCTTTATCGTGACTTCCGTGGCTCAAGCCCAAATCCGGATGCACTGTTGAAGAGAAGAGGATTGAAATAGTTGATAGTTTATAGTTGGTAGTTTAATGAGGATTACGCTGAGAAGTTTTATTGTTCCAAGCATTCCACTGGCGGTGTTGTTGGTGATTGGGTGCATGGTTTTATGGTTATCTGATTTTGGGTTTAGTGGCTTTCATTTACCACTTGTTCAGTCGGGTAGTCAGGGTGATTTTATAGCCTCTTTAGTTGGGAATTCATTGATAACAACGATTATCATATTTTCGGTTACCTTATTAAATGCGTTTTTATTAGCCCAGATAAACAACAAATTCACGATTATCCGGATTCGCACCTTCTTACCTATTCTGATTTTTCTGCTGTTGATGGCCGCATGGTATCCAACTCATACTCAGATTAGTCCTCATATAGCTTTGACTTTGTCTATATTAGCCGTGTTCAACTTTTTCAATATGTTGCGCAACAACAAAGCCTCTGAAGAAGCCTTTCTGGGATGTTTACTGATAAGTGTAAGTAGTCTGATTATCAATGAGTATATTTTTCTGATTCCGGTTTGCTGGATAGGATTTATCATTTTTCAGAGCTTGTCGTTACGGACATTTCTGGCTTCTGTCATGGGAGCTTTAGCGCCCTGGGTTCTGTATATTTCAATTATTTACCTTATTAATCCTAATACAAATTTATATAACCTGTTTTCGGTTAATATTTATTTCGGGATTAATTTCGCTTCATTTTCATTGATTCAGTTTATTTACGGCGGAGCAATGATTCTGATATTTATTTTTGGCCTAATCGGACTGATTTCCATGTCGAGAAGCGATGCTATTCAAACCCGAAATAAACTAAACTTTCTAATGCTACTTATTTTTTCATTAGTTGTATTATCAGTTATTTTCATGAATCATCTGACTGTATTTCTTCCTTTGATAGCATTTATTTACGCTCTGTTATTGTCGCACCCTCTCACGTTGAATCAGAATAATAACTTTAACGGACTTTTATTTATCATATTCATTACCTTAAATTTGGCTTTCATATTCCTAAAAAACATCTCCCTCTAAATGAGTATATTCATGGAGTTAGGCTATATCGGCCTTTTTCTTGCCTCTTTTCTTGCAGCAACTGTCGTTCCGTTCAGTTCCGAAATCATTTTCTCGGCTATGGTTTTTGGTGGTTTAGACGCCTGGACTTGCGTCTGGGTAGCTACACTTGGCAATTGGTTGGGTGGAATGACAAGCTACTATGTCGGTTTATTGGGAAAAATTGAATGGATTGAGAAATATCTCGGCGTAAAAAAAGAGAAAATGGAAAGTTATACCGTACGGATTCAGAAATACGGTGATTGGTTTGCTTTTTTCTCTTTTGTGCCGTTTATAGGCGATGTGATTGCCGTTGCAACCGGTTTTTTTCGTTGTAACTGGTGGAAAGTGGCGATTTCGATGTTGATAGGTAAATTTGCACGTTATGTTATTTGGATGTATTTTAATGGAATGTTTATCAAATAGTCATGGTTAAGTTCAGATACACACTTATTGTTATCCTTCTGCTTGGAGCTACAATTGCATCTGCCAATAAAGAGCTGAAAATAATTGATAGAAAAGTTCACTTTGGAATGAGAGCAGCCTTCAACAGAACCATAGAAGCTATTATTATTCATTCTGTTTTCAATAAATCTGGAAGTGATAAATATAGTATCAGCAGAATTATCAACCAATTCCATCATTACCGTGTCAGTTCGCACTACCTGATAGCCCGAAATGGTAAAATTATCAGACTGGTAAACGAAAAAGATATATCCTTTCAGGCCGGTAAAAGTTGTCTTCCAGATGGACAAACATCTGTTAATCAATGTTCCATTGGAATTGAACTTGTAACCACAGATGATATTTCGGATAAGCCTACCGAAAAGCAGATTAATTCATTAACCGCTTTGGTAAAAGACATTCAGCGCCGACACAATATTAAATATGTTCTGCGCCACAGTGATATTGCACCTGAGCGGAAAACAGATCCATGGAATCTGAATTGGGAAGAATTTCAGAAAGTGATATCGAACTGATTACCGGCGGATTCTGATCTGGATTGCATTTTCAATCGGTTGTTCACTGAAGAAAATCAGGTAACCACCACCGCCAGCTCCACTCACCTTCCAACCCAAAACATTTGGCTTGTAAACTGCAATCTGAGCCAGAATATCTGGTGAAACCATGTTGGGGAACATGGCTATTTGTGCTTCAAAACTTTCTGTCATATGTTTACCAACAGCTTCAGCATCTTTTTGTTGAAGGGCTTTCCAGCAGCTTTCAGTTGCTTCGCTGAGTTTCTTAGCACCAACTTCATCTATATTTGTATTAGCCAACACATCATAATTGTCGTGTCGTGGATAAAGTGGAATCATCCAAATCCGTTGTTCAATCCATTCGAGCAATTCACCAACCAGAATGCTTTGAATATCTTCCGGCCAATAGCCACCATCGTAGAAATACTTATTCAACCCCGGCATGGTAATTCCCAATGAATCCTGCGAACCGCTCACATATTTTGTTCCGGGAGGATTTTCAAAACAGAAAAGTGTTTTGGCCAATTTTTCCTTGTCACCATCAGGTATGTCGGTTTGCCACAGTTCAATGGCTTTACGACGACTGCTGGTCGACATTCCGCTTCGGTCGTTGAACTCAAAATCAGGTTCAATACAAATTGTTATCACCGAGCCACTGGCATATTTACTGACGTATGGCTGATCAAGCCATCCTCCGGCTAAATCTAAGCGGTATGGAATGCGACATTCCTGACGCAATGCAGTGGTGGAACGAGCCGGTAAATTGGCATGTGGAATACGTTTACTTACCACATATTCAATGCCCATTTCCTTACACAAAGCTTCCTTAGCTGCAGTATGACCATCAGCATTTACAAAGAAGATATCCGGCTTCAATGTTTCCAGTTCTTCCAAAAAATCGAGCAAACCACCACCCTGATTTATCCATGCATCCTTAACTACTTTGAGGGATTTGACCATGTACAATCGTTCGGCATCAGAGTTAATCGTTTTGCGCGCTTTCAAGTCGTTGATGGTTTTATCAGAACCTATACCAACATATAAATCACCGTATTGTGCAGCATCTTCGAAGAATGCCACGTGTCCGCTATGTAACATATCATAGCATCCGCTTACAAAAACTTTTTTACTCATACCAAAATCAGATTGTCAGGTTGCTTGTATTTTTAGGAAATTTTTAAACGATGAAAAGTCCTTAGGCAAAGATATACTTTTCTTTTCGCCTTTCATAAATTCCTGCAATTTCTGAGGGATTTCTACTTTTTCAGCAATGATATTTTCCACGGTTTCGAGGAATTTAGCCGGATGGGCAGTTTCGAGGAATACACCAATTTCGTTTGGTTTCAAATCTTCCTGCAAAGCTCTGTAACCAACTGCTCCATGTGGATCAAGCAAATAGCCGGTCTCCTTTTTGCAGGTTTTCAGTGTTTCAGAAATTTGTTCGTCTGTATAACTCACACCACTTATTTCAGCCGAAATAGCCTTGTGCGAACCGCCATACAAATCGAGCACCCGTGCAAAATTGCTCGGATCGCCCACATCCATGGCGTTGGCAATGGTTGAAACAGAAGGTCGTGGCGTGTAAACACCGGTTTGTAAGTATTGAAGGAAAATATCGTTACGGTTATTGGCAGCAATGAAGCGTTTCAGAGGCAATCCCATGCGTTTGCCAAACAATCCGGCAGTGATATTTCCGAAGTTCCCACTAGGAACACACATCACCACATTATCAGCCTTACCCAGCTTTTTCAACTGAGCATAAGCATAGAAATAATAGAAAGATTGGGGCAGAAAACGGGCAACATTAATGGAATTAGCAGAGGTAAGTTTCAGTATAGAATTGAGTTCCTCGTCCATAAAAGCTGATTTTACCAACGCCTGACAGTCATCAAAAGTGCCATCTACTTCCAACGCTGTGATATTTTGTCCAAGCGTGGTAAACTGGCATTCCTGAATCGGACTAACCAATCCTTTCGGATAAAGTACGTACACATGAATGCCTTCTACACCCAGAAAACCGTTAGCCACAGCACTTCCTGTATCTCCCGAAGTTGCTACCAACACATTTACTTTCGTATCACTTTGTTTTTGAATAAAATAGCCCAGCAAGCGCGACATGAATCGTCCACCTACATCTTTGAAAGCCAAAGTCGGACCGTGATATAATTCCAGACTGTAAATATTATCGTTTACATGCACCAACGGCACATCAAAATTCAGCGTTTCGTACACAATTTTCTTCAGCGCCTCAGCCTCTACATCCTCGCCGAAAAAGGCATCTGCAACCACATAGGCCATTTCCTGAAACGAAAGTGTTTCAATCGTATCAAAAAACGACTGAGGCAGTTTCTTAATCAAATCGGGCATAAACAGGCCTTTGTCTTCGGCCAAACCCTTCACTACGGCGTCCTGCAAACTAACGCCACTCACTTTTTTGTTGGTACTGTAATATTTCATTTAATGACCCCTAACCCCTAAAGGGGAATTAAGATTAGTATATTTTGTAATCAAATTAGTATAAAGTAAAAAGAGACGAAACAAACCCAATTCCCCTTTAGGGGTTAGGGGTCGTCTTTTTATTTTATCAATGTCTGCATAAACTCCATGCCTTTCAGCAATCCATAACTTCCTTTTTCTGCCGCAAACTCATCATAAACTGTTACATTATCAGCCTTTTCACCTGGACGATAAATAATAAAAGGAACTGGTGAACAGGTATGCGTTTTATACACACAAGGTGTAGGATGATCGGGTAAAATTGCAATGGTTACTGGTTCGTTCCATGTAGAAACTTCGTCAAAAATCGGTTTCACAACCCGGGAATCGAGGAATTCAATCGTTTTTATTTTTAAATCCACATCTCCTTCATGACCGGCTTCGTCGCTGGCTTCAATATGCAAATACACAAAATCATCGGTGTGAAGCGCATCAATAGCTGCCTGTGCTTTTCCTTCGTAATTGGTATTATAAAGTCCGGTTGCACCATCCACATAAATGACTTTTAATCCGGCATAAACACCTATTCCACGAATTAAATCCACAGCCGATATCACCGATCCGCTTTTCAATCCATAAAGTTCCTGCATGGTTTTCATGGCAGGTTTGTATCCCGGCGACCAGGGCCAAATGCTGTTGGCTTTGTCTTTTCCCGCAGCCGCTCGTTTCAGATTTATCGGATGATTTTCAAGTAATTCCTGCGAACGAAGAATCAGATTATTCAGCAAATCAGCAGTTTCTACAGCTTCGGCAATTTCAGCTTTTATCATCACATCGGCAAAATGCGTACCCGGCACATCATGAGGTGGAGTACAACTCAATTGTTTTTTTCCTCCTTTAATTTTCAACAAATGGCGGTACGAAACTCCCGCAAAGAAATTAATCTGTTCATTCCCAAGTTTATCCTGCAAAAAAAGAATCAGTTCGGTGGCTTCTTCGTTGCTGATATGCCCGGCCGAATGATTCTTTATTTTTCCATTTTCAATACAAATAAGGTTGCAGCGCATGGCCATTTCGCCTTCCTCAATATCAATACCCATGCTTGCCGCTTCCAACGAACCACGTCCTTCAAAAACTTTCGGCACATCGTAGCCCATCACGCTCATATTAGCAATTTCACTTCCCGGCGCAAATCCCTCGGGAATTGTATCGAGCAAACCATTGCGTCCGAGTGAAGCAATTTTATCTATGTTTGGCTTATTGGCAGCCTGTAAGCATGTTTTATTTCCAAGCGACGCGATTGGCTCATCGGCCATTCCGTCACCAAGTATTATCAGATATTTCATATAACTACCCCTAATCCTTTAAGGGGAATATTTTAAGTTTAAAAAATCAACCTCATAAAGCCCCTTTAGGGGTTGGGGGTCTTATTCCAAAAAATCTTTATAATCAGGCAAAGCGTCCTCAAACTTCTTAACTGTTTCCGCTAAAGTCAGAAAACTTTCACCACCGGCTGCGTTCAGATGACCACCACCGTTAAACAACTCAGCAGCCACTTTGTTTGCCGGAAAAGTTCCCTGCGAACGTAATGAGATTTTTATTTTATCTGTATCTTCACGCATAAATACCGAAAAATCAACTCCTGCTATGGATAATGGTATATTTACAAAACCCTCAGCATCACCATTTTGAAAATTAAACTGATAAAGTTCTTTACTTGTCAGAGTGATTAATGCAGCTTTATATTCCGGGAATATTTTCATTTTATGAAACAGGCAAAATCCCATCAATCTTAACCTGTCTGCTGAATAAGTATTGAAAACCCTACGGTAAATTTCATCTTTGTCGACACCTAATTTTAATAATTCGGCAATGATGATATATATTTCCTGGTTATTCGAATTGTATGTAAATCCACCGGTATCTGTCATCATGCCGGTATAAATACATTCGGCACAGGCCAGATTAATTTCCGAAAAATCACCCAAACGGCATATTAACCGAAAAATCAGTTCGCTGGTTGACGAAATTTCGGGGTATGAAATTGAAATTTTTGCAAAGTCAGTTGGATGTAAATGATGATCAACTAATATCTTTGGAGCTAAGGCATTTATAACCGCATCAGCCATATTGGCCATGCGTTTCGGGGCATTGAAATCAAGAGTGAAAATCAATTCAGAAGCTGAAATCAACTCATCGGCTTTTTCTTTATTATTTTCGTAATCAATCACCTGATCAGCACCGGGCAACCAGTTCAGAAAATTCGGAAACATAGTAGGAACAATGACAACGGGCTCTTTTTCGATTGTCATCAAATAATGCCATAAAGCCAGCGTAGAACCCACAGCATCACCATCCGGACCAACATGCGTTACAATCACGATTTTTTCGACGCTGTCAATCGCTTTTCTTACTTTAGTGATTAAATCTTCCGCAATTATTTTAGAAATCATTTTTCTGTTTTTAATTTGAATGCAAAAGTAGCAAAAAAATACGACTTGGACAGTAGGATAACATTCTGATTCTTAATCTTTAATATTCAACTCATATGCCCCTTCATAAGCGATAGGATAGAAGCCTATATTTCGTGCTTTGCAGGTTTTTCGGATGTCATCGGTGTACCAACGCGAAATACTTTTGTCCACGATGATTTTTCGGGGATGGACACAATCCAGAATCTGCGAAATACGTGGTTTCAATTGGTTGCCAATTATAAGATAATCAAGTTCGAGTGGTGTTTGAATTGTTTTCTTCTTCAGAAAATCATCCCTCAAAATCAATATTCTTTGTCCTTCAAAACAGCCAAAACCATCAGCAAACCAATTGGTTTTGTTCAGATAAACGGGCCTGTCGAATTTCTGCCGCTGCCAGTAGGTTTTGGCAATGTGCTCAATTTCAGCAGAATCTGTTGTATAAACATAATTCTTATCCCGATTTATGAAACTCACATGAACGTTTTTTTGTCCGGCATAAACGATAATTCGTTTGTTTTTAAGTGTTTGATAATTAGTTTGAATATTGAATAAACAGGTAATTAAAAGGGCGATTAAACCCATAAAAAGCGGTGCAAATTTCTTTGTAAAATAATAACCAGAGAAGCAGAATATTGCCAAAAAGAAGAAAAAAGTCTGCCGTACATCCAACGAAATATGCCAGACAGAATGTGGTAAGTTCTGAATAGTCACAATTACATAGTTCAGCAACCAAACCGACCATTTCAGCACAAAACCCACTGCCAGAGACAAATAGGGAATCCATGAAACCGTCAATAATCCAATGGCCAGATAGATAACCATACTTGAAAGTGGAATGGCAATAAAGTTTGTTATAAGAAAATAGTTCGGAAATTGCTGGAAATAATACAGCGTGAATGGGGTTGTACCAAGTTGAGCAGCAATAGAAACGGAGAACATTTCCCATGAAAAGCGGCTGATTTTATTGCCGGGTTTGTACAATTTATCAATAATTGGTTGAAAGAAAATAATACTCAACACGGCCGAGTAACTCAACTGGAAACCAACGTCATACAGAAAATTCGGGTTGTAAATCAGCATCAACAAAGCTGACATAAAAATAGTATTATAAATCTGAGATTTACGCTCGAGGCAATACGCGAATGCCACAAACGAAAACATCAATGCTGCACGAATCACCGCAGCTGACATACCTGACACAAAGGCATAAGCCCACAAAAACAAAATGATGATGATGGATTTGAGAATCTTCTTCTTTTGCGATTTATCCAGAAAACTCAGCAGAAAGGCAATCACCACGTAAACCACCCCAACATGCATTCCAGAAACGGAAAGTATATGCATAGCGCCTGTGGCTGAATAACTCGCCCTCAAATCGGGCTGCAGGTCGTCGGTGTAACCCAGCGTCAGCGCTGCCAGCACTGCAAATTCATCACCCTGAATATTGAATTTCCGGTAAATATCCAACAGGTAATTCCGCCATTTATCGGCTTCACGACGAATGGAAAAAGCATTACTGTGCCCTGTCAACTGCCAACTGCCGGAAGAAATATAGGAGGTCGCTCCGATTCCCTGCCGTTTCAGGTAAGTGGCATAATCAAAAGCATCAGGATTCAGTGGTTTTTCGGGTGGAGCAAACTCAGCCTCGAGCATCAGTTGGTCGCCAAAAAGGAGTTTGGACGCTGCTTTGTTTTTCTGAAAATAAAGAATGGCCTGTCCGTGAGCGGGCTGCCATTTCTGCTTATAAAATTGCTGCACTTCGGCTTTGCACATATAAGATTTTGCCTTCTCAACCGGTGCAGAAACAATTTCTACACGATATATCCCTTTTTGATGGAGTTGGTCGAATGCAGTTGACTTTTCATTTTCAGAACTCAGTACGTAGGCCAACGAGAACATAAATAAAAAAATTCCGCAACCAAACAGCCAGCGGAATTGATATTGAAGTTTTGGAATACGTATCCCAAACGATAAAATGAAAAGTACAAGCGATAAACCAAACATTGCCCACAAACCCCACGACTGAAACTCCACAAAGCGGTATGCGATGATACCAAGCATAAATGGAAGCAACAATCTGAAAAACGGAGTTCGTTGCAGAAAATCCATACGCGCTACACGTTTAGCAATTGATGAATCGTTTCAACCGGATTCCCGGAATTAAAAACGGAACTACCTGCAACCAATACATTCACGCCCGCTTCGTAAAGCTTCGGTGCATTTTGAAGATTCACGCCACCGTCAATTTGTATCATGCAACTAGCGTTTTTGCGTTTCATAATTTCACGCAATTCAGCAATGCGGTTGTAAGTTTCTTCAATGAATTTTTGTCCGCCATAACCTGCAAAAACCGACATAAGCAACACCATATCCACTTTATCCACGTATGGTTCAAGCAAACTGATTGGGATATCGGGATTTACCGAAATTCCCACCTGAATACCTTCAGCGCGAATTAAATCAATCACTTCCTGCGGATTTTCAGCCGCTTCGCAATGAAAAGTAAGCATACCTGCACCTCCTTCGGCAAAGCGTTTCACATATTTTTCGGGATGAACAATCATGATATGCACATCGAGCATTTTCGTGCAATGTTTCCGCACCGCCTCCAGTACAGGAAAACCAAAGGAAATATTCGGTACAAACGTGCCATCCATCACATCAATATGCAGCCATTCTGCCTCACTGGCATTTATCATTTCACAATCAGCTTTCAGGTTTCCAAAGTCAGCTGCCAGTAGGGAAGGAGAGATAATTCGTTTCATATTTTTTTGAATTTAAAATGCAAATATAACAAAAAAAGACTTCCGAAATATCGGAAGTCTTTTTTTAATTCAAAAACAATTCAACGTACTGATTATCTGATGTTTTTTGTACCCTGTAAGTTGCTGCGAATTGTAAAATTCGGTTCAGTGTTTCTTGTTTGGGTTGCAGTTCCGGAGCGCTTTCCGGACGTTTTGTTTGAAATAAATCAGTTTTGTTTGATAGAGTAGAAAATTTTTGCATAGGCACGTTTCAGATTTTTAATATATATCTAAAACGTAGCTGATTGCAAAATAGTATATAATCAATGAAATAATTTTTCAATTCCCAATTTCCAATTATTTCATTGATTATATCTTAATTGGAAATTGGTAATTTTTTCATTGAAAATTCATTACTTAATTTCCAGATAAACATCTTTTTCCTGAGCAATTCGACGCATATTCAGCAGTGCATATCGCATACGTCCCAATGCCGTATTGATGCTCACATCGGTTTTTTCGGCTATTTCTTTGAAGCTCAAATCTTCGAAATAGCGCATACGGATTACCTTCTGTTGCGAAGGTGGCAGCAAATCAATCAGGTGAACCACATCGGCAAGCACCTGCTCATTCGAAAGAGTTTCCTCAATACTTTTTTCAGACAGCTTGGCATTGTTAACTATATCATAATCAACTGCATCAGCCGAAAAAGTATTCTCGTTTTTTACACGACGGAAGTGATCAATAATCAAATTGTGGGCAATACGGTTTATCCACGCCAAAAATTTTCCGGATTCGGTGTATCGTCCCTGTTGAATGGTTGAAATGGCTTTGATAAAGGTGTCCTGAAATATATCTTCGGCGAGTTCCCGACTGCGTACAATCAAATAGATGTAAGTGTAAACTTTTGATTTGTAGCGCAATAATAAAATTTCAAACGCTTGATTATTACCTTTCTCATACAATTTCACCAATTCGTCATCGGTTAATTGATTCAGAGTTTTCATTACTTTTAATTTAAGTGTTTAAAGTAATTCTCGGCAATAGGCGTTTTTAAATTTTAAGGATTAATGGAATGATTAGACTGCAAATATAATGCATCAATTGTGAAAAACAAGTGTTTCTTCAAAATATTTGCAAAAATAGTTCATTAAAATTTCGTAAAGTGGTTAGAATCGGGGATTTTGACGAAGTTATTTAACGCAATAATATGGTTGTTAGTTTTGTGAGTTTAAAATGCGGGTAACTTCTTTTATTTGTTTAAAACCGGCTCTTTTTAAAGCTGATTTTTTGAACTCCAAATTAAATTTTTCTTCCGATAGTTCCGACCAGTCGTCTGAATTCCAATCGAGAAACGAATTTACATTATTTTGTAAGTTATCAGTGGCTAATTCATTATGCATGTGTGGTTTCGACCATTTTTTATTCCACGGGCAAACATCGGCACAAATATCGCAACCCAACACACAGTTTGAAAGCTTTGAATGATACTCCTTTTCAATTTCGTGTTTAGATTCAATAGTCAGGTACGATATGCAGCGTGTTGCATTTATTCCTCTGTCAGTCAATGCTTTTGTAGGACAAGAATCGATGCAGCGGGAACAGTTTCCACAACGATTACGGGTTGGATTATCATATTCGGCTTCTTCATTAATCAATAATACTCCTATAAAAACAAAAGAACCCAACCCTTCATGAATCAGCATTTTATTTCTGCCAATCCAACCCAATCCTGCTCGCTGCGCCCAACGACGCTCGAGAACAGGCGCTGAATCCACAAATGAATGTTGATAATCGGGTGAAACCATCTCCGTACCATATTTTTCAGTAATTTGCTGCTCAAGTTTTTTGAGTTTTTCTTTCAAAACAAAGTGATAATCAACAGAAGAATAAGCATATTTGGCAACTTGCGGAGCTGTTGGATTTTGAAGTTTATCGGGGAAATAATTCAGCAAAACTACAACCACCGATTTGCAACCCGGAGTCAGTTTGCGTGGGTCAGTTCGTTTTTCAAAATTCAGTTCCAGAAAATGCATATCACCATTATTCCCATCTTCCAACCATTGTTTTAAATATGCAGCATCAACGGTGAGTTCTTCAGCTTTCGTTATTCCACAGGCATCAAAGCCAACTTCCAAAGCGGCCTGCTTGATAAATAATGAAAGCTCTTTTTTCTCCATCAGAGATATTTATAATTACGAAATAAATTATTACAAGAAACGGATTCTGTCCGAAAACAGAATCCGTTACATATAGATAAAATTCGGTTAGTTTGTTTTAAACTTGTAGCTGACTTTTGATAGCTGTTCGTTGGCTTCTACAATTTTCTTTTTCAGATTTTCTTTGTATGAGGCAAGTTTTACCTGTAAATTTTTATCTCCTACTGCCAGCATTTGTACCGCCAGAATTCCGGCATTCAATGCTCCGTTAATTCCAACCGTTGCAACCGGAATTCCAGGAGGCATTTGAACAATGGCAAGCAGCGCATCCATACCGTCAAGCGATGCATTAATAGGAACTCCGATTACGGGAATTGTAGTCATAGAGGCAATTACACCCGGCAAATGAGCTGCCATTCCGGCTGCTGCAATAATTACTTCTATACCATTTTCGCGCGCTTTTGAAGCAAACATTTCCACTTCACGTGGTGTTCGGTGTGCCGAAAGTGCATTAATTTCAAAAGGAATCTCAAATTCATCAAGCAATACAGCAGCTTTTTCCATTACGGGTAAATCGGACGTGCTGCCCATGATTATACTTACTTTTGGTTTCATTTAGGTCTGGTTTATTGAGTGAATTAGGCTATTAGTTGATTGGTTTGAAAATACAATCAAACCAGAATCATCCACCAATTAATGCTTCATAATCGGTAGCTGAGAGCAATGAATCAAGTTGGGTTACATCTGAAATTTCTATTTTTACCAACCAGCCTTTACCGTAAGCATCTTCATTTACAAGTTCAGGTGAATCCGTAAGCATTTCATTGGTTTCCAGTATTTTACCATCAACGGGCAAGTATAAATCCGAAACAGTTTTTACCGCCTCAATTGTTCCAAAAACTTCACCTTCCGAAAGTGATTCTCCAACAGTTTCAATTTCAACAAAAACAATCTCACCCAATTCACTTTGTGCAAAATCTGTAATTCCCACAAATGCTTCATTTCCTTCTACACGAATCCATTCGTGTTCTTTCGTGTACTTCAAATTAGCCGGCACGCTCATAGTTTTAATTTTTAAAAATTTATATTTTGAATTATAATTTATTGATTTTCAAATGACAAGTTACCGGATAATGATCTGAATAGTTTACTTTATCTATCTGATAACTGACCGGGGTAAACGTTTCGGGATCGTAAAGCACGTAATCAATTCTGAATCCATAGAAAGGTTCTTTGAAAGTCCAACCGAATCCGAATCCGGTCTCTGCAAATGCATCTTTGAGATTTCCTTTCATTTTAGTGTAAGTATACGAACCCGGAACATCATTAAAATCCCCACAAACAATAACTTTATAAGGCGATTTGGCAATTAAACCCGCAATGGTATCTGCCTGAGCAGCTCGCAGTTTATAAGCCAGTCCTAATTTATTTGAAAATTGATGAGTAACATCAACAAAATTTTCGGTGTCAAAATTATCTTTTAATTTTATTGACATTGACTTTTCATTTTCAGTTATTCTATTGGATTCCAAATGATTATTAAACAATCTGACTATGGTTCCATTCATATTTATATCTGAAGAAATTGAAATATTATTTCTGGATTTAAATTCAATTCGTTGCCTGCTTACAATTGGATATTTAGAGAAAGTTGCTATCCCAAATACTCTGGAGTACATTTTGGTTTTAATTTCAATGTGTTTATATGGATATTTATTGAAAATGCGAATAATATCATCCATAGTAATATATTCCTTATTTGTACTTGCCTCAAATTCCTGTAGGCAAACAATATCTGCATTTGAATCAATTACATACCTGAGAACATTATTTCGTTTTTGGGGTGTATCTTTTACCAGTCTGCCAACCATTCGGGTATTGTATGTCAGCAAATGAATGTCTGTAACTTTCTTTTTTTGTTGAATATCACCAAAATGAAAAGGAAAAGTATTACTGATAAGTTTTGCCGACAATAACATTAAACTCAATGATATCAGGAAATACCATTTTCTGCTAAATATCCAGAACAGGATAAAAGCTAAATTCGCTATTATTGTAATAGGAAAGAGTAACGCAAAGTAGGCGGGTGCAATGAATTTTACGGGGCTTATGACTGATCCAATAAGGGTTGTCAGCAAAAGAAAGGCTGCAGCAAAATTTGCTACAAGCATAATCAATTTCACTAACTTCCTTCCAAACATTAACTACCAATTAATAATTAATAATTAACAGGAATTTTCCCATGTATTATTAATCGTGAATTATTAATTATTTGTTTCCCTGCTCGAATAAGCGCTTTTTCTCGTCAGCCGAAAGACTTCCATATCCGGACGTTTTTATTTTGTCCAGAATCCGGTCTATTTCAGCATTTTTTCTTGCTTTATTCGCATTATAATCAGCATCAGACATTTTTCCGCTTGAATATCCAGTCTTTTTTACCTTCAATCTGCGGGGTTTGAACAAGTTACTGATGCTGTCTAAAATGAGGTTAAATCCTTTTGTCAAATCTGTCCCTCGTCGCAAAGATACTACAAAAATATAACCTGCCAAAGCACCACCCAAATGTGCAAGTTGACCGCCGCCATTGTTCGATGTTATTCCAAATAAACTTATTAATACATAGAAAATTGCAATATAAATCAGCTTAATTCTGCCAATAAGCAACATCTGCATTTCCATGTTTGGAGATCGTAACGCAACTGCCAGTAATATCGCCATAATTGATCCTGAAGCGCCTAATAAGAAGCTCGAATGTACAAGTGGAGCATAAAAAGGAAATATATTATATGCTGCAAGGTAAAAGAATGATCCCAGCAAACCACCGAGAAGATATAAGCCAACCAGTTGTTTCTGTGAAAAAAACATCAAAAAGAGTTTCCCAAACCAGTATAATGCCAGCATATTGAAAAGAATATGCATAACATCCTGATGAAAGAACATGTATGTAAACGGTGTCCAGAAACGAAATGGCAATATATTTAAATCCGAAGGAACAGCAAGGTAAGTTGTCAGGGCAGAGGCATAAATATTAAACAACAAAAACGCAAGAGAAATTAAATACAAAGCCAGGAAAACAGCACAATTTATAAAAATAAGTTTAATAAGGCTGTCACCGGTTTTAAAAATTCGCTTTAAGTTTTCAAAGAGGTTCATAACCTATTATTATACAAGGTGTTTTTACTTTTCCAGAATAAAATGAGAATAGCTCCGAATAACATTCCACCCAAATGCGCAAAGTGAGCCACATTGTCGCCGGTAAAATTGGCTACGCCCTGAAAAAGTTCAACTAAGCCATATCCAAATACAAAAATACGCGCTTTGATAGGAACCGGAATAAACATTAGGAAAAGCCTTTCTTCGGGGAAAAGCCAACCAAAAGCCAGTAACAGTCCAAAAACCGAACCCGAAGCACCAATTGTTATAAATTGAGGCGAATCAAGAAACATATTTTTCAGATTAATTAATTCAGAAGGGGGAAGAGTGGTTATGTCACCAAACTGGAAAAGATGCCTTAAAGCACCCTCAAACGGAATAAGTACATTTGGAAGACCCGAAGCAGCAGCTTCTTTCATCGCAGCTACCAAAGAATGATATTCAACCGTCCAGACAATTTGCTGTAGGATTCCTGCTCCGATTGCAGTTACCAAATAATAAAACAGAAACCGTTTTGGTCCCCATACATTTTCTAAAACTGTTCCAAACATATAGACAGCAAACATGTTGAAAAATATATGTCCGATACCACCATGCATAAAAGCATAAGTTACCAGTTGTGCCGGATTAAATTTTGATGATTCCCAATAATGCATGCCCATTATGGAATTTAAATTGACTTCATATCCAAGCTGAACAAAAAGCGATGGTAGAACCGCTGTAGCAAGAAACAATATAATGTTGATAGCAATTATATTTTTTACCACAGGTGGAATGGTGTTTAAAAAAGAAGATCGATAGCTATTCATATTAATTTTTTCTAAAAAAATGTTGAAGTTGTGATAATAACGATAAATATTTACAGAGTGTTCACAAAAAACAGCATTGATTTGTAAGTTCAATTAGTTAAATAAGGTCTTTTAAACCCTGTTGTGAGCTGCAAAAGTACTGAAAATGCTGTCAAAAACATGTTTTCTAACATATTTTTGGAAAAGATAAAAAATAAACTGATTTTTTTTAATTTAAATGCTTGTATATTAATTCCAATCTGCTACATTTGCAAAATCAAAATCTATGTTTTATAGTTTCTAATAACAAAATCCAAAGTCTTATGAACAAAGCAGAATTAATTAGTGCCATCGCTGCTGAAGCTGGTCTTAGCAAAGTTGATGCAAAAAAAGCTCTTGACGCTACCGTTAAAAGTATTTCTAACGCACTTGTTGCAGGTGACAAAGTAAGTTTAGTTGGTTTCGGAACATTCTCAGTAGCTGCACGCGCAGCTCGTCAGGGTATCAACCCGGCAACTAAAAAACCGATTAAAATTGCAGCTAAAAAAGTTGCTAAATTTAAAGCCGGAGCAGAATTGACATCAGCTGTTAATTAAGATTTAGCTCATTCAAATTACGAAAAAGGAATATGTTATCATATTCCTTTTTTGTTTTCTGTTGAATCCCGGAATTACATCATAATTGCCTCTGCAATTTTATCAGCTGCTTCCCTGCCTTTAAGTGCTTCTACCAATTTCAAAGCAAATTGTAATGCCACGCCTGCACCTTTGGCAGTGGTTATATTTCCGGATTTTACAACTTTATCATTCGACAACTTAGCCCCGTAAAGTTTATCTTCAAATCCGGGATAACAAATGGCTTCTTTTTCATTCAAAAGATTCATCTTCCCAAGAATAGATGGAGCAGCACAGATTGCAGCAATATTCTTGTTGTTATCAAACTGATTCTGAATAAGTTTCTTTAATCCTTTGTGAGCATCCAGATTACTGGTTCCGGGCATACCACCTGGCAGAAATAGTAAATCCATTTCCGAAAAGTCAGTCTCATCAAACAATTTATCAGCCAAAACGGAGATATTATGAGCACCACGCACCACTTTCTCGTCCGAAATCGAAACTGTTAACGTTTCTATTCCTGCACGTCTGAAAATATCGATTGGAACAATCGCTTCAATTTCTTCGAACCCCTCGGCAAGAAAAACAAATATTCTCATATTCTTATTGTAATTTGTAATTATATGTAATTGAGCCGGTTTCAATACCTTTACCCTGCGTAAAACGGGTTTTACTGGCTGCAGAAACAGCACCTCTGCGCATTTCAGCATCAGAAATTGTTGTAGGCGAGCCAATCGACTGACTTGTTACAACACCATTTTCATCAACCATGATAATAACAGTGATTTTTCCTTCAACATCTTTGGGATAATTCGGTTTGGGCGGATTTCCCATATATTTCCGATTACCCAGTTTCAGGTCTGCTCCAACTCCTGAATTTCCTTTACCGGCAGGATTTCCCTCAATTCCATTGCCGGAACCGGAACCATATCCTTTGCCTGAACCATCACCACCAGATTTTCCATTACCTGCAACATTATTTCCGCCAAAAGTACCGCCAATCAGATTATCAGCCTTGATTCTTGCATCCAGCTCTTTTTGCTTCTGTTCGGCTAAGCGTTTATTTTTTTCGTTTTGCTGATTTATTAGCTCTTGTTGTTCTTTTTTAATCTTATCCTTTTCTTTTTTTTCTGTTATAGAAACTGAATTCTCAGTCTGTGTAAAAACTTTTGTAACTGACGTTTTAGTTGGAGTTTCAGTTACTTTTTTAACCGGTTCTTCATTAGCAGCCTGAGCTGGTTTCATTGACGGAACACCGTCACCCACTCCGCCTGCATCGTAACTATCGCCAAAACTCACCTGAAAACCCTCATCTTCAGCGGTTTTAGGAACTGATAATACAAGAAACCACAGACAAAGTAATAACAATGAACTAGATAGTGTAGAGCCAATTAGTCCATATAATTTCGATTTATTCACGCTGAAATGCTAGTTTTTGAGATGGGGAAACACTGATTTTAGTTACATCGAAAGATTAAATCAAAATCCGTACCGTTTTTTTGAGTTACACTACTCTAACTGTTTTTTGTATTGTTTTATTGTGTCTTCCAGTCCAAAATACAATGCATCGGCAATCAGTGCATGACCTATGGAAACCTCATCAATCCATGGAATCATTGTGTGGAGATAAGCAAGATTTTCGAGACTCAAATCATGACCGGCATTAATTCCTAAACCTGATTTTTTAGCCAGTTTGGCTGCTTCAACAAAAGGTGCTATAGCTTTCTCTTTTCCTTTGGGAAAGTCTGTTGCATAAGGTTCGGTGTAAAGTTCAATTCTGTCGGTACCTGATTTGGCAGCAAATTCTATGTTTTGCAGATTTGTATCGACAAAAATTGATACACGTATACCAACACTTTGAAAATCAGCAACTACTTCTTTCAAAAACTCGATATTATTAACTGTATCCCATCCGGAATTAGACGTAATTGCATCGGGTGGGTCGGGGACCAGAGTAACCTGATGAGGTTTCACGGATTTTACAAGTTTGATAAAATCAGGCGATGGATATCCTTCAATATTAAATTCGGTTTTAAGTACAGGTTTTAAATCCCAAACATCCTGAAAGCGGATATGACGTTCATCGGGTCGTGGATGAACCGTTATGCCCTGCGCTCCGAATCGTTCACAATCAAGAGCAACCTGAACTACATTTGGGATATTTCCTCCACGAGCGTTACGCAACGTGGCAATTTTATTTATATTTACACTTAATTTAGTCATTTTGTACCGGTTTTAATCTGTTAATCTGAATTTTGGAAAACTTATTTCAACATGTTTGCAGGTTTCACAGACATTTAGTTCCTTTGTAAGGCAGAATTTTCAGTTGCAAAAATAGGTAAAAAAAACATAAGCCGGTAAGCAATCGATTAACTTTGAATCATTTTTAAACTTTATATCTAATTGAAGTTTATTATTTTTGAATCAAATCGATTAGGATTAACGGTTGAAAAAACTCTAACGTTATGAGAGTAGCCATTTTCGGAAATATGTACCGCAGTGTTTTGCTGTCGCATATTAAGCTTTTGTTCGAATTTTTTAAAGACAAGAACACAACCATTTTGTTGGATAAAGAGTTAAATGATTTTATTCAACAAGACGGAAATTGTTGTACTGAACATCTTGAAATAATACAAGGCGATGATTTTCAGGCAGATATGGCCTTGAGTATTGGCGGTGATGGAACTTTTTTAAGCACAGCTGCCCGAATTGGTCGGAAAGGAATTCCAATTTTAGGAATAAATACCGGGCGACTTGGCTTTTTGGCTGATGTACCAAGCGATGAAATTGTTCCGGCACTAAATTCAATTCTGGCATCAAAATTCATCATTGAGGAACGATCGTTATTGCTGGTTGAAGCTTTTGACGGAACAACTTTTGAACATCCGTATGCACTTAACGAAGTTTCAATTCTAAAACAGGATAGTTCGTCTATGATGAGCATTACTGCCAGTGTAAACGGGCAAATGGTTCATACCTATCATGCCGATGGTTTGATTTTGTCAACTCCTACCGGTTCAACTGCATATTCCATGAGCGTTGGTGGACCGCTGGTAATGCCTCAAAACCAGAGCTTTATAGTTTCTCCAATTGCATCGCACAGTTTGAATGTACGTCCGTTGATAATTCCCGATTCATGGACAATCGAACTGGAGGTTCACAGTCGCAGTCAATGTTATCTTGTAGCAATAGATGGACGCTCTAAAGTCCTTGACCAACAAACCAAACTCCGAATTACGAAAGCTGATTATACCATCAAAACCATTAAACAGTTGAATTATACGTTTTTTGACACATTGAAAAACAAGTTGATGTGGGGTGTAGATAAGAGAAATTAATACAGTTTCTTGTTTGACGTTTAAAGTTCTGTGTTTTTCAACAACTCTGAACACCAAACGCTAAACATGAAACATGGAACATGAAACATGAGAATAATTTTTATGGGTACACCCGAATTTGCGGTGGAGAGTCTGAAAATTCTGGTTGAAAACAGGTACGATGTTGTTGGTGTGATAACTATGCCCGACAAACCGGCCGGACGTGGATATAAAGTTCAGTATTCTGCAGTAAAACAATATGCATTAGATCACAATTTACGACTTTTGCAACCGGAAAAACTCAAAGATGATTCTTTTCTGGAAGAGTTAAGAGCTTTGAATGCCGATTTACAAATTGTGGTTGCTTTCCGTATGTTGCCTGAAGTAGTATGGAATATGCCCAAATTAGGAACATTCAATTTACATGCCTCATTATTACCACAATATCGTGGTGCAGCTCCTATCAATTGGGCAATAATCAACGGAGAAAAAGAAACCGGTGCAACTACCTTTTTCCTGACTCACGAAATTGATACCGGTAAAGTTATTCTTCAGGAAAAGATAAATATTTCAGAAACTGATAATGCCGAAACCGTTCACGACAGACTTATGGTGTTGGGGGCAGAGTTGGTAAAAAAGACAGTAGAGTTAATGATTGAAGGAAAAACCGATGCTATTGATCAATCGCAATTTATTCAGGTTGAAACAGTTCTAAAATCTGCTCCGAAAATTTTCAAAGAAACCTGTCAGATTGATTTTTCCAAAAGTGTTGACGAAGTTTATAATTTCGTTCGCGGTCTTTCGCCCTACCCGACAGCCTGGACTGAACTTGAATTCCCGAACCAAAAAGAGAAATTGATCCTGAAGATATATGAAACTGAAAAGGAAATTCAGAAACACAATCACACTGTTGGAACAATTCTTACCGATGGCAAGAAATGGGCAAAAATTGCATTAAATGATGGTTTTATTCAACTTAAATCCGTACAGGCTGCCGGAAAAAAACGAATGGAAATTGGCGAATTGCTCAGAGGTATGAGATTTTAATATGCCAATAAAATAATATGCCAATGTGCCAATTGAAAATAGAATTTTTCTTCAATTGGCACATTAGAACATTGATGAATTATTTCACCGCTATTGTTTCAATTTCCACTAAAGCTCCAAGTGGCAAAGACTTAACTGCAAAAGCCGAACGGGCTGGACATTCTGTTTGATAATATTTTTTATACACCTCATTCATAGCTGCAAAATCAGCTATATCAGCAATAAAAACTGTTGACTTCACAACATCTGCGAAACTATAACCGGCTTCATCCAGGATTGCTTTTATGTTTGCAAAAACCTGTTCGGTCTGAGCTGTTATTTCTGTAGCCTCAATTTTTCCTACAACAGGATTAATAGGGATTTGACCCGAAATATAAAGTGTTCCGTTTGCTTCAACCGCCTGACTATAAGGCCCGATAGCAGCAGGAGCATTTGGGGTGTTTATTATTTTCTTCATAAAGTTTTCGTTAGTACTTGCAAAATTACATCAAATTATTCAATAATTAATTTAAACTATTACAAATCAAGTCGAGAAATAATCAAATTGAAATTTATAATCCCGCAAACGTTTGCATGGTTTTTAAAAAAGAAAAGGATAATTTGAGGTTGATAAAGAGAATATAATCACTTAATTTTGAGGCTGAAACTAATCATTAATCAATCAATAAAGTTATTAATCATGAAAAAAATTACATTTTTAGTTGTTTTTAGTCTTGTTGTTTTAACTTCATGGGGGCAAACCTGGTGTGGAATGTCTTACATCACAGTTAATACTGTATGGTATACCGGCAGTAACAGTTATGTTCAACCTGCAGGGAGATTTCAGGATGCAAGCCTTGGAAGTTTTGGAAGTACAAGTAGTATTACTTTAGGTGGTGAATTACAAGCATGGCCATCAACAGTAACACCGGCTTCGTTATATTATCGGATTGATACCGGAACATTTACTGCAATTTCATTACCTAAAACCGGAGATGTGGGTAATAATAGTAAACATTATGGCGAAGGAGCAATTTCACTATCCAGTTTGTCTACCGGAATCCATACTCTTGAAGTTTATTTTCAGGCCGGAACAGGTTACGACAATAATTCCGGGGCTAACTTCAAAGCAACTTTTACAGTATCATCTTCTTCAGTAGCGGACCCAACAGCTTGTTCTGCCAGTTTATCTGATACAAATGCCACACTTGGCTGGACAAAAGCCGGTGCATTAAATGTTATGGTGGTGAAATATGCTAAAGGAGCAACTGCAAAAGCACCCACAACCGGTAAAGCATATGCATTGAATGATACAATTGGTGCCGGAGTTGGCAGTGTTGTATATAATGGTAGTGGAACTTCTGCAACACCAACAGTTACAATTAACACTGATTATGACTTTTATTTTTATTCTGTGAATTCAAACTCATACAGTGCAGGTGTAAAAGTAACTGCTTCAAGAGATAAATTTATGTTTGCATATGGTGTTGACGGACAAGCGGGTTGGGTATTTCCAGTGTTAAATCAAAACTCCAGTAATCCTGATCAATTTGAAGCAAATATTGATTTGCCTTCAGATATTTCAACTTTATCATGCTATGTTGGCTGGAATACTGGTGGTACCGGTGATCCGGTCTGGACAAATACCAGCGGTGGACATAGTAAAACAGTCTTATTAAATACATTAAGTAATGCTCGTGGTGGTAATGTTTGGATTGTCATAACTAAGTCTTCAACAGCCGACAATTGGGGTGCAAGTGTACCTTTAAATACTTCAATTATTGAATCAAAGAAAAATGAAATTAATATTTCAGGTTTAGAAGGAATGATTAATGCTAAATTTAATGGAATTGCTCAGGTTGAACTTTTCAACATAACAGGGAAGTTAATACGTTCGGCAAAAGCTGAAAATCAATTTATTCAATCCGTTGATAAAGGCGTATATTTACTCAGAATTAACGGACAAACACATAAAGTTTTAGTACAATAAGGTATAAATTTCTCGATAAAAAGAGCTTGTTTCAATTCAGTTTGAGACAAGCTCTTTTGTTTTTCAGGGTTTATTTTTCCCTGACTTCTTTTTTTGCTATCTTTGCAATCTTGAAAATTTAAAGGATAGAATTTCTTATTTCATTGAATAAGAAACGATTGCAACTATTCAGATTCAATCGTAAATCGTAAATCAAAAATCGCAAATTAAAAGATGGAACTCGCAAGTAAGTACAACCCCACAGACATTGAGTCGAAATGGTATCAGTATTGGTTAGACAACGGATTTTTCAGTTCAAAACCTGATGGTCGCGAACCGTACACCGTCGTCATTCCACCGCCAAATGTTACTGGTGTGCTTCACATGGGTCATATGCTTAATAATACGATTCAAGATGTACTGGTTCGAAGAGCACGTATGCAGGGCAAAAATGCTTGCTGGGTTCCGGGAACCGACCACGCTTCTATAGCTACCGAAGCAAAAGTAGTGGGGAAACTGGCAACCGAAGGAATCAAGAAAACCGACTTAACTCGCGACGAATTCTTAGGTCATGCCTGGGACTGGACGCACAAACATGGTGGAATTATTCTGGAACAGTTGAAAAAACTGGGCGCTTCATGCGACTGGGATCGTACAGCTTTCACCATGGACGAGCCACGCTCCGAAAGTGTATTGAAAGTTTTCGCTGATTTGTATGAAAAAGGTCTGATTTACCGCGGTGTACGCATGGTAAACTGGGATCCAAAAGCGTTGACAGCTCTTTCGGACGAAGAAGTTATTTTCAAAGAACAACAAGGCAAACTTTTTTACCTGCGTTATAAAATTGAAGGCGAAGATGGGTATGCTGTTGTTGCAACTACCCGTCCGGAAACCATTATGGGCGATACGGCAATGTGTATCAACCCGAATGACCCGAAAAATGCACATTTAAAAGGTAAAAAGGTAATTGTGCCGTTGATTAACCACGTAATTCCGGTAATTGAAGATGATTATGTGGATGTTGAATTCGGAACAGGTTGCCTGAAAGTAACTCCGGCGCACGATGTGAACGATTATATGTTGGGCGAGAAATATAATTTGCCTTCAATCGATATTTTCAATGACAATGGTACATTGAATGAAAATGGTGCGCAATATGCAGGACTGGATCGTTTCGATGTTCGTATACAAATAGAAAAAGACCTGGAAGAAGCCGGATTACTTGAAAAAACAGAACCATATACTAATAAAGTTGGATTCTCGGAACGAACCGACGCTGTTATTGAACCAAAACTGTCGATGCAATGGTTCCTGAAAATGGAGCAATTGGCAAAACCAGCCTTGGAAGCTGTAATGAGCGACGATATTCAGCTTTATCCGGCCAAATTTAAAAATACCTATCGTCACTGGATGGAAAACGTGAAAGACTGGTGTATTTCGCGTCAACTTTGGTGGGGACACCGCATTCCAGCCTATTTTCTGCCTCAGGGTGGTTTCATAGTGGCTTTATCAAAAGAAGAAGCTTACCAAAAAGCGTTGGCCATTGTCAACTATCCACTATCTATCGATGACCTGTGTCAGGACGAAGATTGTCTGGATACCTGGTTCTCGTCGTGGTTGTGGCCTATCTCAGTTTTTGATGGCATTAACAATCCTGAAAATGAGGAAATAAAATACTACTATCCAACCAATGATTTGGTAACTGCTCCTGAAATTTTGTTTTTCTGGGTAGCACGCATGATTATTGCCGGATACGAATATAAAGGCGAAATGCCGTTCAAAAATGTATATCTGACCGGTATCGTTCGTGATAAATTGGGTCGTAAAATGTCGAAATCGCTGGGCAACTCGCCCGATCCGCTGGATTTGATTGCGCATTTTGGAGCTGATGCCGTGCGACTTGGCATGTTGCTGACTTCGCCTGCCGGTAACGATTTGCCGTATGATGACAGTCTTTGTGAGCAAGGTCGTAACTTCAACAACAAAATATGGAATGCTTTCCGTCTGGTAAAAGGTTGGGAAGTGGCCGATATTGAGCAACCGGAATCGGCACGCATGGCTGTGAAATGGTTCGAAGCACAATTGAACAAAACATTGCTTGAAATTGATGATTTATTCTCGAAATATCGTTTATCAGAAGCTTTGATGGCTGTTTATAAACTGTTCTGGGACGAGTTCTCAGCTTGGTACCTGGAAATGGCTAAACCGGCTTACCAAAAACCAATTGACCGTGCAACATACGAAGCCACACTTGGGTTCTTTGACTCGTTGTTGAAGGTGCTGCATCCGTTTATGCCATTTATCACCGAGGAACTTTGGCAAGCGCTGGAAGACCGCAAAGACGGCGAAAGTATCATGGTGTCATTACAACCAAAAGCAACCGAGGTTGACGAAAAACTGATTATCGAGTTTCAATATGCAAAGGAAATTATTGCTGGAATCCGTACCGTCCGTTTGCAGAAAAACATTCCAAACAAAGAAAGTCTGAACTTGCAAGTGATTGCAAGTGAGGCCGTCACTGAAAGTGACAGTCTCACTCTTTTGAAAGCAGTAATTGCTAAACTTGGCAATTTGGAAACAATTGAAAACGTAGCCGAAAAAGCAGCAGGTTCAATTTCGTTCCTTGTTGGAACAACCGAATTTTCCATTCCGATGGGAAGTTTGGTTAATGCTGAAGAAGAAATTGCCAAGATGGAAGCTGAAATCAACTACTTCGAAGGATTCATTGATTCGGTTATGAAAAAACTCGGCAACGAACGCTTTGTGGCAAACGCTAAACTGGAAGTGGTAGAAGCCGAACGTAAGAAAAAAGCCGATGCAGAAAGTAAAATTGCTTCGCTGAAAGAAGGAATTAATGCAATAAAAAAAGTGTCCTGAAATAATATTCAGGACACTTTCAATTCACATTGAGATAGTTGGTTGTTAATATCCAAGAATCTTCAGCATTGATTTATAACTTTGTTCTTTAGCGAATAATTTGGTAAAGTACTCTCCATCTTCGTCTTTATCAATAATAACTAATTTTGGTGCAGGAATCAGACAATGCTGAATGCCGCCAAATCCGCTAAGTGATTCCTGATAAGCTCCGGTATGGAAAAATCCGATGTATTGCTCGCGATCTTCATGCATTTTGGGCAAAAACACGGCATTTGAATGAACTTCAGCATTGTAAAAGTCCTCACTATCGCAGGTTAAACCGCCTAAATTCACCCGCTCATATTCCGAATTCCAATTGTTTATGGCCAAAAACACATACCGTTGGTTAATAGCCCAGGTGTCAGGCAAAGTTGTCATAAATGAACTATCAATCATATTCCACAACTCACGATCATTTTGTTTCTTTTGGTTTACAATGGAATATAACATTGCGCCACTTTCACCTACAGTATAAGATCCGAATTCAGTAAATATGTGTGGTTCAGGCACGCCATTTTGCGTACAAATCGTTTTAATTTGTGCAACAATCTCTTCGGCTATATACTCGTAATCGTAAACCATATCCAGGTGAGTTTGAATCGGAAAACCACCGCCAATATTCAAACTATCAAGCGTTGGACATTTCTTTTTAAGCTCACAATATAAGTTTACTGCCTTGTTCAACTCATTCCAGTAATACGCTGTATCCTTTACACCTGTATTTATAAAAAAATGAAGCATCTTCAATTCAACTTGTGGATTGTTTGCAATGTGCTTCATATAATAAGGTATGATATCATTGTAGCGAACACCTAAGCGGGATGTATAGAAGTCAAACTTCGGTTCTTCTTCAGCTGCAATTCGTATACCAACATTAAATTTGATATCAAAATCTTTTAGAAATAAGTCAAGTTCGAATTTATTGTCTAATATAGGTATGACGTTTGAAAACCCGAGACGCATTAAGTTTTGAATATTTTCAACATATTGAGGCCGTTTAAATCCATTACATACAACAAAAGTTTCCGGTTTAATCAATCCTTGTTCGTGGAGTGATTCCAATATATTAATATCAAATGCTGATGAGGTTTCAATATGCACACTGTGCTTTAATACCTCTTCCAGTACAAAGGAAAAGTGTGAACTCTTAGTACAATAGCAATAATTGTAATCTCCTTCGTAATCAACTTTAGCCATCGCCACATTAAACATTCTACGCGCTTTCTGAATGTTTTCGGCTATTTTAGGAAGATAAGAGATTCGTAGCGGAGTTCCATATTGCTTAATAATATCCATTAAAGGAATGCCACACCATTCGAGTTCATTCTCAACAACATTGAATTCATCATTGGGAAATTCAAAACTCTGTTCTATTAAATCAATATATTTGTTTTTCATATTTTTAATACTAAATGGTTGTAGAGTTGCTAATTAATTTAAATCCAAGTTAGTTAGAATGGTATTTAATTATCAATCTAATCAAGTTAGATTTCAAATTCAAACCGAAACGGAGTGCAAAAATAATACTAAATTCATTAATACAATCAATTTAAATTCATTTTTTTAGACCCTGATAACTAAAACGATTAATAAAACAGACTTCATATTAAAATCAGGTTTGTAAAAAAGGCTAAATAGTGAAGTTAAAAAGTCTATAGATTGTGTTATTAGGACTATATCAGAATCTTACCCATACCCATTGATAAAGGTTTTAGATGAATAACGGTTACTTTTTTAATATTCCAATCACAAACTTAAAGATTACTAATTAATTGTCAATTCATGTTGACATCCACAACAAATGTCAGTTTTTTTGAATTTTTATACTATCTTTGTTGTTAGTATTTCAGATTTGATATCAATAAAAATTTAATTATTTAAGGGAGTTCAATCTATTATATAACGATCTAATTATTTATTTAACATTTTTTCGACATGAGAAAAACAATGCTTTTTAAGATTTTGCTTGTTGCCATAGTGATTGTGGCAGGAAGTTTAAACGCGTCAGCAACAATAGTAACTCACACATTTTCAGCAACTAGCGGTTCGATTGACAGTAACATCTCTTTCACAACTGAAAAAAACAGTTCGGCGAACGTACCGGCTTTTAGTGTTAACCTAAGATTGTATTATGCAACTTCCGGCGATGGCTGTTCAATAACATTAACACCTGCAAATGGCGCTGTAATTTCGGATATCAAAATTACAGGGGTTACAGCCTATTTACCAACCATGAAATATAATGTCGATGGAGGTGCAGATGCGACTGCAACTCTTGCAAACACAACCTATACAATTTCAGGTATTGCTGCATCAAAAAGCTTGAAAATACGTAATGGAAATACTACGAACACCCAACTAAGAATTACAGCTATTGAGGTTACATATACTTCATGCACGGCATCAAATATAGCATTCGCAAACCCTACTGTAACAAAAGCTGTTGGAGATGCAAATTTTACACAAGCTCCTTCGTCATTAAGTTCAGGGGCAATAACTTATGCAAGCTCTGCAACCAATATAGCATCTGTTAACCCAAATTCGGGTGAAGTAACTATAGCAGGAACAGGATCAGCGACAATTACTGCATCTCAAGCTGCTGTAACTCCTTATTGTGGAAACTCTGCAACTTATACATTAAATGTTACAGCTACACCAACTCTTGCATTAACTGATGTTACAGATCTTGCTTTAATCTCAAATACAGGAAGTTCAGTGAGTCAAACAATCAATGTAAGTGCAGTGAATCTTTCTACTGATTTGGGCATGGCCATATCAGGTCCTAATGCAGGATTATTTGCATTATCACAATACACTGTTACACAGACTGGTGGAAACGTCCCGGTTACAGCTGTAACTATAACTTATTCGCCAATTTTAGCAGGTTCTCACACAGCAACCCTGACTATGGCTAGTACCGGGGCAATGAATGTTTCACGCAGCTTAAATGGAAATGCAGTTATTTCAGGAGTTAATAATGTTCAAAATAACCTGAATATATTTGTTGAAAATAAAAACATTAAGTTTGAAGCCAAAGCTGGTGAAATTGTCAATATTTATAATGCAACAGGTCAGAGAGTAATACATTCAGTATCAAACGAAGGTCTAAATTCAATCTCAGGTTCTTCATTAAACGGTGTTCTTTTAGTCAGAGTGGGCAACCGTTTGGGCAAAGTAATTTTATAATAAGATTAATATTTCAAAAAGCGGCTGTCAGTTAAAAACTGACAGCCGCTTTATTTTTTCTTAAATCTTTTGTGTTCTTTATTTGTTGAATTACATATTCAAATAGAGTGTTCCTGTTTAAGAGATTGACTCATTTTTGATTCGTAAATGGTTGTTTTATAGTTCGCAAAAATAAAAATCAAACTATTTCGTCAGATAAGAAGTGCTCAAGTTGCTCCGGCTTTATATTCACTGTAAGTTGACCGTTATGAGCATAAGAGATATGTCCTGTTTCCTCCGAAACAACTATTGCAATCGCATCGGAATTCTCGGTTATACCCAGTGCTGCTCTATGACGAAGACCCATTCGTCTTGGAATCGATTGATTTCTGGAAACCGGTAATATACAAGCCGCGGCTACGAGTTTCCTTTTTGAAATTATTAATGCACCATCGTGTAAAGGGCTGTTTTTATAAAATATACTTTCTATTAAGCGTGAGTTAATGTTTGCATTAATCTGCTCACCTGAATGAGAATAAAAATCAAGATTATTGTTTTTAGTCAATATAATAAGAGCACCGGTTGAATTCTTTGAAAGATTACGACAAGCCAGTACTACCTGAACTAAATCAAAATCCAATTTTTCCTTTTCATTTGAAACGCTACTTAATGATCTCTTAAGAATGTAGAAAACACTTCCTCTTTGACGAGAACCGATACTGGAGAAGAATCGTCTTATCTCATCCTGAAAAAGTACTATTAACGCAAAAGTTCCGACACTTATTACCCTGTTAAATATTCCACCCAACAATTCCATCTTAAAAACATAAGATACCAACAACCAGAATATTATGAATGAAAGTATCCCAACAAAAACATTGACTGCACCTGTACGTTTAAGCAATTGAAATGACTGGTACAATAAAATTGCAACCAGAAAAATGTCTACAATATCTTTAAATCCAACATGAAATCCCATATTCAATTTTAATTTAATTGATTTTCTCTGTATTTAGTATAAATGGTAATTGCCTGTTTCGCCTCCTTTACATCATGAACTCTAAGTATCGAAGCACCTCCTAATAAAGCCAACATATTTGCTGAAGTAGTTGCATTTAAAGCTCCAACAGCGTCAATTCCAAGCAAATTATAAAGCATTGACTTCCGTGATATTCCTGCTAAAATCGGCACATTTAATTCATTGAAAACATGAATTTTACTTAGTAATTCATAATTTTGATCCAGTGTCTTAGAAAAACCAAAACCAGGATCAATAACAATATCTTTCACCCCCAACAATCGCAACTGAGTCAGTTTCTTTTGAAAATAAATCAATATTTCAGATACTAAATTTTCATATTTAGTATTGTATTGCATAGTTTGAGGATTACCTCTGATATGCATTAGGACATAAGCAACATCCAAATCTGCAATAGTTTCGAACATTAAATCATCTAAAGTACCACCACCAATATCATTTATCATTGCAACCTGAAAGTTTTTCACAACCTGCCTTACAACAGATGATCGAAAAGTATCTACAGAAATGACTGCGGTTGGGAATTTCTTCAGAATTAACTCTATTGCAAAAGAAACCCTTCTGATTTCTTCATCTTGTGTGATGTTTTCAGCATTTGGACGGGTAGAATATCCGCCAATATCCAGAATATCAACCCCTTCTGAAATCATCAATTCAACAGCACTTAAAATTGATTTTTCTGAAAAAAACCGATTATCTTTGTAAAATGAATCTGTTGTGACATTTACAATTCCCATTACTAATGGAACAGACAAATCCACCAATTCATTATTTAACTTTAACTGTAACGGTTTTAAAATCATAGCTTTGAAAGAATCCGAACAAATAGCTTTAAAATTGTGTTTTGCAAAAGTAAGAAATTATAACGACTGACCTTTAAGTTTTAGAAAATATTGAAAAAATTATCTGAAACTATACGTTTTTGAGAATAATTCAGTTATATATCTGCTATTATTTCTTTCAAAACATCAAAAAAATATATCTTGTTTGACTAATTAAAAGGAAAAAAACACTATTTTTGCAAAGTTGTTTTTGATACATTTTATATTTTTTAAATATTATACTTTAATATGAAACGAGCATTAAAACAGAGGTTTAAACCAAAGTTTATGATTATGCGAGTTTCATATGTCTTTAATAAAAAACAAAAAAAATAATCACATGAAATTGAAAGCCATAACTAAATTAGCTACATTAGCTCTGTCAATGACCTTGTTAGGCTGTGCTAGCAGCTCAGATGAAGGATATTCTCGTATAACCGGTTGGAAGTATAACGATAAAGACGGTGCCGGCTACACGGTTAAAAAGAATTATTTTACCCGGGTTCCACCAGGTATGGTTGCAATCGAAGGAGGTTCTTTCACTATTGGTGAGAAAGGCGAATACATCACCAATGCCCCGCGTAACAATTCTCCACGTAAGATTTCTGTTAGTTCATTTTACATGGATGAATGGGAAATAAGAAATAAAGACTGGAATGAATATGTAAACTGGATGAGGGTGGTTTTTGGAAAAACTGCTCCAAAGTTGGTTCTGAAAGCATTACCCAATGTAAAAGTTTGGAGAGAAGATTTGGCTTACAATGAACCTCAGCTCGAAAATTATTTCACACATCCTTCCTACAATGAATATCCTGTAGTTGGTATTACATGGGAACAAGCTATGGACTTTTGTCAGTGGCGTACAGATCGTGCAAATGAATTAGCATTAATACAATCAGGAGTAATAGTCCCACCTGATTATTCTAAGTTAGATCAAATGAATAGTCTTGACACAATCGCGAACAGTTTTGTGTTTAATACTCAGAAGTACCTTATTCAGGCTAATTATCAGCCAACAAGCGGGAAAAATCAGAAAAAAGATTTGTACGGCCACCCACGTAAAGTAGATATGTCTGATGGAATTCTTTTTTCAAACTTCAGACTTCCTACCGAAGCTGAATGGGAATATGCAGCTTACGCTCTAATACCTGATAATAACGGAATGATTCCGGAAGGCAAAATTTATCCCTGGAATGGTAACCAGCTTCGAAATCCTTCCCGTAAAAACCAGGGACGTATGATGGCTAATTTCATCAAAGGACGTGGAGATATAATGGGTTCGACCGGCATTACATCGCCTGTTAATTCGTTTTTTCCGAATGATTTTGGATTATATAACATGGCTGGTAACGTAAATGAGTGGGTGCTTGATGTTTACCGTGCAACATCATACACAGATATTGCTGAATACAATTCATTCAGGGGAAATATCTATTTAACTCCGGTAGTTGCAGCTATTGATTCGCTTGGTAATAAGTCATATAAAGTTGATTCACTTGGGCGTATAGCTTGTGAAGTTACAAAAGGTGATGATGTTCGTAGTTTCAAAGATGGTGACCCTTCTTCTCAAATTGATTTTCTTATTAACGATTCAACAGGTTTTGCAAACCTGAGAAATAATCTAAAAAATGATCCATCAGATATTTTGAGACCTAGAATTACCGACAAAACTCGCGTTTATAAAGGTGGTTCGTGGAAAGACCGAGCATATTGGCTGAATCCTTCTGCACGTCGTTATTTGGATCAGGATAAATCGACTAATGACATCGGTTTCCGTTGTGCTATGAGTATAACGGGTTCTATGAACAAACCGCAAAAAAAATAAAAGAGGTATTGATTTGTGAATAAAGCACTTGTTTCGTTGAAACAGGTGCTTTTTGTTTATAATAGATACTAAATTTCTCGTTGAAATTTTGTACTTTTGTCGTCTTAAAATGAAAAAAATATTTTTTATCAGAAGGTATGGAAAGAACAATAATTGTAGAAGCACTCAAACGAAGTGATTTTGGTGCAGATGTGAACATAAAAGGTTGGGTAAGAACTCGACGTGGAAATAAAAATGTAAGTTTTATCGCGTTGAATGATGGTTCAACCATTCATAATATTCAGGTTGTTGCCGACAATGAGAAATTCGGTGATGAGTATTTAAAACCCATTACTACCGGAGCTTGTATAAGTGTTACAGGTAAACTTGTGGAGTCACTCGGACAAGGTCAATCAGTGGAAATTCAGGCAGAACAAATTGAAATTTATGGTGTTGCTGATTCGGAATCCTATCCGCTTCAGAAAAAAGGACACACCATGGAGTTTCTCCGTGAAATTGCTCACCTGCGTCCCCGCACAAACACTTTCGGAGCTGTATTTCGCATTCGACACCACATGGCAATGGCAATTCACCGCTTCTTCCACGAACGTGGATTCTTCTATTTCCATACACCAATTATCACTGCATCCGATTGTGAAGGTGCCGGACAGATGTTCCAGGTTACAACTCTGAATTTGTACGATTTAAAGAAAGATGAAAACGGTTCCATTGATTACAGCAATGATTTTTTTGGCAAACAGGCCAGTCTGACTGTTTCAGGTCAGCTTGAGGGGGAGCTTGCTGCCATGTCGATGGGGAAAATATATACTTTCGGTCCAACTTTCCGTGCTGAAAACTCAAATACACCGCGTCACCTTTCGGAATTCTGGATGATTGAACCGGAAGTTGCCTTTAACGAAATTGAAGAAAATATGCAACTGGCACAGGATTTCATTCAGTATTGCGTGAAATGGGCACTGGATAATTGCAAAGACGATCTGGATTTTCTCAATAATATGTACGACAAAGAATTGTACGAGCGATTGAATTTTGTGGTAAATAACGATTTCAAACGCCTCACATATACTGAAGGCATCGAAATTCTTGAAGCTGCTGTGGCTAAAGGACATAAATTTGAGTTCCCTGTAGGTTGGGGAACTGATCTTCAATCGGAACATGAACGCTATCTGGTTGAACAACACTTCAAAAAACCTGTTATACTGACTGATTATCCGAAGGAAATCAAATCGTTCTACATGAAACAGAACGATGATGGAAAAACTGTTCGAGCTATGGACGTTTTATTCCCGAAAATTGGTGAAATTATCGGTGGTTCACAACGTGAAGAGGATTTTGAAAAACTTCAAAGACGTGCTGATGAAATGGGAGTTCCAACAAAAGATATCTGGTGGTATCTCGAAACACGTAAATATGGAACAGCACCTCATGCCGGTTTTGGACTGGGTTTTGAACGCCTATTGCTGTTTGTTACAGGAATGTCGAACATACGCGATGTAATTCCTTTCCCACGCACACCGAACAATGCAGAATTCTGATTTGATAATTAAAAGCATAAATAAAAATGGTATAGACATACATAAAAATCACAAAAATGCACACAAATTCGTGTTTTGTGCATTTTTAGGTTAATGTCTTCTGTGATTGCGATTAAATTTTTTATTTTTGCCATCTGAACATTACAAAATTCAATATTTTTAGATAAAATGGATAAGGTTACAAAAACCGAACTGGAAAATGTGGTAGTTCGTTTTTCCGGCGATTCAGGCGACGGAATGCAGTTGACAGGTACGCTATTTTCCAATCTTTCGGCTATTTTAGGAAATGAAATTTCCACTTTCCCCGATTTTCCTTCCGAAATTCGCGCACCTCAAGGAACATTAGGTGGCGTTTCAGGTTTTCAGGTACACTTAGGTTCGAGCAAGGTTTATACGCCCGGTGATGATCCCGATGTGTTAGTGGTTATGAATCCGGCTGCTTTGAAAGTAAATGCTAAGTTCATAAAAAAAGGTGGTGTTATCATTTTTGATGCTGATACTTTTGATAAGTCCGGTTTTGAAAAGGCCGGTTTTAAAACCGAAAATCCATTCGAAGAATTAAATATTTCTGATACTATACAACTTATCCCAGCACCGCTGTCAACGCTTACACAAAGCAGTCTGGAAGGTTTTGGTTTCGACAATAAAACAGTCTTACGAAGTAAAAACATGTTTGCCCTTGGTTTAATTTGTTGGTTATTCAATCGACCAATTGAACAGGCCATACATTTTCTACAAACTAAATTCAGTAAAAAGCCTACAATTCTCGAAGCAAATGTGAAGGTTCTTACAGATGGTTACAATTTTGGAAATAATCTTCATCTCACCGTTTCAACCTACTTTGTTGAAAAATCTCACGAAACGCCAAAGGGAAAATATACCAGCATAAATGGCAATAAAGCCACTGCATGGGGATTGATTGCAGCTGCAAAAAAAGCCGGTCTTGAATTGTTTTTAGGAAGTTATCCTATCACTCCTGCTACAGACATAATGCAAGAACTTGCCAATCGTAAAGATATGGGTGTAAAGGTTGTTCAGGCCGAAGACGAAATTGCCGGTATTACATCAGCGATTGGAGCTTCATTTGCCGGAAATCTTGCTGCAACAAATACTTCTGGTCCGGGTTTAGCTTTAAAATCGGAAGCAATCGGACTTGCTGTTATGGCAGAACTTCCACTGGTGGTAATTGATGTTATGCGTGGAGGTCCATCTACCGGATTACCTACTAAAACAGAACAAACCGATTTGCTTCAGGCACTTTACGGACGCAACGGTGAAAGCCCTGCTGTAGTTATGGCGGCCAGCACACCCGATGACTGTTTCCATTATGCATTTATGGCTAGTAAAATAGCTCTGGAACACATGACACCTGTTATACTTCTGACAGATGCATTTATCGGGAACGGTACTTCACTTTGGAAATTGCCTAAATTGGCTGAATTACCTGAAATAAAACCGAACTTTGTAAAACCCAACATGGAAAACTACAAAGTTACCAGTCGGGACGAAAAAACCAATGCACGTTATTGGAGTATCCCTGGTGTTGAAGGCTTTGCTCATCGCAATGGTGGTTTGGAAAAAGATTTTTATACCGGCTCGATTTCAACAGATCCGGAAAATCACCAGAAAATGGTAGATACACGGGAGGCAAAAGTAAATTATATCAGCAATGTTATACCCGAACTAAAAATAGAAGGCAATAAAAATGCTGAATTATTGGTAATTGGGTGGGGTGGAACACACGGACACCTGATGAGTGCTGTCGGTTTGCTGAATAAAAAGGGAAAAAAAGTTGCATTGGCTAATTTCAATTATATCAATCCGCTACCTAAAAATACGGTTGAACTTATTCAACGCTATAAAAAAGTGGTGGTTTGCGAACTCAACAGTGGTCAATTTGCAACATTCCTTCGCTCGAAAGTTCCGGGAGTTGAATTTCTACAGTACAACAAAGTTCAGGGACAACCTTTTACAGCCACTGAACTGGAAGAACATTTAATGACTTTATTATAATAATTATCTTGGTTTACTACAAATATATGGAAACTACCGAATCAGTAAAAATTCAATATACAGCCAAAGACTTTAAAAGCGATCAGTACGTACGCTGGTGTCCCGGGTGCGGTGACTACGCTGTGCTTAGTTCACTACAGAAAGTAATGGCCGATTTAGGTGTCGCTCCTCACAACACTGCAGTTATATCAGGAATTGGATGTTCATCCCGTTTGCCCTATTATACAAGCAGTTACGGTTTTCACACTATTCACGGACGTGGTGCAGCCATTGCTACCGGTGTAAAAGTAGCTAACCCCAAGCTTACAGTTTGGCAAATTACCGGTGATGGTGATTGTATGGCTATTGGTGGAAATCATTTCATTCACAGTATCCGCCGAAATATTGATATAAACGTGTTACTTTTCAATAATCAGATTTATGGTTTGACAAAAGGTCAGTATTCACCGACTACCAAAAAAGGATTTGTGACAAAATCCTCTCCTTTTGGTACGGTTGAACGTCCTTTCCGTCCTGCAGAGCTGACAATGGGATCACGTGGTACATTCTTCGGCAGATTACTTGATGTTGATTTGAAAACGGCTCAAATGACTTTAATGGCTGCAGCAAAACACAAAGGAACTTCGATCGTTGAATGTTTGGTTAACTGTGTTATTTTCAATGATGGAGCTCATGGATGGTTAGCCGAAAAAGAATTCCGTGCTGACAGAACCATTGCTTTAGAACATGGTAAACGAATGATTTTCGGGAAAGACAATAATAAAGGACTTGTTCTTGATGGATTAAATCTGAAAATTGTAACCATCGGCGAAAATGGTATTACTGAAAATGATATTTTGATTCACGATGCCACCTGTGAAGATACAACACTTCACATGAAACTGGCCTTGATGGAAGGTCCCGAAATGCCAATAGCACTGGGAGTCATCCGCGATGTGACTGAGGAATCCTATGATGCTGAGGTAGAATCACAAATTGCTGAAGTACAGGCTAAATCAAAAATTAAAACCTTCGATGAGCTTATAGACAGCCTCGAACAGTGGGAAATGTAATTCTAAGATAGATATTCAAGAGAAATGAGCCTGATCAGTTTTGATCAGGCTTATTTTTTTAATATTCCATATATTTCATTTTAGAACGACTGCATATCGCACAAGCGTTTATAATAACCATCCAGCGCAATCAAATCATCGTGTTTGCCACGTTCCACAATCTGACCTTCGTGAAGTACGCAAATTTCATCGGCACGTTTGATAGTGGAGAGTCGGTGAGCAACCACAAGAGTTGTACGGTTACGCATCAGGTTTTCGAGTGCTTCCTGAACCATTTTTTCGGATTCGGTATCAAGTGCTGAGGTTGCTTCGTCCAGAATTAATATCGGTGGATTTTTCAGAATGGCACGGGCAATGCTCACTCGCTGACGTTGACCGCCTGAAAGTTTGCTGCCACGGTCGCCTATGTTGGTTTCGTAACCATTTTCGGTAGCCATTATAAAATCATGCGCATTGGCAATTTTAGCTGCTTCGACTACCTGTTCCAGGGTGGCACTTTCAACCCCAAAAGCGATATTATTATAAAAAGTATCGTTGAACAATATAGCTTCCTGATTCACATTGCCCATCAGCGACCGAAGGTCATGACGGGTATATTTCTTGATATTGACGCCATCAATCATTACTTCACCTTTCAAGGGGTCGTAATAACGGGGTAATAAATCCACCAACGTCGATTTTCCAGAACCAGACTGACCAACCAATGCAACAGTTTGGCCTTTTGGAACAACAAGATTAATGTCTTTCAAAACCCAATCCGTTTGGTATTTAAAACTCAGGTTTTTAAATTCAATCTTGTCAGCGAAGTTTTTAATTTCCTGTGGATGTTTCGGTTCTTTAATTACGTTTTCAGTCATCAGAATTTTATCAACACGTTCCAGCGAAGCCAAACCACGCTGAATGCTGTATGATGCACGTGAAAGATCTTTTGCAGGAGCAATTATGCTGTAGAAAATAATGATAAAATAAACAAATTCCGGCGCTCCGATGGAACTTCTGTTTGTAAGAATCAACACTCCGCCAAACCAAAGCAAAACAGCAATCACCACTGTACCAATAAATTCACTTACCGGATGAGCTAAGTTATAGCGGCGATTCAGTTTGTTTAATGTTTTGCGAATCTTTTCATTCAGAATTGAAAAACGGGCTTCCAGTTTATGTTCGGCATTAAAAGCTTTTACCACACGCAGACCACCGAGCGTTTCTTCCACCTGCGAGAGCATTTCTCCGTTAAGTTGCTGACCGAGAGCCGAACTTTTTTTCAGTGATTTACCAATTTTCCCAATCAACCAACCGCTGAAAGGCAGCAAACAAAGCACAAAAACTGTAAGTTGCCAACTCATGCTGAACATCACGCCCAGATAAATCAGAATCATTATCGGGTTTTTGAAAATCATGTCGAGCGAACTCATGATAGAAGCTTCAACCTCGCCTACATCGGATGTCATTCGTGAAATTATATCACCTTTACGTTCCTCAGTAAAAAATCCTATGGGAAGGTTTATGATTTTATGATAAAGCTGATTACGCAAGTCACGAAGCACCCCGGTACGGATTGGAATCATAAAGTGAGAACCCATATAAGCCATACCCACTTTCAGACCGGTCATCAGAATCAGAAATAATCCTACAAGTAACAGCGCGTTATTAGCACCTACTGATTGAAAAGTATGATCAATCCAAAAGAAGACATTATTTTTAAGAGCAGTACCTATTTCCTTCCAGCTTTGATTCGAGTTCCAGGAAATATATACTTTGCTTGCCTTTTCAATTCCGAACAAAATCTGCAAAACCGGAATTACAGCTGCAAACGAAAAAAGACTAAAAATTGTTGAAAGCAGATTGAACAACAAACTCAGAAAAACATATTTCTTGTATGGCGGAGCAAACCGCTTTAATAACGTTATAAATTTGAACATGATTCTATGTTTCGTGTTTGATTTTTTTACTGCTTACTTTTTACCGCTTACTGCTGATTTAAACTCCCGTATAATTGCGTGGTGTAATGCGTTTAAGTTCTTCTTTTACAGACTGATTAACATCCAGTGTTTCAATAAAGTCGCGAATGGATTTTGCTGTAATTCCTTCGTTGGTACGAGTGAGTGCTTTCAAAGCTTCGTATGGTTCAGGATATCCTTCACGACGTAAAATAGTCTGAATTCCTTCAGCCACCACTGCCCACGAATTATCCAAATCGCGGTAAATTGCAGTTTCGTTAAGCAATAACTTACCAAGTCCTTTAAGTATACTTTGAGTTGCAATAAGTGTATGAGCAAAAGGCACACCAATATTACGAAGCACGGTACTATCTGTCAGATCGCGCTGTAAACGGGATATCGGAAGTTTACCAGCCAGAAACTCGAACATGGCATTGGCAGTAGTCAAATTCCCTTCGGCATTTTCGAAATCTATCGGGTTCACTTTGTGCGGCATTGCCGAAGAACCGACCTCACCGGCTTTAATCCGCTGTTTGAAATACTCCATCGAAACATAGGTCCATATATCGCGGCAAAAGTCTATCAGAATAGTATTTATGCGTTTCATGGCATCAAACTGTGCAGCCAATGCATCATAATTCGATATTTGAGTGGTCCATTGTTCGCGGCTTAAACCTAATTTCTCATATAAAAATTTATTACTGAAAACTTTCCAATCGATAGCAGGATAAGCCACTGTATGTGCGTTAAAATTACCGGTTGCACCTCCAAATTTTCCACAATTAGGTATGTGTTGTAAAACTTCGAATTGTTTCGAGATTCTACTCATAAAAACCATCATTTCTTTACCAAGTCTTGTTGGCGATGCCGGTTGACCGTGTGTTTTAGCCAACATCGATACATCGCGCCACTCTTCTACCATGCGTGAAAGTGTTTTAATAATTTCATCCATTTCGGGATAATATACTTTCTGCAAAGCATCTTTTAACGATAGTGGCACTGCCGTATTGTTAATGTCCTGCGAGGTCAATCCAAAATGAATGAATTCTTTGAACGCCTGTAAACCAAGCTCATCAAATTTTTCTTTAATAAAATACTCAACCGCTTTCACGTCATGGTTTGTGACTCCTTCTATTTCCTTAATCTTCTGTGCATCTGCCTCATTGAAGTTTTTATAAATCTCCCTCAGTTTTGGATAAACCGAAGTAGGAACCTGTTCCAGTTGCGTCAGGGGAATTTCGCAAAGTGCTATAAAATATTCAATTTCAACCAAAACCCGGTAGCGAATCAAAGCGTATTCTGAGAAAAAAGCAGAATAAGCCTGAGTTTTGGAACGGTAACGACCATCTACTGGAGAAATTGCGGTAAGAAGAGATAAATCCATTGGGTTTTCAGTTAGTTTAAACTTTAGAGAAATAAGCTACAAAATTAATCAATTCTGCCGGATTAGAAAAGTTTATGTCACACACTTGCATCGGTGATACTTTTTCTTTACTTTTGTTTCATATTTTTACACCAAATAACAATAGAATAACGCATGCGCTACGTCAGAATCCACAAAGAAGGCCGATTTATTCTTGCTTCACTGGCATTAATTCTCCTTTTTCTGAATTTGTATATTTACACTCATTTCCCATTCGGACTGATACCGGTTATAAACATTGTAATTTCTGCTCTATTACTGTTCTTCTTTGCTTATTTTTTCCGCAATCCACCTCGAAAAGTATATATCGATGATAATAGTTTGGTTGTAGCACCTGCCGATGGAACTATTGTTGTAGTTGAACAGACCGACGAGCTGGAATATTTTGGCGACCGCCGCATTCAGGTTTCTATTTTCATGTCGGTATTCAATGTCCATGCAAACTGGTATCCGATAAAAGGTACTGTTATAAAATCTGTTCATCATAGCGGACGTCATATGGCTGCTTTTCTGCCAAAATCTAGTCATGAAAATGAACGGTCTACTGTAGTGTTGGAATCTGATGGAAAAACTCAGATCTTGGTACGTCAGATTGCCGGTGCCCTGGCGCGAAGAATTGTTACTTATGCGCATCCCGGAAAAAAATGTCACCTCAACGAGCATCTCGGATTTATAAAATTCGGTTCACGTGTCGATTTATTTTTCCCACTTGATACCGAAATATTTGTACAGGTAGGTGATTCTACAACCGGTAATGAAACTATTATTGCCCGCCTAAACGAAGATTAAAAATGACATTGCAGGATGCTCAGAAACAAGTTGACGAGTGGATTAAAACTTACGGTGTCAGGTACTTTAGCGAATTGACCAATTTGGCCATCCTGACTGAAGAAGTGGGTGAGTTGGCACGAATTATTTCGAGGACTTACGGTGAGCAATCATTCAAAAAATCAGACAAAGAAGTAAATCTTGCCGACGAAATGGCCGATGTCCTTTGGGTGCTGATCTGTTTAGCCAACCAAACCGGAGTTGACTTAACCGAAGCTTTTGAAAAAAATATGCAAAAGAAAACAGATCGTGATAAAACACGCCATCTGGAAAACGATAAACTAACATCTTAAATTTCCCTACTAATTGGGAATTGAGAATTGAATAATTGGAAATTGAATAATCATGAGTAAAATTGACGACCTTTTTAAATTGTACAACTGCACCCTAAGCGACGAAGCAGTGAAACAGGACATTGACAAAATTCTGGCTGCTGAGTATGCCAAAAACGACAATAAAGATGTTTATAAAAAATGTCTGAATCTGATTGACTTAACCTCGCTGAATGGTACAGATACTGATGCGGAAATTATTTCAATGGTTGAAAAAGTAAATGGATTTAAAGCAGCTTTTCCGCATTTTGATAATGTGGCTGCCATTTGTGTATATCCATCAATGGTACCTGTAGTTAAAAAACATTTGAAAGAAAAAATCGGAATTGCGTCAGTAGCAGCGGGTTTTCCAGCCTCACAGACCTTCATCGAAATTAAAGTTGCTGAAACGGCTATGGCAGTCATGGAAGGCGCTTCCGAAATTGATGTTGTGATTTCAATCGGTAAATTTCTGGGAGGTAATTATGAAGAAGTTCTTGAAGAGCTTTCTGAAATTAAAGCTGCTTGCCGTGAAGCTCATCTAAAGGTAATTATTGAATCCGGAGCACTTATTTCAGCTTCAAATATCAAAAAAGCATCCGTATTATCTATGGCCTCGGGTACTGATTTTATTAAAACTTCGACCGGTAAAATCCCTGTTGCAGCTACATTAGAAGCTACCTATGTGATGTGTCAGGCAATTAAAGAATGGCACGAAAAAACCGGAATTAAAATTGGCTATAAACCAGCCGGCGGAATTGTGACAACAGATGATGCTGTGAAACATTACACGCTAGTAAAATCGATTCTTGGGGGTGAATGGATGAACAACACCCTGTTCCGTTTCGGAGCAAGCCGCCTGGCAAACAACCTGTTAAGTTCAATTGAAGGTAAAGACGTGAAGTACTTTTGATTTCTTAAAGCCCCTTTAGGGGTTTGGGGTCAATATTCTCTGTTTGCAGCATATTCCGCACACAAAATTAGCGATTTTTTTACTTCGCTGTCAGCAAAGCCGTTGAGTTCTTCAATGGCTTTGTTTTTAAACACATTCATTTGTTTAAGAGCATATTCCACACCACCATTTTGAATAGCAAACTGAGTAATTTTCTCAATATTTTCTGAAGTAAAATCCTTAGTCAAAAGCCAATTAAGAACCTGTTCTTTCTCCGGACCTGAATGATTCAAAACCGCAAATATCAATGGTAAAGTCACTTTACCATCACGAATATCATTTCCGGTGGGTTTTCCAATCTGAATATCTGCCTGATAATCAAAAATATCATCTTTTATCTGGAAACAAATTCCGAGATATTCACCAAAGTTCCTTAAATGCTGAAGTGTTTCTTCATCAGCACCAACCGACAATCCACCAACCTCCGAACAGGTAGCAAAAAGAAGTGCTGTTTTCTTGCGTATAATAGTGAAATAATTGGATTCTGTTTTTTCTGAAAATTGCGCATTAACTAACTGCAGTAACTCTCCATCAGAAAGCTGCATTCCAATCTGTGCTATTGCTTTTAGTATTGGAAGATTATCTGTGCGCGTAGCACAACCTAATGATTTTGATAAAATATAATCACCGGACAAAATGGCTATCTTATTGGACCATCGGGCATTAACTGAAGGTTTGCCCCGGCGTTCCAGCGTATCGTCCACCACATCGTCATGAATCAAACTTGCTGTGTGCAAAAGCTCTAATGAAAGTGCTGCATCTATAGTAGACTGATTTACTTTTCCGCACAGTTTAGCCGACAAAATGGCCAACACGGGCCTGAGCTGCTTCCCGCTTTTCTGAAGCACATAGTCGTTGACACTAAGTAACAAAGGGTTGTCGGTATACAATGATTCTGCAAAAGTTTTTCCAAACATTTGCATCTCTTCCTGAATAGGTTTTTTGATATTTTCTATAAGACTCATCTTGTCTGTTGTAATTTTTAGGTCGCTACAAAAGTAAACAATTTTACTATTTATCCGCCAATTGAAGTTTTTTTTCTGTAATTTTTTTAATTACTTTTACACACAAAACAATTTTATTTGCTGAGTGTTTTGCTAATAGGTCTGTTTCTTAAATATTATTAACTGTTCATTTTGTGCTTAAATGAAGAAACTCTTTCTGATTGATGCTTATGCCATCATCTATCGTGCTTACTATGCTTTTATCCGAAATCCACGTATAAACTCCAAAGGATTAAATACTTCCGCCATTTTTGGGTTCGTAAATACACTCGAAGATGTTTTGAAACGCGAAAAACCAACACATATTGCAGTGGCTTTCGATCCAAAAGGTAAAACTTTCCGTCATGAAGCTTTTGAGCAATATAAAGCCCAGCGCGAAGCAACACCTGAAGATATCCGTTTAGCAGTTCCTATTATTAAAAATCTGATAAAAGCCTATAATATCCCTGCACTCGAAGTTCCCGGTTATGAGGCCGATGATGTGATTGGAACTATTGCTAAAAAAGCTGAACTGGCCGGTTTTGAGGTATTTATGCTTACACCTGATAAAGATTACGGTCAATTGGTTTCCGACCATATTTTCATGTACCGCCCTAAACACACCGGTGGTTTTGAAGTAATGGGACCCGATGAGGTAAAAGCCAAATATGAACTGGATAGTCATGAACAGGTTATTGATCTGCTCGGTTTGATGGGAGATTCGTCCGATAATATTCCCGGATGCCCGGGTGTTGGAGAAAAAACGGCAGTTAAATTGCTGAAAGAATTTGGTAGTATTGATGCATTGCTTGAACGAACAGATGAATTGAAAGGTGCTCTGAAAACAAAAATCGAGGAGAATAAAGAGCAAATTATTTTCTCAAGGTATCTGGCAACGATTAAAATTGATGTTCCGGTGGATTTTGACGAGAAAAGTCTTGAACTAGAACCACGCAATGAACCCGAATTGAAAGCATTGTTTGATGAATTGGAATTCCGAACAATGTCTTCTAAAATTGGTACAAATCCATTCACGTCGCTTCCTCCTGACCAACCGCTGCAAACCATCACTTTTGCCAAACCAAAATCACCAACAGGGCAAATGTCGTTGTTTGATGAACCTGAAACCGAGGAAGAAACTGTGCAAAAAACCACAAAACCTGTAGTTCAGCCAATCCAGCAAATCGACGAAAATTTCACAGGCCTGCGAACAATCCAAAATACGCCACATAACTATATATTAGTTGACTCCAAAGTGAAACGTGCTGATTTGGTATCGAAACTCTTTATGCAGAAGTCATTTTGCTTCGATACTGAAACTACCGGATTGGATATGTTTTTATCCGATTTGGTAGGGATGTCGTTTTGTTTCAAGGAAGGTGAAGCCTATTACGTTTCGCTTCCGGCTGATAAGACTGAGGCTACTGAAGTTTTACATGAATTTAAAATCATTTTCGAAAGCGAACACATTGAAAAGATTGGTCAAAACATTAAGTTTGACTTGCTTATGCTGGCACAATACGGCATTCAACTGAAAGGAAAATTCTTTGATACAATGATTGCTCATTACCTGGTTCAGCCTGAGTTGCGACACGGAATGGATTATCTGGCTGAGATTTATCTGAAATATCGCACCATACATTACGAAGATTTGGTTGGTGCAAAAGGCAAAAATCAAATCGATATTCGTTTTGTGGATTTAGATTTGTTGTGCAATTATGCTGCTGAAGATGCTGATATAACATTTCGCCTCAAACAGATTCTGGAAAAAGAACTTAAAGAAAATGCATTGGAAAATCTGTTTTACGAAATAGAAATGCCATTGCTCAAAGTGCTTGCCATTATGGAACGTACCGGAGTGCGCATCGATAGCGAAGCTTTGCGCCAAAGTTCGGAAATTCTTACTCAGGATATGCTTAATCTGGAAAAAGAAATTCACGGAATTGCCGGATTTGAGTTCAATGTTTCTTCGCCGGCTCAGGTTGGAGAAGTTCTATTCGACCGACTAAAACTTGATGACAAAGCTAAGAAAACCAAAACAGGACAGTATTCTACCGCAGAAGATGTGTTAGAGAAAATTCGCTCAAAACACCCGATTATCGGTAAAATTCTGGATTACCGTGGATTAAAAAAATTGCTTAGTACCTATATAGATGCGCTTCCTCTTCTGATCAGCCCGGTAACCGGCAAAGTTCATACTTCATACAATCAAACGGTAGCAGCTACCGGCCGACTCAGTTCTACCAATCCAAACCTGCAAAACATCCCGATTCGCGATGCTCAGGGCAAAGAAATCCGTAAAGCATTTATTCCCGACGACGGTAGTTTGTTTTTAAGTGCCGACTATTCTCAAATCGAGCTACGTATCATGGCTCACCTGAGTGGCGATAAAAATATGCTCGAAGCTTTCAACAGCGGACTTGATATCCATACAGCTACAGCTGCCAAAATCTATAAAATACCGTTGGACGAAGTCACTTCCGATATGCGTCGCAAAGCCAAAACCGCTAACTTTGGTATTATTTATGGCATTTCCACTTTTGGACTGGCTGAGCGATTGAATATTCCGCGTGCTGAAGCCAAAGAACTTATTGAAGGATATTTTGCCACTTATCCGGACGTAAAGAAATACATGGATAATGCTATTCAAAAGGCCAAAGAAATGGGTTATGTCGAAACCATTTTTGGACGTAAACGATTTTTGCCAGATATAAATTCTCAAAATAGCATCGTGCGTGGTTATGCCGAACGTAATGCCATAAATGCACCCATTCAGGGTTCAGCTGCCGATATTATCAAGATTGCCATGGTTCATATTCAAAACAGGCTTGAGAAAGAAAACCTGCAAACCAAAATGACTATGCAGGTTCACGATGAGTTAAACTTCACCGTTCCAACTACCGAAATTGAAGTAGTAAAAAAGGTTGTGGTTGAGGAAATGGAAAAAGCAATTCAACTTCAGGTACCATTAATTGCAGATTGTGGTGTGGGAACAAACTGGTTGGAAGCACATTAATTTTTTTTTAAATTTATCGGTTAGTCAATTAGCCGGTTGGTGTTTCAACTCCAACCGGTTTTTATTTAAATTTCTTTTAATAATATCAAAACGCCTCTCAATAAATTACGATTTGTAACTTTTCTGGCATAATTTGCTCAGAATTCCTCTTCAAACTGCTGAAATAATGGAAGTTATCTTAATTACAGAAATTATTCTTTATTCACTAGTTATCAGCGAATTAACTACATATAATTAAATTAATAATTTTTAATACTGCTATTTTTCTTTAATTCATCTTCCTGTTATACTGCATATTACGATTTATATTCACATTTCAAACTATCATTATTATTCATATTTGTTCTAAATTAGAGTCTGAAATGCTACAAAAGCAATAGCATTCATAAAATTTCTGATACATTTGCTGAAATTTTTCTTTAATCGATGAGAATCAACTCTAAAATACGTTACGGTTTACGCACTATTATTGAAATTGCAAACCACACTGACCCCAATGGTGTGTTGCAAAAAGATATTGCAAAAAACCAAAATATTTCGTTGAAATACCTCGACAGTATTATTTCATCATTAAAGATTAAAGGAATTGTTGCAAATTCAAAAGGACGTGGCAGTGGCTACATTCTTACGCGTGCCCCTAAGGATATCACCATGCTTGATATTTACACTGCATTTGAACAAATCATTGTTGTTGAATGCATTAACAATATGAGTCTCTGTGATCGGAACACACATAACTGTAAAGCACAGAACTATTGGATGGAATTTAATATTGAGTTTAGAAAAATTCTGTCAAGAAAAACGCTTGCTGATGTGCTAACTGACACTCATTATGAGTGTATGGATGTTTTAACGAATCCACAGGGCCAGGCAGTCTGATTATTTTTTTTGATTATCAATGCTACTAATGAGATAGCATACATAATATTCATAGTATAGTATTTATATTACATATTTTTTTATTTTACAATACTACTTAATCTATAGTATATATAACAATTATATTTTTTAAAAAAGTCATGAAAACAAAAGTTTTATTTTTTTCGATTATGTTACTGGCAATTAGCCAATTAACAATCAGTCCTATCAATGCACAAAGTCTTAAATTGAATCAGAAGACTTTCAGTATGTCAATTTTAGGAACAACAAATGTTCATAATTTTGAAAGTAAAGTAACTACAGCTTCCGGTGATTTGGTGATTACCGATAAAAAGGTACAGTCGTTTTCAGTTGAAATTCCGGTAAAAGGAATTAAAAGCAACGAAAAACTAATGGACACTAAGACTTATGAAGCTTTTGATGCTGAAAAAAATCCAAAAATCAGTTTCAAATCTACCGAAGTAAATTCCCTGAAAGTAGATGGAAGTGAAATTATTGTAAGTCTTACCGGCAATATGACTATTGCAGGTGTAACCAGAAAAATTTCACTGTCTGCAACCGGAAAAATCATTAAACCGGGAGTGTATGAATTTAAAGGCATGATCCCTGTGAAAATGACAGATTACAAAATGAAACCTCCAACTGCCATGATGGGTGTTATGCGTGTAGGTGATGATGTGAAACTAAAATTCTCGGTAACTTTTGAAGGCGCTCCGGTGAGCTAAAAAGGCAATTCAATTAAAAACTAAATTTATAAAAACTAAAACAGATTATTAATTAAAACAAAAGAAAAAATGAAGAAATCGATTTTATTTTTTGCTGCTGCTACAATGTTATGCAGCACAATGTTTGCACAACTTCGCGATGGTGGAAAAGATGGAATTAATGTTTTTGAAACTCCAAAAACGGAAACTAAATTCGATGGTGTAAAAGCTTCTGTAGGTGGCGCATTTACCTTAGGATTCCAATCACTTTCTCACAGTAACTCTGCGATAGTAAAAATGACAACAATTCCAAGTTTGACCAATACCGATGCTGCAGGAATTGGCAAATACGATGCAAATTTACTAGTTCCAATTGCACCAGGATTTAACAATGCTACAGCAAATATGGCTATTAATGTTGCTTTGGCAGACGGTATTGATGTGAAAATGGAGTTATATCTTTCAGCTCGTCATCATCAGGAAACATGGGTGAAAGGTGGATATATCCAAATGAACAAAATACCATTTATTAAGTTGGATTTATTGGATAATATTATGAAATATACCACCCTTAAAATGGGACATATGGAAGTAAATTACGGTGATGCTCACTTCCGTCGCACTGATAACGGAAATGCAATGTATAATCCATTTATTGAAAATTACATCATGGACGAATTTGCTACAGAAATTGGAGCAGAAGCCGATGTAAATTATAACGGTTTTATTGGAGTTGCTGGTATGACAACCGGTCAAATTAAAGGTGATCAATCAGCTTATACAATTGGTACAGGACTCGATGTAAATGGAGTTAAAGATACAATAACTGATGGTTCAAGAAGACCGGCTTTCTTAGCAAAATTAGGTTGGGATGGTAAATTACTTGACAATAAACTTCGTGTACGTGCAACTGGTTCAGTATATTATACAGCCGGTTCAACCGGGGTTACCATTTATGGTGGTGACAGAGGTGGTTCACACTATTGGGGAGTAATGGACAATACCTTGTCAGGCTCTACTTTTACAAAAGATAATATTGCATTTACATCAGGACGCTATAATCCAGCATTTGGTGATAAAATTACGTCATTAATGGGCAACTTGTTCTTAGATTATAAAGTAACTGACAAACTTAATGTTGAATCTTTCACTACTATTGAAACATCTACAGGTCGTGGTAAAAATGAAGCTACTGGCGAACGTACTGCAAAACAATTTGCAACTGATTTAATTATTCGTTATGATAATTTCTTCTTAGCTGGGCGATATAACACTGTGAATGCTCAACAATATCTTTCTGCAGATCTTGCAAGTGTAACTCAAGTTCCATCAGGAGCTCCAACAGGAACTGCTACTGTGGTTTTCCCAGCTGCAACCAAAGGAATGTATGATATCAATATTGCTCGTATTGCTGTAAGTGCAGGTTGGTTCCTCACAAAAAACATTATGACTAAAGTAGAATATACAACTCAGGCTTATGGTGGTTTCCTTTACAATGACATCAGACATGATGGGAAATTTAATGGAATCGTTGCTGAAGCTGTTATAGGATTCTAAATACCAATATAAAATTCTTCTAATTCAGACCGGTAAGATTAATTCTTACCGGTCTGTTTGTTTTATTTCTTGCAAAAATGCACATATTCAACTAATTAATCCACAATAACTGCCAATAATTAATCTATTTTTGTTGTGAATAGTTTAAACAGTTATAGCATCAATATCTTAATGAAAAATAACCAAGCAATTATCAAGTACTTTCTATTACTAATTATGTTTGTCAGTATACAGGTAAAATCGCAAAACCCTGTTTATTGTTTCACTTCTGCTGAAGGATATGGTTCAAATGTTACAGGTGGAGGAAAAGCAACTCCGATAATTGTTTCAACCTACAATGATTTAAAAACTCAATTACAGTCATCCGGGTCGAAAGTTATTTTAGTCTCCGGTACCATTGTAATTCCTTCGGGTGGAGAGATAACCGGAACAATATCTAATAAAACCTTGCTCGGTTTACCCGGTGCTCATCTTGTTAACAACAATCAGACTGCAAGCACTTCCGGCATACTGTATTTAGGTAGCGGGTCAGATAATGTAATCATCCGAAATATCATTTTTGAAGGCCCAGGAGCATACGATGTTGATGGAAATGATAATCTTAGCTGTATGGCTACCGATTTTTGGTTAGATCATTGTGAGTTTCAGGATGGGATGGATGGTAATTGTGACATTACTAAAACTGCAAACTTTGGAACTGTATCGTGGTGTAAATTTACCTATCTGAAACCCCCAAAACCAGGTGGTTCGGGAGGAAATGATGACCACCGTTTATCTGGACTTGTTGGGTCAAGCGGCTCATCGTATCCGGCTTCCGGACATTATCAAATTACTTTCCAGTGTAATTACTGGGCATCCGGTTGCGTAGAAAGGATGCCTCGTGCCAGAAATGCTGATCTTCATATCTTAAATTGCTATTACAACACAGCCGGAACCGGAATTTATGCTATTGGTGTAGGTGGTGGTGTGAAAAATTCTACTGTTTACGTTGAAGGTTGCGATTTCGCAGATGTTGCCTCAGTTTTCAGAAGTTTTGACACAACTGATGGAGGCTCTGAATCAGTTACTTTTACAAACTGCCTGAAAGGAGTGGCCAGCGTAGGCTCAGAAGTCCCTAAACCTTCATACAGCTACACAAGCTTTCCAGTGGAAGACGTGGCTTCAACAGTTGGAAATGCTACTTATGGTGCAGGTGCAACCTTAAATATCACTCAGGCAGGAGTGATTTCGTCAAACTACCAAAGTACCGGAACATCTCAATTAATGGATGATTCAGGTATAAATATATTCCCAACCTTAGTAAGCAAGATGCTGTATATCAGTATAAAAAAATCGGAAAAAGTAAATGCAGATATTACAATTACGTCATTAAGCGGTCAGAAATTAATATCGACAACCAAAATGATAAACTCCGGTGAAACAGTTGAATTGAATTTAAATAGTCTTGCAAGTGGAATTTATTTCTGTTCAATCAGGTCACTTGATGAAATGACAACCCTGAAGTTTTTCAAGAATTAAATTTGTCTGTATTTGAGGCATTATTTCATCAACTAACCAGATGACAAAAAAGCCCTTTTCCGATCGGAAAAGGGCTTCTGTATGTTTTACAAGAAGCTTATTAAGCGAGTTTGTTCACATATACAGTCAACTTTGATTTCAGGTTGCCTGCTTTGTTTTTGTGAATAATGTTGCGTTTTGCAAGTTTATCAAGCATAGCGCTGATTTTTGGCAACATTTCTGCAGCAACAGTTTTGTCAGTAGTAACACGCAATTTACGAACAGCGTTACGGGCTGTTTTTGCAAAATAACGGTTGTGCAACTTTTTCTTGTCGGTCTGACGAATTCTTTTAATTGATGATTTGTGATTAGCCATCTTGATTTTTATCTGATAAATTCTATAATTTTTGTAGTCCCTAGGGGAGTCGAACCCCTCTTTCCAGGATGAAAACCTGGCGTCCTAACCGATAGACGAAGGGACCTTTCGGTCATTTTTGCACGGGAAATGTTATCCTCAATTGCGGGTGCAAATATACTGCTCTTTTTTGAATTTACAAAGGCTTTGTTGTAAATATTTATTTTTTTTCGTAAACGGTTATTTTTCAAGCAATAATGAGCTTTTAATGACTGATTTAGTTCTGCAAAAAACTAATTTAAAGCGTGTTTTTACTATATTTGCATACTTTAAATCCTGATCATGCAACACAAAACTACCGGAATAGTACTTCATACAACAAAATACAACGATGTTTCCAGTATAGTTTGTATTTACACGAAAGATTTTGGTCGGATTTCGTATATGGTTTATGGAGTTGGAAAGAAAAAGTCGGTAGTCCGCTCATCGTTTCTACTGCCACTTACACTTACTGAGTTGGAAGTTAACCATATTACCGGCAGAAATATACAGCAAATAAAGGAAATTCGGATTTTGCATCCTTTCAATTCCATTCCAATGAATCCGATAAAAAATTCACTGGCTATGTTTTTGTCTGAAGTACTGTTTAGATCGTTGCGTCAAACAGAACCTGACGAAACGTTATTTAATTTTCTCGAAAATTCAATTCAGCAATTAGATTATTGCCATGAAGGAGTTCAGAATTTTCATCTGGTTTTTCTTCAGAAATTGACTCGTTATTTGGGTTTTGAAGCAAATATGGAAGTTAGTGGTAATTATTTTGATTTAATGAACGGAGTTTTCCTTAAAGACAAACCAATGCACGTTCATTTCCTGATGCCGGAAAATACGATTCAGTTTATAAACTTACTGAACACTGATTACAGCACATTGAACATGTTGATTTTATCGCGCGAGAACCGCACTGAACTGCTTAAAAACCTGCTTGAGTATTACAGGCTACATATTCCTGAATTTCATAACCTTCATTCGCTGGCTATTTTGCAAAGTCTTTTTGATTAGTCGTTTTTGGAGTATATAATTATCTTCTCGCCGGATTTGATTTTATTTCCGGTTTTTTTATTCCATCTCTTCAAATCTTCAACATTACAGCCATAAACCCGGGCAACTGAGTAGTAAGATTCGCCTTGTTTTACTTTATGAATGAATTTTTTCGTTTTTTTCTCAGCTTTTGTTATGCTGCCTTCTGTAGAGGTTGCTTTTGTGTGGGTAGATGCCATTGATTCAGTTGTTGCCACAAATATAACCTGGCCTGCTTTGATTTTATTTCCGGTCAGATTATTGAGTTTCTTTAAGCCATCAACGGAAATATTATACTGTTTTGCTATACTAATCAAGGATTCACCACGAACAACTTTGTGTTTTGTTGGACTTTTTTTAGGAATTACTTCGGGTTTTGTTTCCGTTTCAGCCTTTGGAACATCTTGAACTTTTACAGGTTCTTCTGTCTTTGCAAGTTCGGTTGTCGGAACTTTATTTTCAGCCGAAATAATTTTCAACTTCTGCCCAATATGAATGAAGCCACTGCTTAGTTTTCTATTGAAATTTTTCAACTGATCGACCGATAAATGATACAAGTTTGAAATACTGAACAATGTTTCTCCTTTTTTTACGATATGAGACAGTTGATTTTGTGGTATTTCCTGTTTCGTAATTAAAGAATCATTTGGCTGATCATCTGACTCAATATTATTTTCAGTTAGAGGTTGAATAGCCTGAACCAATAAAACTGTTTCAGAATCTTTGATTTTCAGTTTTTTCCCGGGGGTTATTTTACTGTCTTTTATCTTATTTTTCTGTTTTAACTCGGCAATGCTCAAACCGTATTTTTTAGCAATAGAAGAGAGTGTTTCTCCCTTTCTTATTTTATGATATTTTGCAGGAATTATTTTTTGTGTTTGAGTCACCTTGCCAGCTACCACCCCTGAATAACTGTCAGATTCGGGTGTAATAGTAATTTTATTCCCAGACAACTGTGGAGCAATTGGCAGCATTCGATTGTCGTACACAACCCTGCCTGCTTTAAGATAGCGTCTGAGATAATATGGTTCATCAGAATTCGAAATAATCACACCATTTTGAGAGGATGCATGAATAAAATTAAATTTTCCACTCTGGTCGGCCGAAACAACAATGCCAACATGCCCAACCCGCTTACCTACACGACGTCCTGAGAAAAAAACCAAATCCCCTTTTTTCAAATTGCTGCGATCCACAACATCAATCTGTTCGGCTTGTTCAGCCGATGAGTGTTTCAGATTATACCCGAAATTTTGATATACAAAGGATGTAAAACCCGAGCAATCAAAAGAATTGGTTGAACCATTTCCTCCCCGGCGATAGCGGGAATTCAGAAATATTTTTCCGTAATTGATGATTGAGTCGGTAAGACGGGCTTTTGAGGGAGTAAACAACCTGGTTTTAACTGAATCGGATGCAAAAATAGTTGCTTTTCCTTGTTGCAATTGAGGGAACAAAAGCGAAGAAAAACTAAGAAATAAAACCAAAACACAGAACCTTTGCAACGACTTAAGCATGAATTTGCCTGATAATTAATATATTGCAAAGATACCGTTTTCGCCCGACAAAGCAGGAGCAATTTTTTCTTTTTAATATAAATAGAGATTCTTTTGAAGAATGATTAAAAAGTCAATTGTGCGCCTTTTTCATTCACTTGGAGAATAGTTTGAGTTCCAAGAACCAGTGGAAAGTTATTTTCGACATGCCCGGCCGGAAAATTAAAACAAACGGGATAAGTATAATCGCTCACTGCATTGAAAATTATTTCCGAAATGGTCTGCATCATTAGCGAATCTTCCTCACAGTCGCTGAACTGACCAACCACCAGGCCGGAAATCTGTGACAGGACGCCGCTAAAACGCAGATTCTGCATCATTCGGTCGATGTGATACGGTTTCTCGGCAATATCTTCGAGGAATAGAATATTGTTTTTATAGTGCAAATCGAACTGACTGCCTCGTAAAGCCATTATCACAGACAAATTACCGCCAATAAGTTTTCCTGTTGTATAACCAAAACGATTTAGGGGATGAGAAGAAATGAAATAATCAGGAAATTTCCCGAACAAAATGTCTTTCAATTTTAATATTTCTTCCGAACCGGTTGGTAATTCTGTCAAATGTTTTGCCATTATACCATGAACAGAAGCAATTCCAAGATTAGAGATAAGGTTATGCAAAATAGAGATGTCGCTGAAACCAATCAGCCATTTTGGAGATTTTGCGAATCTGGTAAAATCCAGTTTATCTATAATCTGTGCAATTCCATACCCACCACGGCTGCAAAGAATAGCTTTTACATTCGAATCATCCAACGCGTCCTGTAAATCGGAAATACGCTGCTCTTTTGTCCCTGCAAAACGGCCATACACTTCTCGGGCAAACTGACCTTCGGTTACGCAAAGTCCCCAATTTTCAAGGACTTGTTTTGCTCCGTCAATATAATCGGGATTAATAGTTCCTGAAGGTGAAACGATTCGGATTTGATCCCCTGAATTCAGAGAAGGACAATTCATCAGCATTAATAATTAATAATTCAGCCACTTCCAAAGTTCTTTCCAGGTAACTTTTTTACCATACATCAAAATTCCGGTACGGTAAATTTTGGCTGCCATCCAGGTTGTTCCTATAAACGATGCTGCAAGTATAGATAGTGACAATACGATTTGCCATGTAGGCACACCATAAGGCAAGCGCACCATCATTACAACCGGCGATGTAAATGGTATCATGGAACACCACATCGCCAAAGGTCCATGTGGATTTTGAACACTATACAAGGCAGCATAGATAGCAAAAATGATTGGTAAAGTAAGTGGGAATGAGAATTGTTGCGTATCAGTTTCATTATCAACTGCTGATCCAACAGCGGCAAATAATGAAGCATAAAGCAGGTAACCGCCCAGGAAATACACAAGAAAAAACAATAATGTTTTTACAAGATTTAGTCCATCCAGCATATTAAAAATGTAACTTACAGAACTTTCAGTAGTTGTGGATTCGATTCCTGGCATTCCAATATTCATTTGACTGGCATTTTGATGTAATGAATTGACATCAATGTGTGGCCCCAGGATAGCTCCAACCGAAACTGATAATATCGCTGTCAGTGCAATCCACATAAAGAACTGAGTCAGCCCAACAAGTGCTATACCAATAATTTTACCCATCATTAACTCGTATGGTTTAACTGATGAGATAATCACTTCAACAATACGACTGGTTTTTTCCTGAATAACTCCAGACATAACCTGAGCGCCGTAAATCACTATAAACATGTATATTATAAATGCTGAAATCATCCCGATAACCAATGCCAATTCCGCTGAACTTGCCACTTCTTTCCCATTCTTATCCCATTTTATAGATGAAATTTTAATATCGGAATGTGATTTTTCAATCATCTGATTTATTTCAGGAATGTTGTATTCTTCCAACTTTTTCTGTTCTACATATTTATTCAAAACTCCTGTAATATAGTTTTTTAAATCAACACCAATTTGTTCCTGCGAGTAAATGGTTGCGCCCTTTGGATTTTTACTCAAATCATCATCAATCAATAAAACTGCTGTGAATTCTTTATCTCCGGTGGTTTTTTTAGTACGAACATTATCAATTTGATCATCGATAAATTCAAACTTATAACTTTCATTGCTTTTTAGCACTTGACGATACTGATTTGTACGATCAATTACGTATACATGCTTCTCAGATAATCCTTTCAGACCTGATAACCAAAGCGGAATAGTAATCATACCTGCAAAAAGTAATGGCGAAAGAAATGTAAGAATGATGAAGGATTTTTTCATCACACGGGTAGTGTATTCCCGTCTTATTATTAAGCTGATTTTTGACATAACATTTAAATGATTAATAGTTAATGATAAATGGTTAAACAGGAATCTTAGCTTTGGCAGCTTTAATAATACTTGTAATCAACTTTATAATTTCTAATGCATTATTATTTATGCTTTCAAACTGACCCTTACTTAAATAATCAGTTTCTACCATTAATTCCAACCAATAAATAGTTTCATTTATTTCCTTTTGAGCAATTGCCATTTTATGCTTGAAGTCATTGTGTGATTCTGCATGTTCGGCTTCTCTAATCATCGCTCCAACACTTGTTCCGCAGCGCAATATTTGTTTGGATAATACAAATTCCTTTTTTTCCTCAGTTAAGTATTTATACAACTTTACAATTCTTACTGCAAATAAGAAGCTCTTTTCTTTTACAATATTTTCTTTCATTAATAATTTATCATTAACTCTTTATAATTTTCTACTGACTGTTTCTATAAAAATGTCGTTCATACTTGGGAGTAATTCTTCAAAAGTGTGAATTTCAGTTTGTTGAATCAATTTATTTATCAAGGTATTATTACTTCCGACATTCATCTTGCGAATTTTGGTTTCAAAAACACCTTCTTTTTCCAATTGAGAAACTATTTCGAAATCGGTTCCCGAGATTGGATTATCCGACTTAACCAGGTATGTTTTTTTAGCATGATGAGCACGGATGTCTGCCACATTCCCCTGAAGTACAATTTTAGATTTATTTACTAACGAAATATTCTCGCATAAATCTTCTACAGTGCCCATATTATGTGTAGAAAAAATGATGGTTGCCCCGTTATCTCTCAATTTCAGAATTTCCCGTTTCATAAGTTCTGCATTAACGGGGTCAAAACCACTAAATGGTTCGTCAAAAATCAAGAGTTTTGGATTATGCAGAATAGTGATAATAAACTGTATTTTTTGTGCCATCCCTTTGGAAAGTTCTTCTACTTTCTTATCCCACCAGGTTTGAACTTCAAACTCTTCGAACCAGAATTTCAGGGCTTTCATGGCATCGCTGCGGGACATTCCTCTTAGCTGTGCAAGGTACAATGCCTGCTCCCCAACTTTCATTTTTTTGTACAACCCACGTTCCTCGGGCATATAACCGATATGTCGGACATCTTCAGCCGTCATTCTCTTCCCGTTAAGCCTTATTTCACCACTATCGGGGGCTGTAATGCAGTTAATTATCCTGATTAGTGTGGTTTTTCCTGCACCATTCGGACCAAGTAAGCCGTAAATTGTATTCTCAGGTACAGTCAGACTCACACTGTCGAGTGCCAGATGACCTGCATATTGTTTTACTACGTTGTCAACTTCTAAAAGTATCATATTTTTTAATAGAGTTTGAAAGTTTATAAAGTTTGAAAGTTTATAAAGTGTTGAAAAACCAACTTTTCACTTTATACTCTCAACTGATTGTTTACATTTTCCCCTCATCGGCAAAACTATAATAGCTGCCTCGAGCTATGATAATATGGTCGAGAAAAGTGATACCTATTGCATCGCAACCGGCTTTTACTCTTTTTGTAATCAGTTCATCCTCTTGACTCGGACGATTTTGACCCGAAGGATGATTATGTGCCACAACAACAGCCTGTGCTGATTTTTCCAAAGCCATTTTCAACAACATCGGCACATCTACCACCGTTTGCCTGGTTCCACCCTGCGTTAATCGTCTTGTTTCTAAAACTTTATGTGCGCCATTGAGTAACCCAACCCAAAATTCTTCATGATGTAAATCCAACAGCAATGGTTCAAATAATTCGAACAAATCTATACTTGAAGTAACTTTCTTACGTTCCAGCAATTCTGAAGTCTTTCGACGTTTACCGAGCTCCAGTGCTGCCATAATCGTAATCGCTTTTGCTTCACCAATGCCTCTGAAACGTTTGCAAAGCTCATGAATACTTAGTCTTGCCAGCTCATTTATATTATCGCCACATTCATGCAAAATGCGCCTTGAAAGCTCAACAGCCGTTTCGTTTTTATTCCCCGAAGCTATCAAAATAGCCAGCAATTCTGCATCCGAAAGACTCTGTGCACCTTTGTGCAACATTTTTTCACGTGGACGGTCATCTTCTGCCCATTCACGGATAGTCAGTCTTTTTTCATCGGGCAACATGCGTCAAATATACAAAAATATTTCTTTTTTACAAATACAAATATAATAAATTTGTATCAAAAAGTCTCCGAAAAGCTTTAAAATCGTGAATTTTAACCATTATATATCCTTCAATTTAAACGGATTATATGAAATACCATAGTCGAGAATTTCTTTATGCTCGTGCTTTTTAACATGTTTTACAAGATAAATTGTTATTGGCAACAACACTATTTCATATAGTGTTTTGAAAATAACCTGAGTAAAAATCATCACCAATAAATGTCGATTCCGAACAACACCCATAAAAGCAATGGTACAAAAAACCAACGAGTCTGCCCCTTCGCCAAATATTGTGGAAACAGTTGCACGTATTCCAAAATGCCGTCCGTGTTGGTGGATTTTCATTTTACTCATTATATAAGCATTAATAAATGAGCCAAACATAAACGCAATAAAACTGGCAATAGTTATTCGTTCGCTACTGCTAAGAATCAATTTAAACGAATCCTGATTAAAAAAATGTGGCGATGATGGTGCCCAAATGGTTAGGCGAAAAATCAGGATAGTCAGAAAATTCATTAGAAATCCCATCCAGATAACAAGTCTCATCTTCCTGTATCCCCAGACTTCGGCAATAATATCATTGAGTATGTAAGTTAGTGGAAAGACGATAATACCGGCAGTAAAATCGAAACCGGACACTCTGACGAGTTTCTGACTTACAATATTAGCAATAATCAGACTAACGGTAAAAGCCAGTCCACAAGTCATATATGCAACCGAAACCTGTTTTTTCATTGCAAAAGCTTATTTGTGTAATGACAAAGATAGAAGTTTTTTATTAAAAAAACAATGAGAGGCAAACAAACGTCTGCCTCTCATTGACCATATAATGAAATATATTTTAATTCTGAACTGTAATCAATCGGGTTTCAGTTGATTTTCCATTACTTACACGACACAAATAAACACCTGAATGAAGTTCTGACAAATCAATTGTTTGCAATGTTGTAACTTCTGCTTGAAAATCGCTGAGAATTTTTCCGGCCAAATCATACAACTGAACATGTGAACCATTTTCTGAACCGGAGAAACTTATATTCAGCTTACCACCGATTACAGGGTTTGGATAAAGTTTTAAACTACTTTCTTCCAGAGGATTAATATCGGTCAATATCTTAGCTTTATGTGTTGCAAGCCAGATAGTTGCATTCATAAGTATATTTTGATGATTTACTCCAACATCGCCTGTATATCCATTATAAAGGGTGTTACCACTCCCTCCGGTTCCGTCATCACAAGGCGAACTGTCACCAATGGCAGCCACTTTTCCGTTGCCGTATTTTGCTGTTGCAAACATCACATTAGTTGTTCCGGTAGTAGAAGAACCGGTAGTGTATACATAACCCTGAACTGTTGAATTAGCGGTTTTATTCAAGGTCATGGTGGTTCCATTACTCCACATTACCTTGGCACAAGTACCCATACCACCTTTCAGAATAGAGTCATTGGTAACCGTAGCTAAATTAGAAGATGTTTGGGATATATTAGCTAAATCAAATGAGATTCCGAAAGGATTATTTGAATTAACGGAGTTTGTAGTCAGAAAGTCATTCCAAATAGCAGGTGAATCCCAGCCATCATTATTCCTGTCTGAAATTGTATGATCGGAAATCATAAATAAACCACCACCATTTTTTACAAAATTCATTAAAGCTGTTTTTTCTGTTGCCGTAAATTGTATATTAGGCTCGCAAACAATAAACACATTGTATTTGGATAAATCCTGAGCGTTACTGCTACTTCCGTAAGTTATCGACCCGCTTGAAGGTAATGTTTCCACATAATATCCTTTTTTCACACAATCAACTCCCCATGCTGACAAAGCGCCTTCCCAATATGTTTCAGCAGTTGAACTTGTAATTCCGGATTGTGCCGGAGTAGGCACTTTCACCGGACTTGTAGAATTACTGATAACCCAATCAGCATTACCGGCCTGTTCAGCTTTAGTGTTATCGAAAAGAATTTTAATTTGAGAGAAAGAAATACTGGTTATTAATAAAGCAGCAAGTATAAGGCGAATTTTCATTTTATTGCTTGATTTCTAAATTTCAAAAACGCACAAAGGTATTACATAGTTTCATATTTTCTCAATATTAATACAAAAAAAGAGCTAAAGTAAAGTTCTTTAGCTCTTAAGTATGTGCTTTTAGTGTTTATTAAACAAAGATTTATCGAATAGTAAGATTGTAGTCCATTCGTGCCTGAATTCCATTCATTTTTTCCACGTTTCTGATTTGTTTCAGTATTTCGTACTGTTCGCCGAGTTGAGCTTTCATAAAGCGTGTTTCCACTTCTTTTCCGAAGTTTTTCATCAACTTGGTTGTGAAATCTTCTTTTGCAGGATATTCATTAATATTGTACGATTTCAGTTTGGCTTTGTCGACAGCCAGTTTAATCGCATCATTTAATCCACCGAGCTTATCAACCAATCCTATTTTAATAGCATCTTCACCTGTCCATACACGTCCTTCGGCAATGTTTTTGATTTGATCAACGGTCATTTTACGGCCATTAGCACAGCGTTTTACAAAAAGTTCATAGCCACGGTTCACGTAATTCTGCATCAAATCACGTTCTTCGGGCGTAAAAGGACGGTTTACAGTAATAGCATCGCTCATTTTATTGGTTTTCACACCATCATAGCTAATCCCTAATTTTTCATTCAGACCCTTAATATTAGGAATTATGCCAAAAATACCAATTGAACCGGTAATGGTATTGGGTTGGGCCACAATTTTATCAGCAAGGCATGAAATGTAGTACCCCCCCGATGCTGCATAATCGCCCATCGAAACAATCAATGGTTTTTTTGCTTTCAACAAACTTAGCGCATGCCATATTTGCTCGGAAGCAAAGGCACTTCCACCCGGTGAACTAACCCGGAAAACCACCGCTTTCACAGCCGAATCCTTAGCTACCTCGTTAATGGTTTTAATCATGTCTTTGGCCACTATTCCATCGCCTCCCTCATCGGTAATATCGCCAATGGCATAAATCACGGCCACCCGGTTTCTGTCATACTTGCTGTTATCCGGAACTTTTGTATAGGCAGCATGTTTTACAAAATTCAGATTATCAGATTTTTTCAATCCTTTTACACACTTACGTATGATGCTGTCAACCTCATCGACATAAACCATTGAATCCACTAATTTATATTCTTTGCTTTTTTCAGTGGGCTGGAACATCAATAATTCGTCGGCATAAATATTCAGTTTCTCAAAAGGAATTTTACGTGAAGCAGAAATTTCTTTCACCGTGGTATTCCAGATAGAATTCAGAAAAACACTAACCTGCAAACGATTAGCATCACTCATTTTGGTGTTTACAAAAGGTTCAACAGCCGATTTAAATGTACCAACTTTCACAATTTGCATTTCAATTCCAAGTTTATCCAGGGTGTTTTTCAAGAACATAATCTGAGCCGAAAGTCCTTTCAATTCAAGCATTCCCTGTGGATTTATCAGAATTTTATCAGCACATGAGACAAGGTAATATATCCCCTGAGAATAATTATCGGCATAGGCCACAATAAATTTTCCTGACTTTTTGAAGTCGAGCAAGGCATTACGAATTTCCCGAATAGAAGCAGGTCGTGCAGCAAGTGAACCACCTTTCAGGTATATTCCAACTATATTTGGATCGGTTTTAGCTTTGGCAATGTTCGCCAACACATCATCCAACCCAATGGTATTTTCTTCGGATTTCCCGACTGCACTGGCAAAAGCTCCTGAAAACGGATCATCCTGTGAACGGTCGATAAGCGTGCCCTGGAGACTTAGTTCATATACCGAATTAGGCTTTATTGTAGGAGTTGACTCACTTGCACCGGCAATAGCACCAATAATTCCGAAAAAAACAAGAAAACTTAACACCCACAATATTAAAATACCAACGATTGTGGCAAGGGTGAATTTCAGGAATTGTTTCATAAAGTATGTATTTTAGACGATTATAAATTTTATTATTTAAAACTATACAAAGAAAATCATATTTTTTTAGATAACAAAACTTATCTTTATTTATCGCACTATAATAGGATATGAATGAAATTCTACCCGATTTAAATAATAAAATGAATGTTGTGCAAGTGCAAAAACAAAGAACGCTAACAACTTGATTATAAGTTTGTTAGCGTTCTTTTTGGTGGTACCACCAGTACTACATATATGCAAATAAATGCAAAATAATAATATGTAAAATCATTGCTTTATGATTGATATACAACGTAATATGAGTTATTTGGCATAAAATAGCTTCCTAAAGGAGTGTATTTATTTGCATACATTTGCATAATTACGGGACAAAATGGTTATCTTTGTCCCGTAATTATTTTATAAAGCAAATATGAATATCAAAGTATTTATCAGGAACAACAAAAGAGAGTATATCAATGTGTGCTTTAGACTTCGTGATACTTCTTTTGATTTGCATTACAAAAGTGATATTATAATTAATCCATCCGACTGGGACGACAAAAGCCAATGCATCAAGAAACCATCGGGAAACATAAAAGATGCACAAAAAAAGCGTCTTATTGAATTGACAGACAAAATTGATAACAGAAAGAGGTTAATCCGTGATTTATTTTTGGCTCAGCCGAACCCGGAAACACTTACATCTGATTGGTTGGTTGATGAAATTGATAAACACTTAAATCCCGAAAAATATATAGTAGAAGTTGAGGAATTACAACCTGAAACTGTATTGGAATATATCAAATACTTTGTTTCTAATGCCGACAAGCGCAAGGACAAAAAAACAAGCCGGTTATTAAGTCCGAACACAAAAAAGCAATATGTAACTACTGAAAAACACCTTATCGCCTTTACTAAACATCAAGGGAAAACAGACTTTCTATTTTCTGAAATAAATGAGAAGTTTTATAATGACTTTGTAGATTATCTTACACAAAAAGAATATACGATTAAGATTAAACGAGGGGAAGAAGTAAACGAAATACACCGTTATACGCTCAATTCAGTAGGTAAATATATTCGAGCTTTAAAAGTAATGATTGCAGGGGCTAAAAATGCCGATGCCGATACATCTTCTTTTTATGTATTCAATGAAGATGTTGACAATGTATATTTGAATGAAACGGAACTAAAGATACTTAAAGACTTTGATTTTTCAAAAGATTTACACCTCGACCGAGTTCGTGATTGGTTTTTATTGTTAGCGTGGACTGGAAGCCGTTTTTCTGATTTGGATAAAATAGGAAAATCCGACATAAAAAATAATATGGTTACTTATCGCCAGAAAAAAACCAATACAGCGGTTACAATTCCATTACACCCAGTTGTAAACGAAATACTACAAAAGTATAAATTCAATATGCCTGAAGCTATAAGTAATCAAAAGTTTAATGATTACATCAAAGATGCTTGTAAGCTTGCAAAACTCGATACCTTAGAGAGTTTCACCCGTACTGTTGGCGGTAAGTTGATTACTGAATCAAAACCAAAATATGAGCTTGTTTCAAGTCATACTTGCCGGAGAAGTTTTTGTACAAATATGTATTTACGTGGTCTTGATACACTAATGATACGAAGTATTTCCGGTCATAAAACAGAAAAATCATTTTTGAAATATATCAAAGTTAGTCAACAGCAACATGCTGAAATGATAGCTAAAAAATGGAGTGAAATTTATAAATAATTTTGAATACTAATAATTATGAATAACAAATTAATAATAGCAAATGCTGTAGATCAATATAAAAATCAGAAGACTCCTTACACATCCTATTTTACACAAAATGCTAAAATAAATAAAGAACAATTCGTAGAGTTTGTAGATTTTTTTAACGGGTGTAAACATGTTATTTCTCAATATAAAAAGGATATAGAAAATCAATTCAATAAAGATCTTAATGGGTATAACTTTATACTATATTCATATTCCCAAATGCTCAATAATGGAGAAACCATAGACGCAAATGGTAATTCCATTCAGGAATCAATTAAGAGAAATGAAGCAGATAGAGATTTTATTCTGACTGAAGGTTATGAAAATAATACTCAATATAAATGCTGTGTAAGAAGTGATACAGGTGAAATAGTAGAAAATAGGATTACGGGCTGTTTTGTTCCTTTAGATGATGATTCAAGAAAACCTATGTATGAGATTTTTGAACTTCTGTATTCGGATCTAATAACGATTGAAAAAGCGTTAGTTAATGTAGAAATAGATTTTATTGAAAAAGAAAAAATATTATCTTTTAGATCCTATCTTAAAGGTGATGAGGAAATAAAGGACAAAGTTATTTTGTCTTCAAATCCATCAAATAAAAAAAAGCGTTTTGAAAATATTGATTTAAATAAACTTGATAATTTATTTGTTTTGGAATTCACTATAGGAATTAAACCTACTACTTTAGATAAACTCAAAAATGATTTATCAATAAATATCGTGAGCTATAACAAGAAACAAATTGTAGCTATTGCAAGTATATTGTATAGTTATTTGCATAAAAATGTAGTACCAAAAAAGTTTAGCCCATGGTTAAGACAGTTTTGTGAAATAATAGATATACAAGCACCTACGAGTAAAAAGAATGCAGTAAAATTAGAAATTGAAGAATTAAAAAAAACATACTGGTATTTAATTTCCTGATAATCAAATAAAATTCCCGAAAAATTCCCATCAAAATTCCCATTTTAAAATTAAACCGTTGATATTCAACGGTTTTTTTTGTGAAGAATTCCATATATTATTGGTGTACAGGCAGTTGCATATATTTGCAATGTGATTCAAATAGAATTACTCTCTTTGGCCAGAGGGAAGTTAAAACAACTTCAAAATCAATAATATCATGAATTTACAAGAATTATTAAACAGCGGACAAACAATAAATATCACAGTTGGATTGTCAGATTTGCAAACTTTTGCCAATGAATTAATACAGTCGACAAAAAGGGAATTAGAAGAAGCTGTAATTTCCGACAAAACAGAAACTTATGCGACACGAGAACAAGTCTGTGAAATATTATCGGTCAACCAGAGCACTTTGTGGCGATGGGCTCAACGAGAATACCTTGTACCTATAGAAATAGGAGGCAAAAGAAAATACAAAATGAGTTCGGTCAAAGCAATTCTAAACGGAGGACGGAAAAATGTTTGACAAAATAACCATACGAGCAAAGTTGTCAAATGAAGAGTGTGTGTGGTTATCACAACTTCATTCTTTGCACGTTTGGACAAATGCAGACGTTACCCAGATTGAATATAGAAGTGGGGATTATTCAAAATTCAGTGGTGTAGAGATTCATATAAAAAATAATGTCCTTACACTGAAAAACAGCCTTCATAAGTATTGGAATAACAGAAATTATGGAATGCTGCGGAATGATAATGCGTTTACTGTCTCCGAAGCTAAGTCCGCTTTTCAAATGTTATTGTCTGAGAATAGACTACACCCCGGTAAAGTCAGGATAACTCAGTTTGAAATAGGGCTTAATCTAAATGTAAGTTATGATCCGTTGACCTTTATTGAACAAGTAAAACATTTACCTACTTCCCGTAATAAACAAATGTTTATCGATGCTAACTATCATATAAATCGTCAACGAACAACAGAAAAGTATAAGGATATTAGAAAGTACTATAAAATATATGATAAGGGTTGGGAAATGATGGATAAAAAAAGAGGCCAGACAATACCAACTGGTTTTATTCAGAATAATTTACGTATAGAAACCTGCTTTCGAAGACACAATGATATGGGTGATAAGTTTTTTACGGACATTAATATTGATAAATTGGTAAGACGATTTTATTTAGATTGGAGAAACCTATTTTTCGCCAGAGATGTAATTGGTAAAAAAGGGACCCGAATAAGCGAAATTGAAAGAGCTAACATTTTGATTAATGAAGGTAAAGACTCATATCTTTCAGCCATAATTAAAGATTTTGATAACAGAAAGATAACCGAGCAACAATTTAGAACTATTCGTGAATTTATTCGTGATTTTGACAAACATCAATACAAATTTCAAATTAAAATTTCAAAACAAGAAAATGAGTATAAAGAGCTGTTATACAAAGCGTTTGATGTAGTAAGAAAATAAATGTGGATATCCACATGTTTAAAGGGTTGAAAATCAATATGTATTTAGAATGTATAAATTGATAATCAGATATTTAAAAAAGAAAATGGCATTATATAGGTGCCATTTTTTTTGATGTTATTTAAATTGAATTGAATTCTTGGCAGCTTGTCCTATACTTCCCAACAGGAAGCGGATTAGAAAAATCCGCTTTAGAAGGAAGAAACTGTCTTTCTCTTGAAGTTTGTATATTATTACATTCAACCATACAATCATATATCTTTGATTATCAATCATTTAATAATAGTATGATTTGGAAAAACACAGTTGGATATCTAAAGTAGATAAAAATAGATAATCAGTAAAAATTTATTGGTATTGTAATGAAAATGATCCGATAGTCTGCTTCCAAATAATCTTCAACTTTCAGAAATACTCTAATTAAATTTGATTTGTCTCTTTCCAATAATTTTCAATATTAAAAAAGTGTGGTCAATTAATATGTTATTTGTATTTTTGTGAAACTTATTAAAAAGCAAAAAAAAATCTATGTTTGAACAGACTTTCAAGAATATCGATGACATATTGCACAAAGATGCAGGATGTGGGAGTGAATTAGATTATGTTGAGCAATCGTCGTGGATACTTTTTTTGAAATACTTGGATGATTTAGAAACAGCCCGTGGGCTGGAAGCCATGCTTAAAAGCGAAACCTATCAGCCTATAATTGACAAAGATTACAGTTGGAGTACTTGGGCAGCACCCAAAACCGACGACGGAAAACAAGACCATAACTCTGCCCAATCTGGCGACGACCTGATTGATTTCGTAAACGCAAAACTCTTTCCTTATTTGCGTAAATTCAAAAACGAAGAAACTTCACCCTTTACCATTGAATATAAAATTGGTGAGATTTTTGGCGAACTGCGTAACCGCATTTCCAGTGGCTACAACTTGCGTGAGATTCTGTGGATGGTGGACGAACTGAAGTTCCAAACCAGCAAGGAAAAACACGAGCTCAGTCACTTATACGAAAGCCGCATTCACCGCATGGGTAGTGCCGGACGAAACGGTGGTGAATATTACACACCTCGTCCACTCATTAAAACCATTGTAAAAGTAATCAACCCCGAAATTGGCAACACGGTGTACGATGCAGCATGTGGTAGTGGTGGTTTCTTGTGCGAGGCGTTCAACCACATGAAAAAAAGTGCCAAAGGCGTGGGCGATATGGAAATACTTCAATCACGCAGTTTTTACGGCAAAGAGAAAAAAGGGCTGGCTTACATTATCGGCATTATGAACATGATTTTGCATGGCATTGAAGCTCCCAATATTATTCACACCAATACATTGGCCGAAAACATAGCCGATGTACAGGAACGTGATCGTTTCGATATTGTATTAGCAAATCCACCCTTTGGAGGTAAGGAGCGTGACGAAGTGCAGCAAAACTTTCCCATACGCACTGGCGAAACAGCTTACTTGTTTATGCAGCACTTTATCAAATACCTCAGGGCTGGAGGTCGTGCAGGTATTGTGATTAAAAACACATTTCTGAGCAACACAGATAATGCTTCGGTGGCATTACGCCGCAAACTGCTCGATGAATGCAATTTGTATGCAGTGCTCGATTTGCCGGGTGGTGTGTTTACAGGTGCAGGTGTGAAAACGGTGGTGCTGTTCTTCGATAAAGGACAACCAACTGAGAGTATTTGGTATTACCAACTCAAACTTACCCGCAATTTGGGGAAAACAAGCCCATTGAACGAAAAAGATTTAGCCGAATTCGTGGCACTTCAGCATAAAAATGAAGAGAGCGAAAATTCATGGATAATAAATGTGGCTGAACTTGACCCTGTTACGTTGGACTTATCAGCCAAAAACCCTAACCGAAAAGAAGAAACCGACCTTCGTACTCCTGCTGAAATAGCCGCCGAAATGCAAGACCTGAACGAAGAAAACACCCAGTTATTAAACGATATTCTAAGTCTGTTGCAATGAAAAAAGGGTGGGAAATAAAAAGACTGAAGGACGCAGCTCTTGTCATAGCAGGTCAATCGCCTGAGGGAAAGTTTTATAACGACCAAGGAAATGGAATTCCTTTCTATCAAGGGAAAAAAGAGTTCACAGATAAATTCATTGGTGAAGCTACAATTTGGACTACAAAAGTTACAAAAATAGCTGAGCCCTTAGACATTCTTATTTCAGTTCGTGCGCCTGTTGGAGCACTAAATATCTCAACTGAAAAGATTTGTATTGGTCGAGGCTTAGCTGCGATTAGACCATTAAATACTTTAGACAGAAACTTTGCATATTATTTTCTTTTAGAACAACAAGATAAGATTGTTGGAAAAGAAGGAGCAGTTTTTCCGTCATTAAACAAAGCTCAAATTGAAGATATTGAAATTCCTTTACCTCCTCTTTCAGTTCAACAACGAATTGTTTCACTTTTAGATGAATCCTTTGAAAAAGTAGATACACTAAAAACCAATGCAGAACGTAATCTGCAAAACGCCAAAGAATTGTTTGAAAGTGCGTTGACAGACGAATTGAAACCAAGAAAAGGATGGGAAGAAAAAAAATTGGGAGAACTTGCCACTTTTAGAAATGGTATGAATTTTACAAGGACTGGTAAAGGTGATGTGATACAAATAGTTGGAGTAAAGGACTTTCAGAAAAGTTTTTGGGTTCCTTTTGATACCTTAGAATCTGTAACGTTGGATGGCAAACTTAATGAAATAGATTTACTTAAAGAAAATGATATTTTAGTGGTACGCTCTAATGGCAATCCAGCACTAATTGGTAGAACACTATTATCCGGTAAAGTAAACGGAAATATTTCTCATTCAGGTTTTACAATCAGAATAAGATTAGATTCGTCCGTCATTTCGCCAATTTATTTATGTCATTATTTAAAAACAAAAAAAACGAGAAAAGAGCTCGTTGATAGTGGCAATGGAGTTGGAATCAAAAGTTTGAATCAAGGTTCGCTTTCTTCTTTATCAATTCCATTTCCTAAATCACTTATCGAACAGCAAACCATAGTTCAAAAGTTAGAGGTTTTATCTACTAATTGTCAATCATTGGAAACCAACTATCAAAAAACGATAGTTCAATGTGAGGATATGAAAAAAGCTATATTGGCAAAAGCATTTAATGGGGAATTATAATATGGAAACAGAAAAATACACAAAACTGATCAATGATTTGGTACGTATGCCTGCTGAATGTGAGTGGATGGAGTTCAAGCAGAATTTTCACTCACCCGAGGAAATTGGAGAGCGTATTTCCGCTCTTTCAAACGGTGCTTGTTTACACAATCAACCTTACGGCTATTTGGTTTTTGGTGTAAAAGATGGTACACATGAAATTACGGGCACTACTTTCAAAGTAAAAACCCATACCAAGGGTAACGAAAACCTTGAGAATTGGCTTATCAACCGCTTGAGTCCCCGTATTGATTTTGTGGCTCATGAGTTCGACTATGATCCCGAAAGGCACATTTCGCTTTTCGTCATTCCTGCTGCCACCAATCGCCCTGTCGATTTCCTGAACATTTCTTACATACGTGTTGGCAGTGTAACACGCAAATTGAGTGAATTCCCCGAGAAAGAAGCAAAAATATGGCGCACTGCTTCGGGTACTGTTTTCGAGAAAGAAATTGCCAAAACCAATGTAAGTGCTGTAGATATAATCCAACTACTCAGCACTCAAACCTATTTCGACCTGCTTAAAATCCCTTATCCTACCAATCAACAAGGCGTTATTGAGAAATTTATTTCCGAAGGCCTCATTGTAAAAGACAAAGTAAATTACCACATTACAAACCTGGGTGCTATACTCTTTGCTAAAAATCTAACCGATTTTGATTCGGTCTATCGCAAATCAGTAAGAGTAATTGTGTACAAAGGAAAAAATAAAATCGAAACCATTCGGGAGCAAATTGGTACCAAAGGTTATGCAGTTGGTTTCGAAGGATTGGTCGATTGGATTAATAGCCAGTTGCCTGCAAACGAGGAAATAGGTAAAGCACTACGCAAAGAAACCCGGATGTACCCCGAAATTGCCATTCGTGAATTGGTGGCAAATGCCATTATTCACCAGGACTTTTCCGAAAAAGGTTTTCCTATGGTCGAAATCTATTCCGACCGTATTGAAATTTCCAATCCCGGAAATCCACTTATCAATCCCGAACGGTTTATTGACGAATATATCTCACGTAACGACAAGTTAGCCGACCTGATGCGCCGCATGGGCTATTGCGAAGAAAAAGGCAGTGGGCTGGATAAAGTTATTTTCTATGTCGAGTTGTTCCAGCTTCCTGCAATCAATGTGGTAAATGGCGATAACCGTACAAGTGTAACCATTTATAGTTATATGCCACTCAACGATATGGATAAAAAAGATAGAGTACGTGCTTGTTATCAACATGCCTGCCTGAAATATGTGTCCAATGAAAAAATGACAAATCAGAGTTTACGTGAACGGTTTCAAATTGAGGTTCATAACTATTCCATTGCCTCACGTATCATTCGGGAAGCAATGGACGAAGGTGTGATTAAAGAAATTGACCCCGATAATAAATCTCGTAAATATGCCGGATATATTCCATTTTGGGCATGATTTTTTGTCGATAGTAATTCTTATGTGACGGTCATGTGATAGAAACCGGTTTTATAAAATTACATTGCTGATTTTCAGCACTTTCTTATGTGATGGTAATATGATGAATCTTCTGATTAATTCTATTAAAGCAAAACATGCAAGAAAACAACCAAATGCTTTAATTGTGCTTTAATTGGAGGTTGTTTTTATAAAGCAAAAGTTGAAAGTAAACGCATAAATGCTCAATAGTTTGCTCTATAGAAAATAGAAAAGTTTAGAGGAGAGATTGGTTTAATGGGATAATATTTCTTATGTGACGGTCATGTGATAGAAACCGGTTTTATAAAATTACATTGCTGATTATCAATGCATTCTTATGTGATGGTTATTTGCTTAATAATAGTGAGCTTATGAAAACAATCAAAATTATTGATGCTTTACACCTTGATACTGACGGTGTAAAAGCAAAAATGAAAAACGGAAAATTTCAGCTTGTTCATTTACGTCAGGGCGACCTTGACGGTGCTTGTGCTGTTTATTCCACCATGATGATTTTGATTTTAATAGGTGCAGTAAATTATTCAGATGTAGTATTTGGTGGTAAAAAACACAAAAAAAATGTTGGAAAAGGCAGATTGGTAAAAGAATTTCTTGAAACAAAGGGATTGCACCGTGAGGGGAATTACTTTTATGATGTAAAGGCACAGAATATAAAAACAATGCTCCAAAAGAGCTTTGCAAGCTATGTAAAATCTGATCATATCAATTGTAGTGATTTCGACAGTGTAAAACGGATTAATGAATCTATCTCGCTGAATCAACCTGTTTTAATATCCATAGGTTTCAATGCTAATAGTGGTCACGCCTTAGTCGCCATTGGTATTGAATACGATGAAGATAATGAACCTACAAAAATCCTTTGTCTCGATCCTGGTTATGCAACTCCAAAATTTACTTATTGGAACAGTGTAATTGATTTGAAACCATACAAGGGAAAATACAATTTCAGGAATATCACTGAAACGGGTATTTGTCAATTTGTACAATTACAAGACATTTTGGTTATAACAAAAAAATAACGCTATGAATGAATCTCAAACCCGACTCGACAAAATTGACCCCAAGCTAAAACAAGCAGGTTGGAACGTTACGGACGATAGCCGTATCATTACCGAATATGTTATTGCAAAAGGAAAAATCAGTATTTCTGAAAAACAAAAAATACTGAAAGCCGATTATATTCTGAGCTACAAGGGTGTGAAATTAGCCATTGTCGAAGCCAAAAGCGATGAATTATCTGTTGGTGAGGGGGTCATGCAAGCCAAGCTCTACGCTCAAATGATGCGTATTCGCTATTCATACTCTACCAACGGAAACGAGATTTATGAAATAGATATGGAAACGGGCGAAGAAGGACCCGTTACCGAATTTCCAAGCCCTGAAAATCTTTGGAATCGTACCTTTGGAGATGTAAACAAATGGCGCGATAAATTCTATGCTGAACCTTTCTACATTGACGAAGGGAAAAAATTACGTTATTATCAGGAAATTGCCGTAAATCGTGTACTCGAAGCCATAGCCAACGAAAAAACACGCATATTACTTACACTTGCTACCGGAACAGGAAAAACCATGCTTGCATTTCAAATAGCATGGAAACTGTATCAAACCCGATGGAATATCAGCAAATCCGAACGCCGACCACGCATTCTCTTTCTGGCCGACCGAAATATATTAGCCAATCAGGCTTTCAATGGTTTTGGTGGTTTCAGCAAAATGGACGAAAACAGCGTTACTCGTATAAGTCCCAAAAGTATCAAAAAGAAAGACGGGCAAGTTCCCAAAAATGCCAGTGTATTTTTTACCATTTTCCAAACATTCGATTCTGGCGATGCCGAACCTCATTTTGGTCAGTACCCACAGGACTTTTTCGATTTTATAATTATCGACGAATGTCACCGTGGCGGTGCAAGCGACGAGAGCCGTTGGCGCAGAATTATGGAGTATTTTTCACCGGCAGTGCAGTTGGGCTTAACTGCCACACCCCGACGTGATGTAAATGCCGATACTTATGATTATTTTGGAAAACCTGTGTTTGAGTATTCACTTAAAGAAGGCATAAACGACGGTTATCTCACACCTTTCCGACATGTGGTATTGCAAAGCAATATCGACAATTACGTGTATCAACCCACTGACACAATTGTGGATGGCGATATAGACGAAGTAGAAAAACTCGTAAAAGGGAAAACCTATGTTGAAACTGATTTTTATCAGGGCAAAATTGAAATAAAACAACGTGATGAAGCTCGGGTAAAAGAATTTATGAAGAATATGGGCAAGACAGAGAAAACGCTCATATTCTGTTATACACAAGCCCACGCAGCAGCAATCAGGGATTTAATTAACCAGCAAAAGAAAGTAAATAACGCTTTGTATTGTGTTCGGGTAACCGCTAACGATGGTGAGCAGGGCGAAAACTATCTCAAAGAATTTCAGGACAACGAAAAAACAATACCAACCATACTCACCACGTCGCAAAAGCTCTCAACAGGAGTTGATGCGCTAAATGTACGAAATATCGTTTTGCTCCGCCCAATCAATTCAATGATTGAGTTTAAACAGATTATTGGACGTGGTACCCGGTGCTTTGATGGCAAATTTTATTTTACGATATACGATTTTGTTGAGGCATACAAGAAGTTTGCTGACCCGGCTTGGGATGGGCTTCCTGTTTGTAGTAAATGTGGTGAAGATCCTTGCACTTGCGAAAAGAAACCTCAACCTTATCCATGTCCTGAATGTGGCGAAATTCCATGTGTGTGCGAAACTACTACTGAACCGTGTCCGGTGTGTGGTCAAGACCCTTGTACTTGTCCAAAACAAACTGAGCCATGTCCGAAATGTGGAAACCTGCCCTGTACGTGTGTGAAAAAACGATCATTGATAGTCAACCTTTCCGACGGTCGCACCCGACAAATACAACATATAAAGACCGATTTCTTTTGGGATGCTGATGGAAAATCCATTTCGGCACAAGACTTTCTGGAAAAAATGTTTGGTCAGTTACCCGATTTTTTCAGCGATGAAGAAGAACTCCGCAAAACATGGTCAGACCCATACACCCGCAAAGTGTTATTGGGAAAAATGGCTGATGTAGGTTACGACGATGAAGTGTTGAAGAAAGTACAAACCATTATTAATGCCGAAAACAGCGACTTGTACGATGTGTTGGAATACATAGCTTTTGCCAAAGAACCTATTGAACGGGTACAACGTGCCACCACGGCTCAGGTGCATGGCTACATTGGGTTAAACGAGAAGCAAAAGGAATTTATCAACTTCGTCCTTGCCAAATACATTGAATCCGGTGTAAACGAACTCTCAATCGAAAACCTGCCCGAATTACTCAAATTCAAATACGGAACAGCTATGGACGGAATCCGTGAACTGGGCGACATTCAGATTACTCAAAACACCTTTGTTGGTTTCCAGAAGTATTTATACGGGGCATAACTAAAAAAAACATATTCAATTAAACTATGATAATAACAGAGAGCTTTTTAGAGCAATCATTCAATGGTAGCTACGTCACCCTAAGTAAAGAAAGGACAAAAAGACAAAAAGCTAATGAATCTTTTAATTTGGGTGATTCTAAAGATAAACCCATTGTGTTTTTATCACACAAACATGATGAGATTAAGCCTTTAGAACAAACTATTGAGCTAATAAAGAGTTGTGATGTTGATGTTTATATTGACTGGATGGATGAAGGGATGCCAAAAAAAACATGTTCAAAAACTGCTGAAAGAATAAAGGATAAGATTGAAAAATGTGATAAGTTTATTTTAGTGGGCACTGAGGGAGCTATAAATTCAAAATGGTGTAATTGGGAGTTGGGTATAGGAGATGTTCGAAAACATGAAGATTCAAATCTTGCAATATTACCCATTAAGAGAAATTACTCTGACTACTCCGGTAATGAATATATTGAGCTTTACCCAACTATTCAATATGAAGATGGCTACTCATATTATGTGTTAATGCAAGAAATGGATGGTTTCATTGCTTACGTTTCTCAATTTGGGAATGAGCCTGTTAAGGGCAGAATCCCAAGAGGTTATTATGTGCAAATACAAGACGATTATAGTGATGAAGTTGTCAAAGTATTGATTAAATTAGAAGATTGGTTACGCTCTAAATAAAAGTAGATTATGCATAAAGGATTTGAACTTTTCCTAAGCGAGGATATTTCCCCTATTTTCTGTAAAAAGCTATTTGAAAATTATTACCCAAATGAAAAACAAATCTTCGATTCGACAAACCAAAGAATTGAAAGAGTTATAAGTAATTTTAAAAGTTTTAGTGGAAATATTGATGGTACCAAAATGCAAGCAAATTGGTTTCCTCAAATTAGGGCTGATATTTTCTTATCTCATTCCCATAATGATAAAGATTTAGCCATTGCCATTGCTGGTTGGTTAAGACAGGAATTTGGACTAAAAACATTTATTGATTCATGTATTTGGGGTCATTCAAAAGATCTATTAAAATTAATTGACAATGAATTTTGCTCAAATAAAATTAACAATAAAATTATTTCTTACAATTATGAAAATCGAAACTATTCAACAAGCCATGTTCATATGATGTTATCCTCTGCGTTGACAAATATGATTGATAATACTGAATGTGTTATATTCTTAAACACACCAAACTCAATAACCCCAGAAGATGTAATTAACAAAACGTTTTCTCCATGGATTTATACAGAAATTCTAATGACAAGTTTGATTAGACTAAAGAGAATTGAGGAATATAGACCGAAAATAACTACAGAATCTTTTTCAGCAATTGAAAGGAGAAAAGAATTAAAAGTGGAATATGTTATTAATACAGATCACCTTGCTAAAATGTCAACAAGAACATTACTTGACTGGAAAAAAGGTTGGCCTATTGATAAACCTCATTTAGACTTTAAATATTTTGCATTAGATAAACTTTACGAACTAACAAAAAATCAATAATTATTATGGCAGATGTCTTAAAAACCAAGGAAAGCCCCGCAGTTCTGGGTCACATTAATATGCAACAAGGCATAATTAATCGAATGGCTGCAAACAGTGCGAGTTGCAAAACATTGACAATTACAATTCTGGCTGCAATTTTAGTTTTACTGGCTGACAAAAAAATATGTGTATGTAATATGTGGATTGCATATATTCCGGTAGCTTTATTTTTCTTTTTGGATTGTTTTTATTTAGGATTGGAGCGTGGTTTCACCAAGAAGCAAGCTGAGTTGATTGCGAAAATCAATAATGGCACGGACATTTCAAAGGATATTTTTTTAGTGAAGGATAAAAGTGGTGATAAATTCTGGGCAGTTATTTGGGCTACAATAAAGAAATTTTTCAAACAGCTAATTAATACATTAGGAGCAATCTTTTCGTTTTCAACACTTCCGTTTTATGGTTCAATTATTTGTTTTATATATTTCCTCACTAAAATGTAAATTCTATTGGGTAAAACAAAACGTATATACAACAACGAGTGTGTTCTTTTTAAAAGGAAATTCAAAAAACCGATACAGAATGTAGGAGCTGTCATGCCAATCGGATTTGAAAACGCTGATTTTGTATCAGAGTTTAAATCTTTGTATTCATATTTATGGGATGATTTATGCTCAAAATTTCAGGAATATAACAGAATGGATGAAGGTTTGGCTAAGAAAGGATTTTCCAAAAGATATTTTTTTCCACAACCAAATGAGTTTATCAACTCACTCATAATATCAACGAGTTATTCGATATGCTGCCGAGAAACACGCTGAGTTGCAGCAAACTTTGCCCGACAGTATAATACCGTATGCAGTTCATTTGAGTAACGTGGCAATGGAAATACTGGTTGCAGCCTCGCACACTAAGAGCTTTGACACAGAATTTGCAATACAGGTAGCTTTGTTGCATGATTTATTGGAAGATACTCATGTAACATTTGAAGATTTGGAAAATGAGTTTGGAAGTTATATTGCAACGAGTGTTTTGGCATTGACCAAAAGAGAGTTTCTTCCAAAAGAACAGCAAATGCCCGATAGTCTTTCACGCATAAAATTGTGTGCGCCGGAAGTCCGTGCCGTTAAACTTGCAGACAGAATTACAAATCTACAAAAGCCGCCAATGTCTTGGACTACTGAAAAAAAACAGAAATACTTGAATGAAGCCAGTCTTATTCTAAGGGAGCTAAAAGGAACAAATGAATACCTGGAAAACCGAATGGAATTAAAGATTGAAGCATACAAATTGTATTTGTAGAGTCAAAACATTATAATATTGAATTGAAGATGAAAGTATACGCTGAATTTATTGAAGAAAATGGAATTGAATATAGAACTAAAACTATACTTAAATTTGGCGACAGTTGGGATTTAATCGGTTCAATTGTAATGAAGAATCCCGGAAGTGCCTATCCATTAAATAAAATTGATAAAGATGAATGGGAATGTCTAAGAGTAAACTATAATCTGAAAGATGTTGATGAAACTAATTGGTTTTTGTTTAAACCCGATTCGACTATGTGGCAGATTGAGAAGATATTTAATGGTTCGTATTTAAACACACAGATAAAACTGAACGGAATAATTCAGGTTTTTAATTTATTCAATATCAGGGAACAAAACATTTCGACAGCTATAAAACTTGCAGACAAAAATGAATCAACCTTTTTATTTCCTTATGTTAATGAGGTTATAACTCTTTTCCAAAACAAACCTGTTTACCTTGGTTGGAGATGGGTGTATTTAAATATCAATAAGCAATTTGCTGAAAAAGTATTTGAATATGTAAGGGAGTCAAAGTATATGTACTTAGAAAAAGATATGATTGACAACCATTTTTATCACCCGGGTTATATAAGTACAGCTTACAAACAGGAACTTGTTCAAAAACCGCTTAAATCATTCTTTGAGTTTTTTGAAATATAAATTATCACTAACAATATATTTAGCAACAAAAAAATATGGCTGAAAAATATCAATCCTCCAGTGTCAGCATTGAGCAAATACTAAATTTGATTAAATCAAACGAAATTGCAATTCCGGAAATTCAACGTCCGTTTGTTTGGAAACCAAAACAAGTAAGAGATTTAATTGATTCATTATACACTGGCTATCCAACTGGCTATTTGATTATTTCACAAAGTCCCAATATGCGATTAAGGGATGGTTCGCTGTCAGAAGGTAAGAAAATAATGATTGATGGTCAACAACGCACAACTGCCTTGATGACTGCAATAGTTGGTCAAGAAGTAATAAATGCCGACTTTGAGAAAAAACGAATAAAAATAGCTTTCAATCCACTTGCCAATGAAGATGAAGAATTCTTTAAGGTTCAAGATAATGCCATACTAAAAGACAAAAAATGGATACCTGATATTTCGGAAGTATTTAAACCTACATTTGATTTCTGGCAATTTGTAAATGAGTATTGCGAAAAGAATCCTGAAATAAATGGAAGCGATTTAAATAAAATCCTGATGAAACTGACTGATATTCGAAATCGTCAGATTGGAGTAATCACACTTGATAAAGAGTTGACAATTGATGAAGTTACAGAGATATTTATACGCATAAACAGTCAGGGAGCAAAACTAAATCAGGCTGACTTTGCCATGTCCAAAATTGCAGCAAATACCATTTATGGAGGTAATATGTTGCGTAAGGCTATTGATTATTTTTCGCATTTGGCTGTTCAGCCCGATTGGTATTCAGATATGTCGAAAGACAAAGAGTTTATGAATTCACCTTTTGCACCAAAAATCAAGTGGCTGAAGGATGATATTGGAGATATTTACGACCCCGATTATGGCGATATACTTCGTGTTGCATTAATGCATAAATTTGGGAGAGGTAAGATGAAAGATTTGGTTAGCCTGTTGGGTGGTCGTGATTTTGTTACTCGTGATTACAAAGAAGAAATAGCTGAAGAATCTTTTGCGAATCTTACTCAGGGCGTTTTTAATTTTATCAATGAGTATTCGTTTTCCAGTTTCGTATTGGCTATTAAGTCAGCCGGATTTATTTCAAGTCGTTTGATTAATTCGCAAATGACGTTGAACTTTGCTTATACCCTCTATTTGTTACTGTATGCCGATCAAACTATCGAGAGAACACAAATCAAACGGTATGTTTCAAAATGGTATGTGTTAAGTACCCTCACAAGTCGTTATATCACTTCGCCCGAATCGGCGATGGATAAGGATATTCGGAGAATTGCAGAAAGAGGTTTTGTGGAATTTTACAAAGAAGTTGAAGCAGCTGAACTTTCAGAAACCTTTTGGTCAATTGGCTTGGTTCAGAATTTAGAAACTTCGGCTATCAATAGCCCCTATTTTAATACTTTTCTGGCTGCACAAGTGCATAGTGCTGATAATTCTTTATTGATGAATGGCACAAAAGTATATGACTTAATTACAATTATGGGCGATATACACCATATCTTTCCGAAAGATCATTTGGAAGCTCATGGCATTAAGGACAAAGCAAAATATAATCAAATTGCAAACTATACTTATTTGGACACAACAACAAATATTGCAATCGGAAATAAACCACCCTGCGATTATTTCGGGATTGTATTCAACCAGTGCGAAACGAAAGTAAATGTTTATGGAAATATAAACGACCAAGAAAAGCTACTTGAAAACTTAGCTGCTAATAGTATTCCTGAAAATATTGTCACAATGGATTACAAGCATTATGAAGAATTTTTATTGGAAAGAAGAAAACTAATGGCTAAGAAGATTCAGGGGTATTATTATAGTCTTTAAAAGAAAACAATTCGTTAATTGTGTATAAAAGCTGTCAGGCGATGCCTGTGAGTTAATTACGGGCAGCTCCGCAATATCCCCAGCCACAAAAAATCCCCACCATTCGTACCTCATGGCTTGCACGGTCTTTTTTGTGGCTTCCGCACAATCCACGCTTCGTTGTCTTTTTCTGTCACACTTTTTGCAAAAGGCCAAAAAGACGTTTGCACTCCAACTGTAATTGGGTTTGAATTGTCATAATATAAAACCTCATAAATTTGAGTATTATTATTAAATAAAAAGAGTATTTTTGTAGTACAATAATGTGAGTTATTGATTTTAAAATATTGAATAGCGTTTAGCTATTGTTTGAGTGTAAGAAAACGACCAATTTTTATACAACCCTCGAATAATAAGTTTAACGCTCACGGTTTGCGTGGGCTTTACTTATTAGGGTTGTTGGTGCTGGTCGTACCTCTTACACTGATTTGTGGAGACCACGCATTTTGTTATGTGTTTATGGTTGTCGCATTATAATTTTATTAGAAGTAGAATTTCACACCCTTAAAATACATAACCATGATCGTAGATTACAAAGAAATGGTCGAAACTGTTTTGACCGAAAAAGTTGCAAGTCAAGGTTTGCACTTAAAAGACATAGCAAATAGAATAATGGAATCGCATAGTGGTGGGCTGTTTGATGAATCCCCATTAGTTTACGATGACGTTTATAAAAATATTTCGGCTCTATTATCAAGAGAAGTTAGAAAAACTGTTACTGTATTCTCAAAAGTAAAGAATTCAAAAACTAAAAAAGACAAAAAAGGTTTTTACAAAATCAAGAAAGCGAATTCTTCACCTCTTCCATCACGAATAAAACCTATTGAAATAGAAGAACCGAAAGCTACAAAACCACAATCTAAAAATCTTTTCACCGGTAAAGCTGGAGAATGTGCAGTTATGTCAGAGTTGCTTTTCAGGGCATATAATGTGAATAGTATGCTTGTTGATGATGGTATTGATATTGTTGCAAGTAAAAACAATGTATTCTATTACATCCAAGTGAAAACAACTCTTTTTGAAGCTGATAGCAAGATACACACTTCTATTAAACAAGTTAGATTCAATGACTTTTTAGGTACTCAAATAAAATATATTGTTGTTGCTCGTTGTTCTGTAAACAATGTTGATACGAATATGTATTTTGTATTTTCAAATAGCGACATTGAAAAGTTCATATACAATAGAACAATGAAAATTGGTGATAGTGGAATTCTTATTAAAATAGAGATAGATCCTACAACCAAAAGACCAATGCTTTACGATGAGAAAAGAGAGGATATAAGTTTCTATTTGAATAATTTTAAATTATAGTTTTGAACATGTAATTTGAAGATTAAAAATCGAAAGTAGTTTAAATAATTTAATTAAACTATGAAAATATCTATTTTGCCCAGAACATTAATGAACCCGTTATGAATCAATACCTATTCCCCGAAAACAAACTGGTTGGTTTTACAAAGCCCTTTTTGGCTTTGTATGTGGAAGACAGTTATAACCCTGAGCTAAATAACTTTATTCAGTCCAATTTCAATCAAATTGTTGAATATTATACGGCAAAAGAAATTGACTTTTGCTACCTGCCCTATTTACTTCAAAACAAAAAATACAAGGAGATTGTAAATTATAATCGTCCATATTTACCCAAAGTAGTTGATGAAAATTCAATAACAGAGATATATAACCGAATTATTACTCAACAAACTAAACCTATAAAAGGCGGTTGTCTGGCTTTGTTTAATGAAAATTATGGCGACAAGGGTGCTCTATTATGTTTTCCAGTTGCTGAAAATAAAGATATAATTGAGCAGTTTCATAAATTTGCCAATTCAATTTATGAGGTTTTCAATGATGAAAAAGAGTTAAAGAAATCAAACGAAGTTAATTTTAAAATCACACCCGGAAAACCGAATAAAGAAAATACAAATGTCTTTGCTGAAAGTATAGTTGAAGAAGAATCAAAACCTTATGACAGCGGTATATGTTTTCATATTGTACGGGAAAATGATGCCGATGCTGAATTTGACGAACAAGCATTTAAATTGGCAGATGAAATTAGAGAAAAGATAAGGCAATTGAAAGAATCCGGTTCGTTAGGTCTTATAGGTGACATATTGGATGAAATACAAGGTGCAACCAAAAAGCTCAGCACGGTTTTTATTACCAACGATTACCGTATTTTCCTGAAAGATTACAACATGAAAGAAGTGGAAATGGCTCCGTTGCCGAAAAGTGTTTTTATACTTTTCCTGCGCCACCCCGAAGGTATTTTATTCAAGCAACTTTCAAATTATCACGACGAGTTACTTTCCATTTACCGGAACATTACCGTACATGAAAACATTGACCGTGTTATGGAAAGTATTCGTGCCTTGACTGACCCATTGAATGACTCCATAAACGAAAAATGCTCCCGCATTCGGGCTGCATTTTTGGAAGTGATTGCTGACAATTTGGCTCAACACTATTACGTTACCGGCAAGCGTGGCGAACCAAAAAAGATTATTCTTGATCGCTCTCTGGTCGAATTTCAGTAAAACTCTTCAAACCTTTCTTTTCAAACGGAAATCTCTGCAACCCTTGTAAAAGTCCGAACTGCATTTAAATACACCCTATTTTTGTGTAATTATTCATTTAAAAACACAACGATATGGAAACGAAGCATTTAAAAATTGTTTTTATCATTGACGAAAGCGGCTCTATGCAAGGCAGTAACTCCGATGTGATTGGTGGCTTCAACAGTTTTGTTGAACAACAAAAAACCAAAAACCCCGGAAAAATTACCGTTTCACTCTACAAGTTCCACAATTTGGTAACTCGGGTGATTAACAATAAGCCGGCAGCGAAAGTAAGAAATCTCACCAACGAAGATTATACCCCAAGTGGATTCACTGCTTTGTACGATGCCATTGGTCAGGCAATCCACGAAACGGACAAACAACTTTCCGCCCAGCCCGAAAAAGAAAGACCAGACAAAATAATGATCGTTATTATTACAGACGGTCAGGAAAATGCGTCAAAAGAATTTTCTGCCACAGCCATTAAATCTTCTATTTCTACCCATGAAGAATTACTGCATTGGAGTTTTATTTTTCTGGGTAGTGGGTTGGATAACTTTCAGGATGCCGAAGCGTTGGGCATTAAAAACAGAGCCAATGCGCCCCAATATAAATTAAGAAAGAATATCAATCACATTGCGGATAGTGCTGTAATGTATTGTATAAGAGGCGAGAAAGACGATAAGGAAATTATTGAAAATTTAGTATCAGAGTTGAATAATGAAGAAAATTGAATCATTAATTGCAAAAATGAAATCACCATGAAAAAAACAATGATTATTTTAGTTTCTACTTTTCTTTTTGGATTTGCTTCGTGTAATGATAATTCAACGACGGATTCAGTGAAAAAGTGCTATACATTTCACTTACATTCAGATATTACGAGTAGTCCGTCACAATCAGGATATCCACAGGCAACAAGTTCAACAATTACAAAATGTGATTTAACCTCAAAAGAAGCACTGAATTTGATGAGTAGCTATTCTTCAACAACAACCGTAACAAGTGGAGGTCATACAATTACCACAAGAACAACATGTTGGTATGATTAATTTACTGGAAAATACTAAGTGTATAAATTGTTAATGAAATTAAACTGTAAGTGTTTCATAAACATATAAATATAATAATATGTAGAAAAACAACAAACTATGGCAACAATAACGATAAGTCACGAAGAGTTGTTCAAATTATTGAACATGATGAAACCATTTGTAAATAGATACACCCAAAAAAAGGCAATGGGAATAATGCTTGAAGTTTCAATTGAAAAGGGAACAATATTTATGTCAATCCCGAATTGTAATATGAACTCAAAATGCGAAACCACCGGAACAGGAAAATTTAGTATGCAATTTCTGTACTTTTATGAGGTAATTAAATCTGCAAATGACAAAATGGTTACTATTAGTACTGCTGAGAATAAAATCACAGTTGGTCAAACAAGTTTCAGAGTTCTAACTTAAATCAATACAATCATGGCAAGAAACACAAATATCAACAAAATCTTATTTCCGGTAGAATGTAAGCCGATATATTTAGAAAATCAAAACAATCCAATTCACGGTTTCAAAGCTGTAACAGGTAAATTTGATAATAATAGTGAGGTTATATTTTCAATTGTTTCAGATAATTATCAATTGATAACCAACAAAGAGGCTTATGAAATGGGAAAAGAAATTCATGGTCGTTTATTCCCCAATGCTACTTCGGATAGTTTTGAAGTCTTTAATGTGATTACACCTAAAACAAATGGATCGTGTCATATTGATATTATTGACAAAAACTACAAATTAAACCTTTGGGCACAGGAAGTATATGTGCCCTTTGTTCGCATTCAGAACAGTTACAACAGGACTTTACCGTTGAAATTTCAAATCGGTTTCTGCCGGAAGCTCTGTAATAATGGAGCGATTTTTGAAAAAAACCTTGTTTCAATATCCATAGCACATACTAAACAACTGTATCGAAATACTGACTTTCTGAATGTAAATGTGAACCACCTAAAGAAGTTTGAAAACGATTTTATCAAAAAAACAAAAAGATCAAATGAGATTGAAATAGCTCGAAAATACTTTTTACCTTTGGCAGCAAAAGTATTGAATCAAAATTTTAATTTGGCTGAAAAAGACGAGAAGAAAAGAATACTTATAGAACAAAAGCTCAATGAGTTTACTTTTGTCATTGAAAACTATACTGATAAATATATACAAATTGAGCAAATGGGTGAAAGTGCTTATGCCTTTTTTAATGTAATTACTGATTATGCAAGCAACGTTGAACATTTACAAGTCCGTAGCACAAACGAGATGCAAGTCCGATGTGGTACCTGGTTGAATTTGATTGGGGAACAAGTTTCTAATCCAAAGTTTAGTTGGGAGGAAGAGGTAGAAGACTATAATTATTTGAATGGCATTAAAAAACTCATTTGATAAAATCAAAAATGGAAAATAAAATAGTATTAACTCCCGAGCTGAGAGAAGAAGCCAAGAAATTAGTATTAGCCTCCATGCGAATTCAGAAACTCCGATTGAAATATAGTCAGAACCAGAACCAACAAAAGCCATTGACTAAATAACAAATTTGAATAATGGAAAAAGACCAAAAACCACCATGGATAACAGAAGAACAATGGAAAGTGAATCCAAATATTTATCATTGGGAACAATCACAGGAAGCGATGGAGTCGCTAAAACAATTACAGAATTTACCTACTCCAACCAGAGAACAAGTAATTCAGCAACAGCGACAAGCTCTGATAAACGCTGGATTAAGCACGAAGGACTTCGACAGCTTGCACAAATAGCAATTGAGAATACTGCATGGATTGAAAATATTACAGACCTGACAGATGGTGAAAGTATAAATAACGGAACTGAAAACACCGTTTACCTATCCAAAGATGGCATAAACGTAATCAAAGCAAATAACTTTTTCTTTTTAAACGAAAACGATGCTGTATTCAAACATACGAGAGATTTAAAATACTTTTTTGACCGGATTTTAGCTCACAATTTAATATTTCCCGAAATTTCCTATAAAATAATCGGTTTTACAAAAAATAGTGGCGGTCAGACTTGTGCAGTATTACAACAGCCATATATTCCAAATTATGAATATGCAACCCGGGAAAAGATTGATTCCGAATTAGAGAAAATGGGATTTATCAAAACCGTTTTAGGAGAAGGAATTAACAATGGATTAAACGGATTTACAAACGGTAAATACGAACTTACGGATGCTAAACCACTTAATGTTTTAATGGATGAGAATGGTAAACTTCATTTTATTGATTTAGATATAAGCCATGTGATTTAATCTGATAAATTCTTGTTACGGGACAATAGCGGGACAAATGCCAAAAACAAAAACACTAATAATCTATATATCAGATTATTAGTGTTTTTTAATGTGGTACCACCAGGAATCGAACCGGGGACACAAGGATTTTCAGTCCTTTGCTCTACCAACTGAGCTATGGTACCTTTTTGGCTTAGCGGGTGCAAATATACGTTGATTTTTTGAATTCACAAAACTGCAAAGTCAAAAATTAGAAAAAAAGTAAATTCGAATGAACTGAAATGCTTTTTCGGTGTTTCATTTTGTACTGTAACTGACATATTTACTACCTTTGCCGACACAATTTTGAATCATGGGAAAAAACAAACAATACGATCATGCTGCTATGTTTTTGGCAAATATCATTTTTGGCTTAAATGCCCCGATATCCCGAACACTGATTCCTTTGACTTTAAGCCCTTACTCGTTGACTTTCTTTAGATTAATAGGTGGTTTGATCCTTTTCTGGACTGCTTCACTGTTTGTAAAAAAAGAAAAAGTCCCTGCTAAAGACATTGTTTTATTGTTTTTTGCTTCACTATTTGCCCTCACACTAAATCAGTTACCTTTTTTTATCGGTCTATCAATAACTTCACCTATCGATGCTTCCATTGTAGTCACCATGTTGCCAATAGTCACCATGATTCTGGCTGCATTAATTTTAAAAGAACCAATCACGTTGATGAAAGCTGTAGGTGTGCTGGTAGGTGCGTCGGGTGTTTTACTGCTTGTTTTTCACAGTCCGGTAATTCACAACGGGAAAAGTAATTTCTGGGGAAATCTGATTGTTTTCGGAGCAGTTACTTCTTTTGCTTTATACCTGACGCTTTTTAAAGATCTTATCAACCGGTATTCGTCTATTACAATCATGAAATGGATGTTTCTTTTTGGAACAATTTGTTGTTTGCCATTTTGTTATAAACCGTTTGTAGAAACGGATTTCAGCGCGCTAACCGGTGCCACGTGGCTACGGATAACCTATGTAGTTGGTTTTGCAACTTTTGTGGGCTATCTGCTTATACCTATCGGACAAAAAGTTCTGCGCCCCACCACGCTGAGTATGTATAATTATATTCAACCGGTAATGGCATCGATGGTTGCAGTGGCAATAGGCATTGATATTTTTGGTCTTGAAAAGGCACTTGCGGGTGTGTTGGTTTTTGCCGGAGTATATATTGTTACCCAAAGCAAATCAAAAGCACAACTCGATGCAGAAAGAGAATTGAAAAAAACAAAACAATCTGAAATGGAAGAACTCATCGGAGATTAATTATTTTAGTTATCCTCAAAAAATGAGTATATTTGCAACTTAATTTTTGAAACGAATCACTCAAATTCAATAACTTCCCGACATGAGTTTATTAAGCGAAACAGGTAAATATTTTCTACTAATGAAACGGGTGTTTGTGCTTCCCGACCGCAGCAAGATGTTCTTCCGTCAATTTCCCAAAGAACTTGAAAAGCTCGGACTACAGTCTTTGCCGATTGTAGCCATTATTTCGGTTTTCATTGGTTTCATCATGACAATGCAAACCAAGCTGAATACATCGAATCCCTTGTTACCGGTTTATACAACCGGTTTAGTAACCCGCGACACACTGTTACTGGAATTCTCATCAACCATTCTATGTCTTATTCTGGCCGGAAAAGTTGGTTCTAATATTGCTTCCGAAATAGGTACCATGCGAATTACCGAACAAATTGATGCGCTGGAGATTATGGGTGTAAATTCAGCTAATTATTTAATACTTCCGAAAATTATTGCTTTTGTGGCGATGATGCCTTTCCTGGTAATATTCAGCATGGCTTTGGGTGTGGGAGGTGGCTATTTCGTTGGAGTTCTTACTAACATTATGACAACCGGCGACTATCTTATCGGAATTCAATATGCATTTATACCATTTTATGTAACCTACTCGATTTTTAAATCCATGATTTTCGCTTTTTTAATCTCTTCGGTAGCTGCATATTATGGCTATTATTCCTATGGTGGTGCATTGGATGTTGGTAAAGCCAGTACCAATGCGGTGGTAAACGGAAGTATTCTGATACTTTTTTTTAATATTCTTATTACCAAAATTATGCTTAATTAGTTGACAGTTGGCAGTTTAAAGTTGATAGTTAGCTATCAAACTTTATAAACTTTCAAACTTTACAAACTTTACGAACTAAAATGATAGAAGTAAAAAACGTAGACAAATCATTCGATGGCAATCAGGTATTGAAAAACGTCTCAGCTGTTTTCGAAACGGGAAAAACAAACATGATTATTGGTCAGAGTGGTTCCGGTAAAACCGTTTTGATGAAGAGTATTATTGGTTTACACCGAATTGACAAAGGCAGAATTGAATACGATGGACGTAATCTGCCGGAAATGCGAATGAGCGAAATACGTATTCTGCGCAAAGAGGTAGGAATGCTTTTTCAGGGCTCAGCATTATTCGACTCGTTAAGCGTTTTGGAAAATGTGATGTATCCGCTCGAAATGTTTTCGCCATCAACCAAAGAAGAAATGACAGAACGAGCTATGTTCTGTCTTCGCCACGTCGATTTGGAAGAAAAGGCGTTTCATTTAGCACCTTCCGAAATCAGTGGAGGTATGCAAAAACGTGTGGCGATTGCCCGTGCAATTGCCCTTCAGCCCAAATACCTGTTTTGCGATGAACCAAACTCCGGTCTCGACCCGAAAACATCGCTGATTATTGATAAACTGATTCATGAAATCACCCATGAGTTTGATATTACAACGATTATCAATTCGCACGATATGAATTCGGTGATGGAAATTGGGGAAAACATTATTTTTATTGAAAAAGGTGAAAAAGCCTGGGAAGGAAACAATAGTGACATTTTTCACGTTGATAATGAAGCATTGAACGATTTCGTTTTTGCTTCAGAATTGTACAAAAAAGTAAAGAAAGCCAATAAATGAAGATAATATCCTACAATGTAAACGGGATTCGGGCAGCTTTGAGCAAGAATTTTACCCATTGGTTGCAAGCTGAAAACCCTGATGTGATTTGTTTTCAGGAAACAAAAGCGCAGCCTGACCAGATTGACACGATGATTTTTGCTGAACTGGGTTACACTTCATATCTGCATTCGGCACAAAAAAAAGGATACAGCGGTGTGGCTATTCTGACAAAAAAAACTCCTGATAATGTGGTAATCGGTATGAACAATCCACGTTACGATGATGAAGGTCGTGTTATTCGTGCTGATTTTGGAGATTTATCGGTTATCAGCGTGTATATTCCATCCGGTTCGTCAGGCGATGAGCGTCAGGCATTTAAAATGGATTTTCTTGGAGCTTTTGCAGCATTTGTAGCCGAACTACGTAAAACCCGTCCAAATCTGATTATTTGTGGCGACTATAATATCTGTCATAAACCAATTGACATTAATCATCCGGAACGTCAGAATGGTGTTTCAGGATTTTTGCCCGAAGAACGCGCCTGGCTCGACCGCTACGAAGCTTCAGGCATGGTAGATTCGTTCCGTGTTTTCGATTCACGTGCTGAACAATACAGTTGGTGGAGTTACCGGGGTGGCGCACGTTTCCGTAATGCAGGCTGGCGCATTGATTATCATTGGGTTACAGAGAGTCTGCGTACACGATTAAAATCTGCAGCTATTCTTCAGGATGCGATACATTCCGACCATTGTCCGGTGGTCGTTGAACTGAACGATTGATTTTGGCATTATTTTCTCAAAAATTGTTGTTTTGAATGATAAAAAACAATAAAACTTAGTGCAAGCAATCGTAAAGAATTAAAATGTATTTAACTTTGTCAGTCCAAAAAAACTATTGATATGCAATCGAATTTTTTAAAATTATTTTTCATCGTTCTGACAGTCTCCTTTTTGAGTTCTTGTTTGGATACAACCAATACCGCAACCACCACTTCGAGTGATCCATCTTTTGTTTCGCTGAAGCTGGCAGGTAATGATTCTGTAAAGAATGCTGTATTTACATTGGATGCAACCGGAAAAACTATCATCAATATCGATTCCTTACCCTTCAGAACCCGGATTGACAGCGTTAATCCCACTTTTAGTTTCAAAAGTACAATTGCTGCATTTTTGCATTTGACACTTGATCAGGAATTTAAATTTACGAAAGGAAAAAAAGATTCTGTTGCAGTTACCGGTAAAGACACTGTTGATTTCAGACAGCCATTGTTGAAAATTAGTAATTTTGCATCAGACGGAAAATCCTACATAAAATATAATATTCAGGTAAATGTCCATACGGTTCAGCCTGAGTTATACGTTTGGAGTAAAATGAAAGATAATATTAGTTCTGTCATTGCTTCTTCCCAAAAAGCGATTCTGCTGAACGACAAGATTTATTATTACCTCAACGATGGATCATCAGTTTCTCTTTTTAGCTCAGCTGATGGGTATTCATCTTCAGTTGCAACTACCGGTTTGCCTGTGGCAACACCACTTAATGATATGATTCTGTTTAATGGGAATTTGTTTGTCAGTAGAGATGGTTTAAATATATATTCTTCGACAAACGGAACTAACTGGACAAAAAAAACTGTATCTGAGTTTACTTTCAGTTCATTGCTTTGTGTGTGGAATGGAAAATTATGGGCTGTTGTTCAATCAGTTACCGATGCTACTTATCATTTTGCAACATCGCCTGATGGTACCGTTTGGACAATGATTGGAAAAATCCCTGATAATTTCCCTGTAACTGATTTTTCAGCGATTACAATTACGACTGTTACAAATCTACAAAAAGTTCTGGTTTTAGGTGGTTATTCTCCTGCCGGTTCGTTGTTGAAAAACTACTGGAGTTCAGAAGATGGTGTATATTGGTATGATTTCAGTGATAGTAAAACCAATGCGAGATGGACTGAGAAAAACAATTTAGACTCCTTAGCAGTTGGCGCAAGTGTAATTTCGTACGATAAGAAGTTGTTGCTATTTGGCAAATACAAAACCTTAAATCAAACTTTTTATCGTGAATCGACTGATGAAGGTTTGAGCTGGCAAGTTCCTGATCTGACATACAATCAGATTCGTCAAAGTGTAATAATCAGAAATTTCAATAATACTAAGGATTCAACTACCTATAACTATTATCAACCACATACATATCAATCGGTGGTGGTGGATAATAATAATCGCATCTTTATTATTGGTGGTAAAACTATTTCAGCTAATTCTACAGATATCTGGACGGGTAAGCTAAACCGTAAAAGTTTCCTGCGTCAATAAACTGAAAAACAGCAATATACAGAAGTGCCGACATAGAAACCGGCACTTTTTTTATGCTTCAAATGTCGTTTTACTGTTTTTTTGCCTACTTTTGCAGCTTCAAATTAAACAAAACCAATGTTCAGTCAATCCAAAACACAACAACGCATCATTCGTTTCCGCCGCTGGAGCAGAGCGCGATATGCCGTGTTTTGCAGTCTTGGAACTGTTGTTACTATTGGTTGTCTGGCAGTTTCTATTGCTGATAAGTCTGTTCAGAAAAGCACAAAAGCAAACACATTGTCATTTGTTTCTTCCACAAAAGAATGTACTGATAATGAGTCGGTTGATTTGGAAAATGAATTTGCGTTTCAGTTGACTGAAGCGATAAATCTGACATCTGCTGCTACAGATGAAGCTGCTGCGAGAATTATAAATTTAAATATTCATCCAAACGGTTGAGGCGGGTTTTCTGCTTCAACCGTTTTTTATTTTATTCATTATGAGAAAGATAGTATTTTTATGTTCATTGTTTTTAATTGGAGTTTTAAATTCATTAGTCGCTCAGGGAAATGATTCACTGACAGTCAATTTATCGGAGTTGCAGGTAACTGCTGCACAGAAAAAATTATACTCCGAGATGGGACGCATCCTCACAGTGATTGATAAATCAGAAATCAAACGTTCAGCTGTGCAGAGTATTGACCAATTGCTTGATTATGTGGCGGGAATCGATATTCGTCAACGCGGAACAAACTCAACTCAAGCCGATATTTCGGTACGCGGCGGAACTTTTGATCAGGTTTTGGTTTTGCTTAATGGAGTAAATATTACCGACCCACAAACCGGACATTTCAATCTGGACATTCCGTTGAACCTATCGGATGTGAGTCGCATTGAAATTCTTGAAGGGTCGTCAGCTCGTGTTCTCGGACCAAATGCTTTCAGTGGCGCAATCAATATTGTAACTGAAAATTCAGACAAACAGTCATTGACAGCTGAACTAACCGGTGGCAGTTTTGTAACACTTGGACAAGCTCTTTCAGGTAATTTTGTGATTGATAAAGTTCAAACCTTTGCATCCATTTCACACAATAGCAGCAATGGTTATATGGATAACACCGATTTTAATTTCCTGAATGGTTTTATTCATTCTTCGCTACAAACTGAGAAAGCCGGAAAATTTGAACTGCAATTGGCCGGACAAATGAAAGATTTTGGTGCAAACAGCTTTTATACGTTGGCGTACCCAAATCAGTTTGAAAGCACAAAAACCTTTATGGCTGCATTAAGTTGGTCTCTGACAAGGGGCAACTGGCAATACAATGCTCAGACATTCTGGCGTCAGCACCATGACCGTTTTGAGCTATTCCGGAATTATGTTGGCGCTGCTTCATGGTACAAATTCCACAATTATCACATGACCGACGTAACCGGCGGAAAAGCCTCAGCAACTTACTCATCAGTGATTGGGAAAACAACTGTTGGCATTGAAATCCATAACGAACATATTTTCAGCAATGTACTCGGAGCTCCGATTGATTCAATGCGCGCTCCACTGGAAACTAACGGTTACTTTACCAAAGAGAATAATCGTCTGATTGAAACAGGAATGATAGACCATTCGATAAAGCTAGGAAAATGGTTTTTTTCAGCCGGAGCAGCTGCCACGAACTCAACAACTTTTGGGTTGAATGGTTATGGTGGTGTAGATGCAGCCTATTCTTTTAGTGATAATTTCAAAATTTTTGCCGATGCAAATTCGGCTGTACGTTTTCCCACTTTTACCGATTTGTACTACAAAAGCAAAACTCAATTAGCCAATCCAAACCTGCAGCCAGAGAAATCACAAACAGTTGAGTTCGGGACAAAAATCTATCAGGATAACTGGAAACTCGATGTTGCCATTTTTTACCGCATGGGACAAAATGTAATTGATTGGGTCAGAATACCTCCGGCAATAGCAAAAACCGCTAACGATACATTGTGGCAAAGCAAAAACCTGACGAATGTCAATGCATTAGGTGGTGACATTTCTTTTGCCTACTTTTTCCATAAAGGACCGATTAAGAAACTTGGACTGTTATACTCTTATCTACAAATGGACAAAAGCGCCGATACTTATGATTCAAAGTATGTGCTTGATTATCTGAAAAATAAGATTTCACTTACAGTTGACCATGCAATTTGGAAGAAACTATCTGCTTCGTGGAAACTGGCGTATTTCGATCGTGCCGGAACTTATACTGATGCAAAAAGTGTTTTGCAAAGCTTCAAACCCTACGCTTTACTTGACACCCGTTTTCTGTGGGCTGACAAAACTTTTGATGTGTTTGTGGATGTAAATAATATCCTGAATACCAGTTATGCCGATTATGGCGGATTAACGCAACCGGGAATTAACTTCAGTGTGGGAGTGAGAAAGAGATTGTAGACCCCTAGCCCCTAAAGGGGAACTTATGAAAACGGCTGTATTCAAATGTGAATACAGCCGTTTCTATTCTTGAAAGCCCCTTTAGGGGTTGGGGTTAGCAAACCATCGTTGGTTTTATCAGTTTGAAAAAGTCATTTCCTTTGTCGTCAACCAGAATGAAAGCCGGGAAATCAACCACTTCGATTTTCCAGATGGCTTCCATGCCGAGTTCAGGCCATTCCAGACATTCCACCTTTTTGATGTTTTGCTCAGCCAGAATAGCTGCCGGACCACCGATTGAACCGAGGTAAAAGCCACCGTATTTCTGACAAGCGTCGGTTACCTGTTGCGTGCGGTTTCCTTTGGCAATCATAATTAAGCTGCCACCATTGGCCTGAAACAAGTCCACATACGAGTCCATGCGACCGGCTGTGGTAGGACCAAACGAACCGGAAGCCATTCCCTTCGGTGTTTTAGCAGGACCGGCGTAATAAATCGGATGGTCTTTTATATATTGAGGTAATGGTCTGCCGGCATCAATCAGTTCTTTGAGTTTGGCATGAGCAATATCACGACCAACAACGATTGTTCCGGTAAGCGATAAACGTGTTGCAACCGGATATTTCGATAGTGTAGCCAGGATTTCGCACATTGGTTGGTTGAGGTCTATTTTCACTGCATCACCTTCGCCCTGATTGCGCAATTCAGCCGGAATCAATGCTCCCGGATTGTCTTCCATTTTCTCAACCCAGATTCCGTCTTTGTTGATTTTTCCTTTAATATTTCGGTCGGCAGAACACGAAACGGCCATACCCACAAAACAGGAAGCACCATGACGTGAGAGGCGTACAATACGGATGTCGTGAGCAAAATACTTGCCGCCGAACTGAGCTCCAAGACCGGAAGCCTGAGCCTGTTTCAGAATTTTCTGTTCCATTTCCACATCGCGGAAAGCTTGTCCAAGTTCATTGCCTTCGGTTGGAAGTTCATCGTAATACTTTGTTGAAGCCAGTTTCACTGTTTTCATGGTTGCATCAGCCGAAGTTCCGCCAATAACAAACGCAATGTGGTAAGGCGGACAAGCAGCCGTTCCGAGCGTTTTCATTTTCTCGGTCAGGAATTTCTCCAATGACGTTGGATTCAGCAACGCTTTGGTTTCCTGAAACAAGTATGATTTGTTGGCAGAACCACCACCTTTGGCGATAAAAAGAAACTTGTATTCATTTCCGTGACTTGCAACGAGATCAATCTGAGCCGGAAGATTCGTGCCGGTATTCACCTCGTCGTACATGTTCAACGCAGCATTTTGTGAATAACGCAGGTTTTCTTCGGTATACGTTTCGTAAATTCCTTTCGAGAGGGCTTCTTCGTCTGTTCCATCGGTCCACACGTTATTTCCTTTTTTGGCATACACGGTAGCCGTTCCCGTATCCTGACAGAAAGGCAGAATGCCTTTTGCAGCAATTTCGGCATTACGGAGCATAGTCAATGCCACGTATTTGTCATTTTCACTCGCAGCAGGGTCGGCCAGAATGGCTGCCACCTGACGCTGATGCTCCGGACGAAGCAGGAAAGAACAATCGCGCATGGCAGTACGGGCGAGTTTGGTTAGTCCTTCCGGTTCAACTGTCAGTATTTCCTGTCCATTAAATTCAGAAACTGACACATAATCTTTGGTAAGTAGATAATATTCGGTTTTGTCTTTTCCCAACAGAAAAGTGTCCTGATACTTAAATTCTTTTGCCATTATTATTTCTATTTTCTATTTATTCATTTACTATTTACAATTGGAATGCTGAAAAACGCTGCAAAATTACCGAAAAAATTTTTTGATCAGTTTTTTTGCCTTTGAAAATTTAGCAGGTTTTATATGATTGACAGGGTGACATGAAGTCACCCTGTCAATTCTGTGTGAATTTTAAAACAGCGTCAACTGTCCGTCTTCATCTTCCCTGGTTCGATAAATATCCTCAGCATCGTCAGGCGTTATCTGCTTTTTAGTTTTCGACTTTGCTAATACCGGAGTTTTCGACTTTGGGGTTTTGGAAATTATCTTTTCTGATTTTTCCATTTCCCCATTTTCTGTATCCGACTCTCCTTCAGGAGTTTCCACCACCATTCCGTTGACAATAAAAGTTACCTTTTGTGCTTCCGGAGTAATTATTTCGGGTTCAGGAGTTACTTCAGGTTCTGCCTTCATTTCGGCTTTGGCTTTTGGTTCTGCTTTTTTGACCGGTTTTGGTTCAGTTACTTTTACTTCAACTTCAGTTTCAACTTTGGTTTCGGTTTCAGTTTGAATCTCTTCAAGCTCTGTTTCATCCACATCATCTTCATCAGTATCTTCAATTTCCGGCATTTTTGGTTCTTCCACAGGTTTAAATCTGACCGGTTCAAGCTCGTTGATGCTTTTTACTTCAAATGTTGTCAGGCGTTTACCTTTGGCTTTAAAACTTTTCACTGCGATAAATTCTTCAGCATCGATTATTAACGCTTCGCGGTATGAATCGTTTCCGCCCATAATCACCTCAAACCGCGGATAATCCACGTCGGTCATCAACATCAGTTTAGATTCTGCATTTTCACCAAGGAAGTTTTGCAGTTTCTGATTTGATTCAAGCTGGAAACGTTTCAGGTAATAGAATTTCTGTTCGGCATCCCATAAAGCCACCGACCAAATTTTATTTGAATCAAATTTTTCGATAACCAGAATATCTTTCTCGAAGTGATTATTCAGATCGAAGTTTGAAGTATAATAATCGCCTTTCGACGATACAATCAAAATCAAATCATCACTATGGAATTCTCCCAGATATTCGCCACGGTTGTCATAATTAAGTCGCAACACATCGCGATCGAACCAAACCTGACGACCACCGAGTGTAGAACCACCTTTTGTTTTCAATGCAATTTTCTGAATATCGTTTTTGGTCAGTATATTTCCCAACGACTGTCGACCCTTGATTGCAATTTCGCTGAAATCTTTCTCGAAAACTAATTTGTTCAGACGTGGTTTTGGCTTCAATGTTACACGAATAACTTCAGCTTCGGCATTGGGATTGGAAGTGAAATATACAACCTTCGAACCTGCAGTTCCCTGTGTAATATCATATTCTTTGTCGCGGGTAATTCCGTTTACAGCAAAGCGTTTGATGTAATATGGTCCGGTTTTCCCATCGCGATATACAGTGTTATAAACGGTGCGTTTGTCGTTCTTTTTGAAAACGTCCAGATGGAGAATATTTTTCCCAACGAACAACTTGTCGGTGACCTTAACAACCTTGTATTTACCGTCTTTGAAGAAAATGATAATATCGTCGATATCAGAGCAATTGCATACAAATTCGTCCTTTCGCAATGATGTTCCTATAAATCCTTCTTCGTAATTCACGTAGAGTTTTTCGTTGGCTTCCACCACTTTAGCCGCCACAATGGTTTCAAAGTTACGAATCTCGGTACGACGCGGGAAGTCTTTGCCGTATTTGGCTTTCAATCCTTCGTACCAGGCGATGGTATAATCCACCAAGTGAGCCAAATGATGGTCTATTTCATCAATTTTTTTCTGAATAGAAATCAACATATCGTTTGCCTTGTCGGAGTCAAACTTGGTGATACGCATCATTTTGATTTCGAGCAGTTTCAAAAAGTCTTCGCGGGTAATTTCACGAATGAAATCTTTCTTGAACGGTTCTAACCGTTTGTCAATGTGCGCAATAGCCGCATCCTGCGAGTTGCTGTCTTCAAACCCTTTATCCTTGTAAATGCGGTTTTCGATGAATATTTTCTCCAGCGAGGTAAAAAACAGTTGTTCCAGCAATTCGGCTTTCTGAATTTCGAGTTCAGCTTTGAGTAAGTCTTTTGTATGGTCGCAGCTGATACGCAGCATTTCGCTGACACCCAGAAAACGTGGTTTATTGTCGTGAATTACACAGCAGTTGGGCGAAATACTGAGTTCGCAATCCGTAAATGCATAAAGCGCATCGATGGTTTTATCCGAAGATATTCCGGGTTGCAGATACACCAGAATTTCGACGTTTGCTGAAGTGTTATCGTCTACCTTACGGATTTTTATTTTGCCTTTTTCGCTTGCACGTATAATGGAATCAATCAGTTTCGACGTATTTGTTCCAAATGGTATTTCAGTAATAGCCAGTGTTTTATTGTCAACTTTGCTGATTTTGGCACGAATTTTCACCGCTCCTCCACGCTCACCGTCGTTGTAACGAGCCACATCGATAGAACCACCGGTCTGGAAATCGGGAAATAACACAAATTCTTCGTCGCGTAGATACGCCACACATGCATCCAGCAATTCGTTGAAATTATGAGGCAGAATTTTGGAGTTCAAACCCACAGCAATACCTTCTACGCCCTGAGCCAGTAGCAACGGGAATTTTACAGGAAGTGCAACCGGTTCTTTGTTACGACCGTCGTAGGACGAGCGCCATTCGGTCGTTTTCGGATTGAAAACAGTTTCGAGGGCAAATTTCGACAGGCGTGCTTCGATGTAACGTGGAGCAGCCGCACCGTCGCCGGTAAGTATATTTCCCCAGTTTCCCTGGCAGTCAATCAATAAATCTTTTTGTCCGAGTTGCACCAGCGCATCACCGATGGACGCATCGCCGTGTGGGTGAAACTGCATGGTATGACCAACGATATTTGCTACTTTGTTGTAACGGCCATCGTCCAACCGCTTCATGGAGTGCAAAATACGGCGCTGAACGGGTTTCAGTCCGTCGTAAATATCAGGTACGGCACGCTCCAGAATTACATACGAAGCATAATCAAGAAACCAGTTCTGATACATGCCGGAGAGGTGATGTTTCACCGCTTCGTCGGTAATTTTGGGTACTTTATAATGTGAATGCGCAGCAGATTCAGCCTCAACAACGATTTCGTCGGCTGCGCCAGTCATTTCGTTTTCTTCGTTTTCCGCTTCAATAATTTCGTCTGTGCTCATGGAAAGTATTATTTAAAAGGCTCTTGCGCTTTATATTTTTCAAATTCAATCGACAAAAATACAAAAAAAATAGTAACTTTGCACCTCATTTTATCCGACATTTTGTCGGAATCTATCATTCTTGTTATTTCTCACAACTCGTAACTCGTAACTAAATATTATGGCTTCACAAGAAGATGTTTTTAAAAAACTGATTGCTCATTGCAAGGAATACGGTTTTGTGTTCCCTTCGAGCGAAATTTACGACGGTCTGGGTGCCGTTTACGACTACGGTCAGAATGGTGTTGAACTGAAAAACAACATCAAAAAATACTGGTGGGACAGCATGGTGTTGCTCAACGAAAACGTGGTGGGTATCGATGCCGCCATTTTTATGCACCCAACCACCTGGAAAGCTTCCGGACACGTGGATGCATTTAATGACCCCTTGATTGACAATAAAGACAGCAAAAAACGCTACCGTGCGGATGTATTGATTGAAGATTTGCTCGCCAAATACGACGACAAAATGAATAAGGAAGTGGAAAAAGCCGCGAAACGTTTTGGCGAAAGCTTCGACGAAGCCGTTTTCCGTTCGACCAACGAACGCGTGCTTGAAAATCAGGCTAAACGCGACGAAATTCATGCCCGTTTTGTAAAAGCACTGAATGATTCGGATTTAGTGGAATTGAAAGCCATTATCGAAGATTACGAAGTGGTTTGCCCGATTAGCGGAACACGCAACTGGACAGACGTTCGTCAGTTCAACCTGATGTTCTCCACCGAAATGGGTTCAACAGCCGATGGTGCGCTGAAAATCTATCTTCGTCCCGAAACAGCTCAGGGTATTTTCGTGAACTTCCTGAATGTGCAGAAAACCGGTCGTATGAAGATTCCGTTTGGTATCGCTCAGATTGGTAAAGCTTTTAGAAATGAGATAGTTGCCCGTCAGTTTATCTTTCGTATGCGTGAGTTCGAACAAATGGAAATGCAGTTCTTCGTTCGTCCGGGTGAAGAAATGAAATGGTTTGAGCACTGGAAGGAATTCCGTTTGAAATGGCATAAAGCTCTTGGACTTGGTGACCAGAAATATCGCTTTCACGACCACGACAAGCTGGCTCACTATGCCAATGCAGCTACCGATATAGAATTTGAAATGCCTTTTGGTTTCAAGGAAGTGGAAGGAATTCATTCGCGCACCGATTTTGATTTGAGCAGTCATGAGAAATTCTCCGGTAAAAACATCAAATACTTCGATCCGGAATTGAATCAGTCTTACGTACCTTACGTGATCGAAACTTCGATTGGTGTGGATCGTACCTTCCTGTCAATCATGGCAGCTTCGTACAAAGAAGAAGCACTGGAAGGTGGCGATACTCGTGTGGTACTAACTTTACCTCCGGTTCTAGCTCCGGTGAAAGCCGCTATTTTACCTCTGGTAAAAAAAGATGGTCTGCCCGAAAAAGCCCGTGAAATTATGGACGATCTGAAGTTCGATTTTAAATGCGGTTACGATGAAAAAGATTCAATCGGAAAACGTTATCGTCGTCAGGATGCAGTTGGAACGCCGTTCTGTATTACCGTTGACCACCAGACTCTGGAAGATAATTGTGTTACCATTCGTCATCGCGACAGCATGCAACAGGAACGTGTAGCTATTGCCAATTTACACCAGATTATTGGTGATGCGGTAAATATGAAGAATTTGTTTCGTAAAATAGTAGGATGAATGGTATGACAGATTTGCGAGTTATTTAGGATATTAGTGTTCCAGCTCAGTCAATGTCATCTTATCTTTTTTTCAAATAGAGAAGTCGGTTTTTTTCCGACTTTTTTATTTGAAAAATCCCTGCATTTTTATAGCTGCAAGAAATTTTTCCGAGAAAAATTCATTATTTTTCTTCGTATAACGAATGTCTGTAAATACCTGAGCAAGCGTCTCTTTTTTGTTCTCAGCCACAAATTGTTTGTAAAAGTCACTATTTTCTTTTACTGCATATAAGTTGTCGATAGATTCTTTTGAAAAATCGGTGTAGGTTTCATAATGAACAACTGCACCCAATGGCAACCTGTCAGTTTGTTCGGGCATATCGGCAGGATATCCAACAGTAATGGTTGTAACCGGAACGACCAACTTTGGTAGTTTCAAAACTTCAATAATTTCCTGAGCATTGTAAGTTGTAGTTCCGAGATAACAAATTCCTAAACCAACACTTTCAGCTGCTATGCAAAAAGTTTGGGCAGCAATCAACGTGTCAATCGCCGTAGCCATAAACGATTGAAAGTTATCGTAACCCGGCTCTGCATCACGTTGTTCACACCATTTGCTGAACCTGTTGTAGTCGGCACAAAAAGTCAAAACAACCGGAGCTTGAGTTAGCATAGGCTGATTGAAGTGTGCCGGGGCAAGTTGTTGTTTATGATCTGCATCCGTCGTTACAATCACACTGTAAGCCTGCATATTTCCAGTGTTCGAAGCACGGCAGGCAGTTTCGAGAAGTTTCGTCAACAATTCAGGTTCAATCGGTTGATTGGTGTATTTCCGTATTGTACGGTGTTGATTAAGTTGTTCAAACATCATATTCGGTTTTATTATTTTGGAGCACAAAGATACAATTTTTTGATTGGAGTAAATAAATCCCGAAAAATGAAAAGAGATAATCCCTCCTCAGAATTATCTCCTTTCAATAGTTTTGGAAATTTCTGATTCTTCAAATTACTCCTTGTGCTAACATGGCTTTGGCCACTTTCAGGAAACCGGCTATATTAGCACCTTTCATGTAGTTGATATAACCATCGGCTTCACGACCACACTTCACACATTGTGCGTGGATATCGCTCATAATCTGTTTCAACCGTGCATCTACTTCTTCAGAAGACCATGTCAAATGCATGGCATTTTGCGACATTTCCAGACCTGAAGTGGCCACTCCACCTGCGTTCACGGCTTTTCCGGGACCATACATAATTTTATGTTTGATGAAAAGTTCTATCGCTTCGGGCGTACAACCCATGTTGGAAATTTCGCCGACACAAATCACACCATTATTAATCAGTACTTGAGCATCTTCCTCATTCAGTTCATTTTGAGTCGCACAAGGCAAAGCAATATCTACTTTTTGTCCCCATGGACGGCTATCAGGAATGAATTTTGCTCCAAATTTTTCAGCGTAAGGAGACACAATATCATTACAAGTAGCACGTAGTTCGAGCAGATAATTAATTTTTTCTCCTGAAATTCCGTTTTCGTCGTAAATATAACCATCAGGTCCCGAGATCGTTACAACTTTTGCACCCATTTCAGTGGCTTTTAATGCAGCTCCCCAGGCAACATTTCCAAATCCTGAAATAGCTATCGTTTTTCCTTTAATGCTCATACCGGCAGTTTCAAGCATTTGATTTACAAAGTATAAACCACCAAATCCTGTTGCTTCGGGACGAATAAGTGAACCTCCAAATTCCAGATTTTTTCCGGTAAGTACACCGGTATTTTCGCGTGCCAATTTCCTGTACATGCCATACAGATAGCCAATTTCACGACCACCAACGCCAATATCCCCGGCAGGAACATCAGTCTCAGGACCAATATAATGCCACAGTTCAGTCATAAATGCCTGACAAAAACGCATAACCTCCGCGTCTGATTTGCCTTTCGGATTGAAGTCCGAGCCTCCTTTTGCACCGCCCATTGGCAGGGTAGTCAATGCATTTTTAAATATCTGTTCGAAACCCAGAAACTTGAGGATGGAAAGATTAACTGACGGGTGAAACCGCAAACCGCCTTTGTATGGGCCAATGGCATTGTTGAACTGAATGCGGTATCCAAGATTTACCTGAACCTCACCCCGGTCGTCGACCCATGGCACTTTGAATGTGAAAATACGATCCGGCTCGATGAGTCGCTCGGCAATTTTTGCTTTTTCAAATTCCGGATGTTCGCTGTAGGCTTCCTCAATTGCATTAAGCACTTCACGCACTGCCTGTAAATACTCAGTTTCACCCGGATGTTTTACTTCGAGCGTTTGCATCAGTTTTTCAATGTTCATATAAGTTTGATTTTTAGAGAATGATTGAATGATAGAAGTTTGTATTTAAAACGAAAGGATATTGACATTAAGTAAGTAATATATATGTTATTAACAATATGAATTGGATTTTATCTTCGAAAACAACCATTAAATTCAAAAATATTGACATTATGATTTTAGAATGCAAGTTTAGCACTTTTATTTATCATAATCAAACATTTTACAAAAATATACATAAATCATACAAAAAATCCCTTTTCTCACCAAAATTTTCTGCAATGTTCGTTTTGATTTTATAACGTCTTGTTTTTCGGCTTCAATCATAAATTTTTGTATCTTTGCGCACACTTCGGAAGTGCCTTATAATGAGGCATTGAAGTGAAGTTAAGTAAAAGAAATGGCGTTTGAGGTGAAAAAATATCATGTTTTATTATTCTTGACTGTGGTTATAGCAGGTGTTTACGCTCAGGTACCACCCAATTACAGATTTGTAAAATCCTGGCGGATTACCGACCGGTTTGCTACTGTAGATTCTATTCCTGTCGACACTATTGCGCTTAACTATCAGACTTCAAACCCAATAGACAATTATAGTATTGCCAATTCTTACAATGGGAATCTGGGATCACCCATCCAACCTAAGGTTTATGCTGATCGTCAGGTAGCAACTGATTTTTTGTTCGCAAATGCGTATTATCCGTATTTGATGAATGTGGATCATGCCACGTTTTACAATACAAAAACGCCTTATAGTAATCTGGATTACAATACCGGTGGTTCGCTTCATCGGGACGAAGACCATATAAAGTTTTTATTCACAGCCAATCCGAAGAAGAATTTTAATTTTGGGACAACACTCGACTATATTTATGCGCCAGGAGAATATAAAAATCAATCTATTGAACGATTTTCAGGTTCATTATTTGGTACATATCAGGGTAAACATTACATGGCAACTGCAATTATTTCGACTAATTCATTGAGAAATCAGGAAAATGGAGGAATATTAAGTTCGATTGATATTAATTCAGGGGTGTTGCCAATTGATATGTCGACAAATTTACAAGCTCAGTCTAATTTTTCCCAAAGTCAAATCTATTATAACCATCAATACAGCATTGGTTTTGATCGAAAAATTAAGTTGAGTGATGATTCTGTCAGAACGGAATATGTGCCGGTTACACGATTCGGACATACCTTTCGGTACGATGATAACCGCAAACGATATTTTGAAGAAACAGTTGATAAAGCTTTTTATAAAAATACCTATCTGCCTGTTGCTCAGACAAAAGATACGGCTGCAGTTCAGACACTTACAAATACCTTTTCGATAAATATGGCCGAGGAGTTTAATAAATGGCTGAATTTTGGATTGACAGCTTTTATTGAAAATGAGATTCAGAATTATACCTATGAAATTGGGTCAACATTAAATAATCAGATGGAATCAACTACACGGGTAGGTGGTATTTTATCCAAACAACGCGGCAATAATTTCAAATATAACATTACCGGTGAGCTCGGCTTCCTGGGTTACAAAGCCGGAGATTTCAGGTTGGAAGGTAACGTGGGTGGTTTTTTTAAACTTTGGAAAGATAGTATCAGGCTGATAGCCAATGGTTTCGTTCGTAGTGATAAACCGTCTTTTTTTATGCAACACTATGAATCAAATCACTTTGTATGGGATAATACATTCGTGAGTGTTTACCGAACGCGTTTGGGAGGAACTTTTGCAATTCCAACCCGGTCGTTTGCTTTGAATGTTGCAGTTGAGAATATTACTAATCCTGTATATTTTAATGCAGATGCTATGCCGACTCAATTTAATGGAAATGTACAGATTTTATCAGCAAATCTGAAACTTGATTTTCATGTCGGACGATTTGCACTGGAGAATAATGTGATAGGGCAGCTTAGTTCTAACAATGAAGTGTTGCCACTTCCCCGATTTGCTTTGTTTCATAATTTGTATTATAAAGATTTGTGGTTCCGGGTTCTGACTGTGCAATTGGGGGCAAATGTTCGGATGCATTCATCTTATTATGCCCCATCATATATGCCTGCCACAGGGCAATTTTACAATCAGGCCACGACATTAATTGGTGATTATCCTTTGATGACAGCATATGGAAATTTTCACCTGAAGCGGACACGTTTCTTCATTGAGTATTATCATTTGAATCAGACTTTTATGAAGGGTGCTTATTTTTCAATGCCAAATTATCCGTATAATCTTGCAAACATAAAACTCGGAATTTCATGGAATTTTTATGATTAAGATTAAAGAAAATATCGTTCAGATTTTCGATTTTAAAAGATTTTTGAAACTCGGGAAGAAGCTCCAGATTATAATTATATCAGGATTACTTGTTGCTGTTTTTGCTGTTATTATGTTGATTCACAGCTTAAATAAAAGTGTACATGACCTGCCAACAATTCTCAAAATTGGTCGGATTACTGTTCTTACTGATGGAAGTAGTGTTGGCTTTTCAAAAGTAAACGGTAATGTTTCGGGTTTTCAGTATGAATTGGTAAAGGCTTTTGCCGATAGTCTGGGAGTTGAATTGGTTATTTCCGAAGAAAATGATTTGAAAAACGGTATAGAAGGATTGAAATCAGGTGATTATGATTTAATTGCCATGATGGTTCCTATAACTACAGAATGGAAAAAAGATGTGGCATTTAGCACCCCGATTCAGATGTCGAGACAGGTTCTCATTCAACGGCAGAAACCTGATTCATTGTTGCATAAAATGATTTCAAAACACATCCAATTAGGTGAAGATACCGTTTGTATTTCAGGAAATTCACCTCATAAAATGAGGCTTGAGCATCTCTCGAATGAAATTGCAATCCCAATTCATGTAGAAGAAATGAAAGATCTGAATGCTGAACAGTTGGTTCAACTTGTGTCTGAAGGGAAAATAAAATATACGATTTGTGATGAGTTACTTGCACTTAAACTAAAAAAACAATTAACTAATCTGGATATTTCTGTTCCGATAGGTTTTGTGCAGCAAGAAGCCTGGTTGGTGAATCCGAAATCTAAGAAACTGTTGAAGAAATTAAATGAGTTTTTGTCCGATTTTACGGGTACTACAGCGTATTGGAACATTTACCGGAAGTATTATTTAATAGGAAACGAGTAGATAAGTAAACGAGAATTTTCATCAAAACTATTAATTGTGAATTATTAATTATTAATTGATTTGAAATGCCATTAAATATCCCCATAACCTTACCTGCAGTGGATGTGCTGCGTGAAGAAAATATATTTGTGATGGATTCAGAGCGTGCTTCGAGTCAGGAAATTCGTCCGCTTAAGATTGTGATTTTAAACCTGATGCCGATTAAAATTACAACTGAAACCGATTTAATTCGTTTGTTGTCAAATTCTCCTTTACAGATTGAAATAGACTTCCTGCACATGGAAAGTCATACTTCCAAAAATACACCTATTGAGCATTTGATGACCTTCTACAAAACTTTTGATGAGATCAGTAAAAGCAATTACGACGGAATGATAATTACCGGAGCACCGGTGGAACTTCTCGATTTTGAAGAAGTAACTTACTGGCCTGAAATAACTAAAATTTTCGATTGGGCAAAAACACATGTAACTTCTACGCTATTTATATGTTGGGCAGCACAAGCCGGGCTTCACCATTATTACGGCATTCCAAAATATCCGCTCGATGCCAAAATGTTTGGAGTTTTTGAACATATAACACATGAACAACATAACCCTATTTTCCGTGGTTTTGACGATTTGTTTTATGTGCCTCACAGCCGTCATACTGAGGTGCGAGCGGAAGATATTCGCAAAAATCCGGAACTAACTTTACTTTCCGAATCTCCTGAGTCGGGTGTGTATATGGTTATGGCTCGCAACGGTCGTGAACTATTTATAACAGGTCATTCAGAGTATTCACCCAACACCCTTGATACGGAATATAAACGCGATTTGGATAAAGGGCTGCCAATCAACATGCCTAAGAACTATTATCAGAATGACAATCCGAATAACGAACCACTTGTTCGGTGGCGTAGTCATGCCAACTTGTTGTTTACCAACTGGTTGAATTACTTCGTTTATCAGGAAACTCCTTATGATTTGACGAAAATACATTAAACCCCTAACCCCTAAAGGGGAACTAAGCATGTGTTGTTTTCAACACAAAATAAAATGAATCCCAAATCACATTTATCTGACGGAGCTAACCTTTATTCCCCTTTAGGGGTTAGGGGTATTGAACTTCTCTCTCCCGCCAAAAACCTTGAATGTGGCATCGCTGCGGTTAATCATGGTGCTGATGCTGTGTATATTGGTGCATCGCAGTTTGGTGCGCGTGCGGCTGCCGGAAATTCTATTGAAGACATTGCCGAACTTGTGAAATATGCTCATCAGTTTCGGGTAAAAGTGTTGGTGGCACTTAATACCATCTTAACTGACGATCAATTACCCGAAGTCCAAAAATTGATTTGGGAAATTTACAATGCAGGTGCTGATGCTTTGATAATTCAGGATATGGGCATTCTGAAACTCAATTTACCGCCCATTGCGCTTCATGCCAGCACACAAACCGATAATCGTACCTTAGGAAAAGTAAAATTTTTACAGGATGTTGGTTTTACGCGTGTGGTTTTGGCGCGTGAACTCACATTGAAACAAATTACGGAAATTTCATCACAAACAAATGTTGAACTGGAAGCTTTTGTTCATGGTGCATTGTGCGTGAGTTACAGCGGTCAGTGTTATATGAGTCAGGCAAATTGTGGACGAAGTGCCAACCGTGGACAGTGTGCGCAATATTGCCGTTTGCCTTACCAATTGGTTGATGCTGAGGATAATATTCTGTTGAAAAACAAACACTTGCTTTCCCTGAAAGATTTAGACCAGTCTGATTCATTGGCAGAAATGCTGGAAGCCGGAGTGACTTCGTTTAAAATTGAAGGCCGACTGAAAGATGTTGATTATGTGAAGAATATCACGGCTTATTATCGTCAGAAATTAGATTCAATTATAGAAAAGGATAGTCGTTATGAACGTGCTTCTGCAGGGAAAACTACCATTCTATTTGAACCAAATCCCGAAAAGAGCTTTCGTCGCAGTTCTACAGATTATTTTTTGCACGAACGTCATGCCGGTATTATTCAGCCTGAAACGCCAAAATCGTTGGGTGAACCGATAGGCAAAGTGACGTATATTGGTCGAAATTTCTTTGAACTTCACAATGGCTCAATGCTGAATAACGGCGACGGACTTTGTTTTATCAACAAACAGTGTGATTTAACAGGATTTAGAGTGAATCGTGTGGAGCGCAAGCAGATATTCCCTGCCGATATGCCACGAATGGATATAGGAGTGATGTTGTATCGCAATCAGGATCAGGCTTTTGAAAAAATACTGAAAGGAAAAACGGCTGAACGTCGGGTGGGAGTGGAGATACTTTTCAGGGAAGCGGCAGCCGATTTTACTCTTCAACTGACTTCGGAAGATAGTGTTTCAATTGTATTTGAAATTACCTGTGATAAGCAATCTGCTCAAAAACCTGAAGCAGTGAATGATAATATCCGTAATCAACTTGCCAAACTTGGAAACACGATTTACGAAGCAACAGATATTCGGATAGAAATCAATGAAGCATGGTTTTTCCTTGCTTCGCAATTAGGTGAATGGCGCCGACAAGCTATAGAAAAACTGGATGAAGAAAGACTAAATTCGTATGTCAGGGAATCTAGACGAGAGTCGTTTACTGCAGAATTTCCACTAAAAAAGCTTTCTTATCTCGGAAATGTAACCAACAAACTGGCTGAAGAATTCTATCAGGACCATGGTGTGGAAGAGGTAATGCCCGGTTTTGAGCTGAAAGCTGAAGAGGGTGTGCCGCTTATGTTTACCAAACACTGTATTAAATTTGAAATGGGCTGGTGCCCGAAAGAAGGTTATAAAGCTACTTTTAAAGAACCGCTTTTTCTCCGAAACAACAATCAGGAATACAAACTCACTTTTGATTGTAAGGCGTGCGAAATGAGGATTTCGAAAGCATAAAAAAAGTTCCAAAACCAGCAGAAACTGACTTTGGAACTTTGGAACTTTTTTACTTTATAAACTGATAGTCTATTTATTCTGTATCGCTTCCACAATTTTAGCTTCCAGTTCGGCTGCTAATTCAGGATTGTCTTTGATGAGTTGTTTTGATCCATCGCGTCCCTGAGCCAGTTTGGTTTCACCGTAACTATACCACGAACCGCTTTTCTTGATAATTCCGTATTCAACTCCAAGGTCGATAATTTCACCGGTTTTAGAAATGCCTTCGCCGTACATAATATCGAATTCGGCTTTGCGGAACGGAGGTGCTACTTTGTTTTTAATAACTTTCACACGGGTTTGGTTACCAATAGCTTCTTCACCGTCTTTCAACTGACCGATACGACGAATATCCAAACGAACTGAAGCATAGAATTTTAGTGCGTTACCACCGGTTGTTGTTTCAGGATTACCGAACATTACACCGATTTTCTCACGCAATTGGTTGATAAAGATACAGGTTGTATTGGTTTTGTTGATATTGGCAGTCAGTTTACGTAAAGCTTGGGACATTAAACGTGCTTGTAATCCCATTTTTGAATCACCCATATCGCCTTCCAGTTCAGCTTTTGGAGTAAGTGCAGCCACCGAGTCAATTACCACAATATCCACCGCCGAAGAGCGAATCAACTGATCAGCAACTTCCAATGCTTGTTCACCATTATCGGGTTGAGAAATTAATAATTCTTCGATGTTTACGCCCAGTTTTTCAGCATAGAAACGGTCGAAAGCATGCTCTGCATCAATAAAAGCTGCTATGCCACCGGCCTTTTGAGCTTCAGCAATAGCGTGAATAGCCAACGTGGTTTTACCTGACGATTCCGGTCCGTAAATTTCGATAACACGTCCGCGTGGATAACCACCAACGCCTAACGCTACGTTTAATCCGATTGAACCACTCGAAATAAAAGAAACGTCTTCTACTTTGGTGTCGCCCATACGCATGATGGTGCCTTTTCCGTGGTCTTTTTCAATTTTGTCCATTGCCAGTTGCAATGCTTTCAGTTTGTCTGAAGTTGGAAATTTAATTTCCTCAGCACTTGTTTTTGCCATGATTAATTTATTTTATTTTGTTGTTTTTTCTATGTTGATATATCGGAATTCTCATTGAATTTAAGAATTACAAAGATATAAAATAATTCTGTCAGAGATGTTTTTTTATTGTTCAAATGTAAAATTTATTCTAATATTTCCAACTTTGCAAATTTCAGCAATAACGATTTTACACCTTTCTCGCCAAAATCAATATCCGCCTTTTCATTTCCGTTTACAATGCCCGTTTCCAGCACTTTTCCAATGCCAAAAACGCTGTGTTTCACAAAAATACCAACGGGAATCGACCCGTTCTGTGTCGGTGTTTTATCACTACCTGTCGAACTCATTTTTACCAAACGCTTAGGTTTAACTGTAAGTCCGGGACGTTCGTTAAATGAAACCGGTTTGGAAAATGAACTCTGAAAGCGGTTTCTTTCGGTCTCCAAATCATCATCCCAATCGCCAATATGGCTTTGTTTTGGTTTTTGTTCCATCGGCATATCAAGGTATTGCACATCGATATCCTTTATAAAACGGCTTGGATTTGAGAAATTGGTTTTGCCGTTTTTGAAACGCGATTTGGCAAAACTAATGAATAAACGTTCCTCGGCACGGGTTATAGCCACGTAGAATAAGCGGCGCTCTTCTTCCAGTTCCCGTTCGCTTTGGCAGAATGGTGATGGGAACAATTCTTCTTCCATACCGACTATAAACACCGCCTTGAATTCCAGTCCTTTGGCCGAGTGTACGGTCATTAGTGTAACCTTATCTTTGTCTGATTCCTTGTCGGTATCCTGATCGGTAAGCAGCGAAACGTCCGACAGAAAATCAGGTAAAAGCGCCGTTGCTTCTTCATCCTCTTTGCTATCAGCAAACTCATGTATGGCTTTGAGCAACTCTTCCACATTGTCAACCTTACTCATATTTTCAGGCGAACGGTCGGTGTAGGCATCGCTTAGAATACCACTGGTTTTTACAATAGAAGTTGCCAAATCATAGGCGTTTTGAGTTGAAATCTGTTGAGCAAAAACGTCAATCATCATACGGAATTGTGCCAGTTTATTGGCAGTGCCGGCATTTACAGCCAAATTATATTTCAGCATGTCGGTCAATACTTCCCAGGCACTGACTGCATGAAGTTGCGCGCATTCAATCAGTTTATTCACGGTTGTTTCACCAATTCCACGGGCAGGATAATTGATGATGCGTTTCAGAGCTTCTTCATCATTTGGATTACAAACTAAGCGACAGTAAGCAATAACATCCTTGATTTCCTTACGCTGATAAAACGACAAACCTCCATAAATACGATATGGAATGCTTTGTTTGCGCAAGGCTTCCTCCATTACCCGCGATTGTGAATTTGTACGGTACAAAATGGCAATATTCTGATAACGATAGTTGTTTGAAAATCGCAAATCAGAAATATTATTGGCTACAATAAAACCTTCCTCGAAATCGGTAAAAACACTTAAAATCTTAATCGGTTTACCTGTTTCTTTTTCAGAAAAAACTGTTTTCCTGATTTGCTTTGAATTTTTGTCAATCAGGCTGTTGGCGGCATTAACAATGGTTTGGGTTGAACGGTAATTCTGCTCCAGTTTAAAAATCTGTGCATTTTTGTAGGTGTTTTTGAAGGTCAGAATATTGTCAATATTAGCCCCGCGGAACGAGTAAATGCTTTGTGCATCATCGCCGACCACACAAATTCTTTCATGTGTTTCGGCGAGTTTTTTCACAATCAGATATTGAGCAAAATTAGTATCCTGATATTCGTCAACCAAAATATATTTAAATCGTTCCTGATATTTTTGAAGTATTTCAGGATGATTGCGGAAAAGAACATTGGTTTGCATCAATAAGTCGTCAAAATCCATTGCATCAGCTTGTTTACAGCGGCTACAATAGATTTTGTAAATGTCTTTCAAAAGGGGAATACGTGATGCATTGTCTGCTTTAATTAAATCAATATTGGCCTGATAAGACTCGGGAGTAATCAGGTTGTTTTTGGCATACGAAATTCGGGAATGTACGAAACCGTGTTTGTAGATTTTTTCGTCTAATTTCAGCTCTTTCACAATGCTTTTAATCAGGCTTTTGGAATCGGCACTGTCGTACACGGTAAAGTTTTTGGAATATCCGATATGTTCGGCTTCGGAGCGCAAAATCCGTGAAAAAACCGAGTGAAAAGTGCCCATCCAAAGGTAACGTGCGGTTTGCTCGCCCACCATGGAGGCAATGCGTTCTTTCATTTCGCGGGCAGCTTTATTGGTGAAGGTTAGTGCCAGAATGGATGACGGTTGCATACCTTTTTTAAGAAGATAAGCTATTTTATAAGTCAATACACGGGTTTTACCCGAGCCTGCTCCGGCAATTACCAGTGAAGCTCCGTCAGTAAATTCCACTGCCCGGCGCTGACTTTCGTTGAGTTCGTTTAGAAAAGGAAAATCCATGAAATATTCTATACTAATCCTCATAGAGTGCTTAACACCTTTGAGAGATTAAAATTGTTTATAAAACTCTTTCGGGGGCTCAGCACTTCGAAAGGTTTTCAGTACAAAAATACAAATTAGATTTGGTTGTAACTAAAATAGTTTTCAACAACCAAAACTTCGTAAAAAGGACTAACTTTGCAGTTCTCAATCGTTGAACAGTTCATAAATTAAATTGTTTAACTGGAATACAATAAAAATCAATGACATAAGCAGATGCAAAAACTAAGCAAGTGGATACTAAAATCGATTGGCTGGAAGACCTATGTAAGCGTTGAAGAACCAATTAAAAGTGTGATTTGTGTTGCTCCTCATACCAGCAACTGGGATTTTATAATAGGGAAATTATCTTACACGGCGTTAGGAAGAGAGGCCTCTTTTCTGATGAAAAAATCATGGTTTTTTTTTCCTTTGAATTATTTCTTTAAAGCCATTGGAGGTGTCGCAGTCGATCGTTCGAAAAGCAATTCTGTTACCCAGCAAATGGTCGATGAATTCAATTCCCGCGAAACATTTCATTTGGCTATTACTCCTGAAGGAACCCGAAGTCTGGTTGATAACTGGAAAATGGGGTTTTACTATATAGCCCGCGAAGCCGGAGTACCTATTCAGATTGCTTATTTTGATTATGCAAAAAAGGAAATGGGAATCAAAGCTTTATTTTATCCTACCGATGACGAAGCTGGTGACATTATAAAAATACAATCCTATTACAAAGGTGTTCAGGGTAAATTCCCTTCTAAATTCAATGTTTAACAATCGCAGTATGCAATTTAAAAATAACCAAAAATGAAAATTACACTTGTTCAGGATACAATACTTTGGGCTGATAAAGCAGCTAATCTGCAAAAAACCGGTGAGCAACTTGCTGCGTTGGCTGGACATACCGATTTGGTCGTATTGCCAGAATTGTTTACAACCGGATTTTGTACAGGGAAAATTCATTTGGCAGAAAGTATGGATGGAGAAACAGTTCAAACACTCCGAAAATGGGCTGTAAAATATCAACTGGCTATTACCGGTAGTTTTATCGCAACAGAAAAGGACAAAATTTTTAATCGTGCTTTTTTTGTTTTTCCATCAGGTGAAATCCAAACAGCCGACAAACGCCATTTATTTTCAATGGCAGGCGAACACAACCATTTTTCAAAGGGTGATAAACGTCTGATTGTGAATTATTGTGGTTTCAATATCTGCTTATTGGTGTGTTACGATTTGCGTTTTCCGGTGTGGGCCCGCAATGTAAATAATGAATACGATCTGTTGATTTTTGTGGCGAACTTTCCTGAAAAGCGAATCAATGACTGGGATATTTTACTACAAGCCCGTGCCATTGAGAATCAGGCTTACGTGTGCGGCTTGAACAGAATAGGAGTGGATGGGCTCGGTGTTGATTACAACGGACACTCAACTTTAATCGACTTTAAAGCCAATACCATTCTGAATTTCCCCGAAAACAAAACTTTTATTCAAACCTTTGATTTACAGCAGGAACCACTCCAACGCTACCGTCAAAAATTTGCCGCGTGGAAGGATGCTGATGAATTCACTGTCAAATGATAATCCTGTCAACAATTACTTTTTCAGTTTTTCGAATAACCCCGTTCGTGCCGATTTGTAATCGGTGTGTTGCTCGATAGAGCAAGAAAAATGGAATTGACTGCTTTTTCAAACCAAGGAAAAAGTTACAAACTTGCGCCAGCGTGAGAATAGAGTAGTTTCTGGCTCAACATCAACAGCAAAATTATACTCAACGTTCAACATGAGTTTTAAATATATAAACTCTTGTTTGTTTAATCCTTTTGAGTTTCTTGACTATTTTATTCGATTCATCTTTTTGAAAAACAACTTGAACATTCTGTTTTGTAATTCTTAAAAACTTACACTTGTTGTATAGTAATTTTTTAGCCCATTTACCTGTGGGAGTTGAGAAAGCACACTTTACGTTATTTCTCTCATGTAGGCAACAATCTAAAAATAATTTTAAGTTAGTTGACATTCCACCTTTACAGTATCCAAATTCTTCATCCTGATGCCAACTTCCAACAATACTTTTTATCGGCTTACATTCATTCAAATAATTGTATAATTTTAAAAAATATTTGAGCCCAATACCTTTACCTTGATAATTTTCATCAATGTGAATGGCAGTAATTAATTCTCTATTACTTCCTATTTTTCCTTCGAAACTTCCAACCTGTTTCTTTTTGTCAAAAAGAAGAAACGAATATGAGTTTCGTTTCTTGATAATTCTTCTACATATAAATTTCATTACCCGAACAGGATTTAGCAATAGAGGATTTGTAATTATCTAAATCCAAGAACTAACATTCTTAAATCATCACTATATTCATCGCTTTCTGTTATTACTCCTGTTTGAGCATAAAACTTCGCAATATCTAAACTCTTAGAATATTTTGTTCGTAGCTCATAACTTAGACCATCATGAATCTCCGAAACTAAAGCTTTCTCTTTATCTATTTTAGAAATAAAGTCTGATTTTGTTTTACAACTATTTTTAGACTCCTCAATAAATTTACCAAAATTATAATCCATAATATTACATTTAAATGTTGTTATTCTATTATAAACTCATAAAATATTTTTATTAGAAATAATTAAACCCTTCGCAATCAATAATCTTCAATTTTTCTTTGGACAATTGATAACTTACGTTCAATCTCTTCTATTACTACTTCTTCAGTGGAAAGTATATTCTCTTTTGATTTGAATTTTAACAATACTTTTTCAATTTGTTCTTTCTTTTTCAATAAATCTACAATATCTTCTTCTATGTCCATAATTGACCACTTTATGTTTATTGATGTTTCTATATAAGCTTATTAATCTTTAATACAACGTATAGAAAAACCAGCTTGCTTTAAGGAACTTCTTCTTGACATACTACTGGAGTTATACCCCATATTCATATTAGAAGCATTGGTACTACTAACTTCTGTAGAACTCCACCAGTAACCGTAACTACCTATACCGAAAAATGTAAAATTAATACTACAATCACCACCTGGTAAGGCAGAAAAACCAGTGAAGTTGTTTTTAGTCAAATCGTTGCCTATTGTCCCTATGTTTGTGGAAGAATACCAATTTGTTGTTGCAGCTAATGCTTTAGCTACAGAGGTAGAAGTGCCGAGATTACTACTAACATAACTTTCGAGAGTTGTCCATTCCCCATCTGATGGAACATGCCATCCAACTGGAGCGATGTTACGACTATCAGTCGCAGCATACCAATTATAAAGTCTTCCATAAATTGGAATATTAGCCCAAGTGTTATTATTATCGCAATAAGCACCAGTTAATAGACTACTCCATATTGGGATATTAGTTTCTGCTATAGGCATATTTGGAATTGTCGAACCATCGCAGTAATGTGTAACTTTTAGATTTTCGGCCATCCACGTTTGAGTACCGATGGTAACAACTTTATAAATATTGCCATCAATATCTGTTAATGTTGTTGATGTATTAGCTTTAAATCCCACATTATCTCCATAAGCTGTACCAACAATATTGGTAGCATAAGCCCGTACATAATAGTTGATGCCTTCTTTTAGATTAGTTAATTTGCTTGTAAATATGCCTAATCCATTACCATCTGTTGTGATATAATTTGAAATGATTGGATTAATAGATGTACTCCAACAAATACCTCTTGCTGTAACTGTTGAACCCCCATCAGAAGTTATATTTCCACCACTATTGGCTGTTGTTGTAGTAATGGAAGTAATTGATGAAGTTGTAACTATAGGAATAGAAAGAGTTTTAAAAGTTACTTGTGAACCATAAGAAGTTCCTGCTGAGTTAGTGGCATACGCTCTAAGATAATATATTGTCCCTGATTGCAAATTATCGGGAGTGCTTGTGAAAATACCACCACCATTTCCGTCTGAAGTTTTGTCGTTCATAATAGTTGGATTTTCTGTTATGCTCCAACAGACACCACGTGCAATGATAGGTGTTCCACCATCGAAAGTGATGTTTCCACCACTTACAGCTGTTGATCCTGTAATATTTGTAATGGCTGTTGTTGTCAACACTGGCAAAACTGCTGGTAATGTTTTGAATGTTACTTGTAGTCCGTAAGCAGTTCCATCTTTGTTAGTTGCATAGGCTCTTACATAATAAGTTGTATCAGCCAATAAGTTATTTATTGAACATGAAAACAAACCTGATCCAGCAGCACTTTTAGTCAGATTATCATCAATAGTTGGATTTGGTTTTAAGCTCCAACACACACCCCGTGCCGTAACCTCAAAACCACTATCAGAGCTGATATTACCACCACATATAGCCGTATTTTGAGTTATTTGAGTTATATCATTAGTTGTTAAAATAGGCAGGAATTTTGCAGAAATAGTAGGATTACAACTGTTAGCTACTATTAGAAAGTAAAGTAATATAACAAAGTACAAAACTGATAATTTGCTTTTCTCTTTCATAACTTTAAATAAAATAGTTAGTGTTTTATTTTTTGTAATTTTCTTCACTTTCAGGCATAAAAAAGTGTGTTACTTTAACCGTATCACGCACTTGAAGTATAGCCAAATACCTGATTAAGTAGATAATAAGTTAAAGCCCACGCCGTTTGGCGCAGGCGTTTACTAACTTATTCCTTTGTGTATAGAAAGTGTCGAAGTTTCAGGCACGGGAATAAAAGTTAACGCTTTGCAATATGTAATGCCGCTGTCGCTACAGCGGGTAAGTATTTTGATTAGTTGCAAATATAAAAATAATTATATGAAAAAATGTGGAAAATGGAAATATATTTTTCTAAATTTTCTCCCTTCACCATTCACTCCACAAAATGTAAAGTACTCAGACGCAGCGCAGAATATCACTCCACAAAGTGTAGAGTACTCAGACGCAGTGCAGAAAATCACTCTGCAAAATGCAGAGTGCAGAGCGTAGCCTAAGCGGAGAACTTCGCCAAATACAAAGTTTTTATAGCCAAACACACAATAGTAATAATGTTGGGCAAAGCAAAGTTGTTGCTATACTGGCAGTAAAAAAAACTCCCGCCCAAGACTTCAGTAAGTTTCGGACGAGAGTTTTGAAATGGGTGTTTGTGGAATCTGAAATCAATAAATGAGATCGGAAATAACTGCTTTTTCAGTTTTTTCGAACAATGTATTGAAATCGTAATCACTCACTTTAATCGGTTGATGAACCGAAAATGTGATTTTGTTTCCCGTCCCTAATGGAAAATTGCCATACTGAAATATCTTCCATGAGTTGTTAATTGTAACAGGGACTACATAGGCGCTTGGTGCATATTTACACAAAATCTTCACACCATTGGCTGCAAAAGGTTTTGGTTTTCCGTCTCTGGTTCGGGTGCCTTCAGGATAAATAATTACAGAACGGCAGGTTGATTCAATATATTCGCCCATTTTTTTTAGAACAGGTAATGCTTGTCGGGGATCTTTTCTGTCAATCAACACTGAACCTCCATGATTCAAATTGTATGATATGCTTGGAATTCCTTTGCCAAGTTCAATCTTGCTTACGTACTTCGGATGAAATTTTCGCAAAAACCAGCTCATTCCTACAATATCAAATACACCCTGATGATTAGTCACAAATATCAGGGGATGTCCTTCAGGAATTAGTTCACTGTTTTCAATTTCTGCATATGAGAATATAAAATACAGGGTTTTAACTGTGAAAAAGTTCAGAATATCAACACTTTTCTTATGTGCCTGATACCCAAAAACATTAAAGCAAACCCATTGAATGGGATGAAACAGACAGATAAAAAACAGGAACCAAAAATAGGCAAGCAAGGATAATGGGTAGGATAAAATCTTATTCATTTTATAGGAATTTTCCACAAAAGTAGGGATTTTATTTAAGATGAAAAAGTAATATCCTGTTATAAAATTGAAGATTTTTAAAATCTGTGCTGAAGGTTGGTTAAGGTGTAAAAGAGAGTATAAATCAGAAGATTATGGTGTGTATTGATTTAGATGAGAGTCTTTATCGATTGTATCGCTTTATCTAAATCCTCGGGAGTGTCGATGCCCACGGTTTCAACATTCGTAAATCCAACTTTAATTTTGTAGCCGTTTTCCAGCCAGCGCAATTGTTCCAGCGATTCGGCCAATTCGAGTGGTGATTGTTCTAGTTTGGTTATTTCGGTTAGTATTTCCGAACGATAGGCGTAAATGCCTATATGTTTCAAATAAACGTTCGAAGAAAGCCAGTTTTCAGGTGCTGTTCCTCGATTGTAAGGAATTACTGAACGGCTAAAATATAATGCTTCATTGTTTTTGTTAAGCACTAATTTCGGGCTGTTAGGGTTGTTTAGTGCTTCCAGACCATCTTTCTCGGTTATTTTTTTAGCCAGCGTGGCAATTTGTGTTTCCTCATCTTCAAAGCATTTCTGTAGTTCAGTGATTTGTTCCGGTTGGATAAAAGGTTCATCGCCCTGAACATTAATAATCACATCAAAATATTCATCGAGTTTGGTAAAAGCCTCATAGCAACGGTCTGTTCCACTTCGGTGCTGGTCGGAAGTTATGATAGCTTTTCCACTGAAAGATGTAACTGCATCAAAAATTCGTTGATCGTCAGTAGCAACATATACATCTGCCACAGCTTTCGAAACTTGTTCGTACACCCGTTGTATCATGGTTTTGTCGCCAATATTTACAAGTGGTTTTCCCGGAAAGCGGGTTGAAGCGTAACGGGCAGGAATAATGGCAACAAACCTAAGTGGCTGTTTTTCAATAGATTTCTTTGGCATAGTGCTGCTATTACTTGTTTTAGATGACTGACCTGCGTTTAAACATTCGTCTTGATAAATATACGGACCAACTCGCCGAACGAACAAGTAGTAAAACAATTATAGGGAAGGCTGCCTGATTGAAAACCTGTGACGATAAAGCAAATGAAATAAGTCCTCCAACAAGTAAAAATATATTAACTATTTCGTAGAAAAAAACAGGAGTTCTAAATCTAGGAAACCACATTATTATACCAAGAAAGATGTTTAATGGATTTAACCACAGGATATTAAGGTTATTCTGAACTAATGGATGAGATGAAAAAAGCATAAGGTATAAGATTATTACACCGGCCAAACCTGTAGTGATTAAAATAATTGAATCAAATAATTTAGTATGTGGTTTTTGATATTGTTGTTTGATATAATCGCCAATTGAAATAATTAAACCAATAATCAACAGAATAATCGAAACAACAATTGGTTTAACTTCGAAAGGCATTATAGTTTCCTTATCATTCGACTTGTTAATCAGAATTTTTCTATCGGTAATGAGTTTTCTTGTACCATTAGTTTTGTCGTGAATTTCAGCTGATTGCAATGCATTCATAAGTGTTTCAGGCAAAAACATGCTTTCTCTGAAAGAAGCAAGTTGGTCGGCATCTCCTCCAAGAATAACATCAATCCCAAATTTTAACCAGCTGTCAGTGCCAACATATGAACCAATCCAGCTGCGGTAAGTCTTATTTTCTGTATCTTCGTTAAAAGAAGTATAGCCATTTACAGAACCCAATATTTTATCACGGGGTCGAGTGGAACAATTATCAAAAACATAATTATATCTGTAAACCCTTTTGTCAGGTTGGTAATTCGCTAAAAGATTATCTATTAGTCTGATTTTCTCTGAATCGACGAGGTTTAATTGTTGTTCCCAAACCATGGAATTCCGTTGTGCGTATGAAGCGAGAAAGTTTCCGGTTGCATAAACTCCTAATTGATAATCAGTTTCGCCTTTGATGAATTTATAGTAAAATCCGGATGTTTCAAAACTAAAAACTCCATAGTTAAAAACAACATCAATTTTATTTTTATCATCTCTAATTCGTATCGCTGTATGACCAAATTTCTCATACACTTCATTGCCCGGAGAGCATGTTATCAGGCTTACTACTGAGCTATTACTAAACATCATTTGTTGAGCTTTTGTAACAAATGAACTCAATAAAATCATCAAAACGAATAGAATCTGTTTCATGCTTGCTATATTGAAATTATTAATACAAAAGTAAATATTTATTTGAATAATCTTTCGGTTAAGTTCAGGTTTTTTTAGAGAAAGATAAAAATCAAATCAAAACAAATTTGATGGTGTTAAAAATGCCAAAAAATCTGATTATCAGTCTCTATTTGTTTGTTTTTTTTGAATTTATGATAATATATTTAGAATAATTACTAAATTTGTGCTTTATAACATTGTTGTCAAACATATTTTCAACGATAAGCTTATGGCAAAAAAACATACTTCGTATCTCAAACCCATCGATGAGATATTCTCTGTATGGGATGTGTTGACTCCTGACGAAAGGCAATTTGTAAGAAATAATTTTACAATTCATAATTTCAAGAAAAATGAGATGATTCATTGCGAAGGTGAAGTTCCTACGCATATGATGATTCTGGCCGCTGGGAAAGTAAAAGTTTTTAAAGAAGGAATTAGCAATCGCTCACAGATAATCAGGATGCTGAAACCGGGTGAAACTTTTGGTTACAGAGCAATCATTGCCAATGAGAATTATAATACTAATGTGACAGCTTTCGAAGCATCAACGGTTTATATGCTGAAAGCAGATATCTTTTTGTCTATTTTACGTCACAATAATGCTTTCTGTTACAGGTTTTTAGAAGAACTTGCAACCGATTTGGGAGCTTCAGATGCAAGAACGGTCAATCTGACTCAAAAACACATTCGCGGCAGACTGGCAGAAGCTCTGCTCATATTGAAAAAGAACTACGGTGTGGAAGAAGATGGCGCTACCATCAGCATTTACCTTTCCCGCGAAGATTTGGCCAATTTATCAAATATGACTACTTCAAATGCTATCCGCACCTTATCCAATTTTGTAAATGAATATGTTATTGCAATGGATGGCAGAAAACTTAAAATCATTGATGAAGAACGATTGAGGAAAATAAGTAAAATGGGTTAATTATGGATTCTTCTCAGATTCATTCCGCATATAATTCGGCTGCACATTTGCTTTCTGTTGGTCAGATTACGAATGCAATCGGGAAAATAACATTACTCACCAATGAGTTACAGGCTGGAGAGTATGTTGACCGTCTGACAGAATTACAACAAAATTATCATTATTTGCTTCAATATTATATAACCGGAGTAGATGATCCAGAACGAAAATCGGTTTATAATAAGTTGATAGCTAAGCTATTTGTTTTAGATTGTGAACTGCGCGAGGAGTTACTGTTCCGAAATTCCACTAATTACGAATATTCCCAAAAAAGGTTTTATCCGGTTACCCGACATTATTCTTCCGACACTGATTTACTCAATGCATTTCAGTATTTCCACAGCCAATCAACACTACTGACAAATTCTGACGAAAATCACGATACAGAGCTAAAACGGTTGCGTTCAAATTATGAACAACTTCTGCCCGAATTATTTAGGCTTTTCTGGCTTACTACTACTTACAAGGCTGAAGATAAAGCGCTATTTAATAATTTGCTTGACAAAAAACACAAAGGTAATCTCGAAAAATCAATTGTAATTTCCTCACTCACGCTGAACCTCTGGCGTATGTTTGATGAAAGCAAAATAATGATGCTTTTCGATGCTTGTCAGTCAGATAATCAGATGGTTAAGCAGCGGGCAATGGTTGGACTTGCATTTATTATGGCACGTTACAACCGGTTTTTGCAGTTCTTTCCTTCAATAAGAAACAGATTGGTATTGCTGGCTGATGACAACCACATTGTGACTAATTTTCAGAACATACTTATTCAGATTATTTCAACAGCTGAGACAGAAAAGATTTCGAAAAAAATGCAGGAAGAAATTCTGCCCGAAATGATGAAAATCAGTCCGTTTATGAAAGATAAAATGGATCCTGAAAGCCTACTGAATTCTGAAGAATGGGATGAAGAAAACCCTGAATGGCAGGATATTTTGGAGAAAAGTGGAATCTCGGATAAATTAAAAGAACTGAGTGAATTGCAACTCGAAGGTGCAGATGTTTATATGAGCACATTCTCACTGCTTAAAAATTTTCCGTTTTTCACAGATCCAAGTAACTGGTTTTTGCCGTTCGACCCGCACTATTCTACTGTAAATGAGCTTTTTGTTACCGAAGATAAATCGTTGATCTCAGCATTTGTCGAAAACAATATAATGTGTAATTCAGACAAATACTCTTTTTGCCATAGCATTCTGCAAATGCCTGAATCACAAAGAAATATGCTTAAGAACTCATTTAAATCAGAGGCCGATCAATTGACCGAAATGATGAATGATGAGGCAATTCTTAACCCTGAACAAGTGTCGAAAAATATCTCAAAGCAATATATACAGGATTTATTCCGCTTTTTTAAGTTGTATTCTAAACATGCTGATTTTGCTGATATGTTTAGCTTTTCGCTATCGATGCATCATTCGTACTTATTTGATATTTTGGCTGGAAACACTGATTTTAAAACCAGCATTGCCGAGTATTATTTTTCAACAAATCACTACACTCAAGCATTGGAACTTTTTGAAGAAATTCAGCATGAATCAGAACCAATGGCTGCGTTATATCAAAAAATCGGTTACATGTATCAGCAAACTTCTCAGTTCTCCAAAGCACTTGAAGCATACAATAAAGCTGATATAATTCAACCCGATGATATCTGGACCATACGAAAAATGGCACTTTGTTACCGATTGTCAGGGAATTTCGAAAAAGCCCTCGAATTCTATCAGCATGTAGATTATCTGTATCCCGAACAAACTAAGGTTTTGATGCAGATAGCTCATTGTTTGGTGGAATTGAATAAATTTAAAGATGCATTGAATATTTATTTTAAATTTGATGCACTTGAAGGTGATAATCCAAAAATTTGGAGAGCTATTTCGTGGTGTTCATTTGTTACCGGTAATTTAAAACAAGCAGCATATTATGCCGGTAAGCTTATTGATACAGAGCCAAATGTGCATGATTATATGAATATGGCGCATATTACCTGGTGTAAGGGAAACCATACAACAGCTTTAGAATATTACAAAAAAAGCCTTGAGAAGTTTGGCGGTAATTGGGATTTGTTTTTTGCCGCATTTAATGAGGATAAATCCTATTTGATTGCCAACGGAATAGATAAAGATGAAATTCCGATAATGATGGATGCCCTGGTACAAGAACAGTAAGAAGTAAATACCATCATTTTCAAGCTATGAAGTAAAAATCATTTTCATTGTTTAAGTTTGTACACCATCCTTATTTGATTTGTTCGGGCTTTTGCAGTTGTCTTTTCTCCATCTCAAACCAAAAAATATCTGTGCTTATGGCATTTTATAAGGTTACCTGTGAATAGAATCCTCCATATTCATTGCTTATAAATGGTCTTGTGTTCAAATATTTTGGTTACCTTTGACATCGCAAAAAAAACAGCAAAATAAATCTCATTTGCCGATTGATTATTGTTTTTGAATTATGATATCTCTTTTCAAAAAGGAATTACATGCGTTTTTCAGTAATGCTACCGGTTATATTGTAATAGGTATATTTATGACAATCACAGGATTATTTCTCTGGGTTATTCCCGGTGAATATAATGTGGTTGATTCCGGATATGCCAATGTTGACGGACTTTTTCATCTTGCACCATGGTTGTTTCTGTTTCTTTGTCCTGCGGTTACCATGCGACTTTTTGCTGAAGAAAAACAAACCGGAACATGGGAATTACTGGTTACAAAACCGTTATCAAAGACCCATATTGTGTTGGGTAAATATCTGGCATCCTGGGTGTTAGTGCTTCTTGCACTAATTCCTGTAGTGTTGTACTATTTCACTGTATTTTATCTGGCTGAACCGGTTGGAAATGTGGATTCGGGTGCATTCTGGGGCTCATTTATCGGACTGTTTTTTCTGGCAGCGGTTTATGTGGCGGTAGGCACTTTTGCTTCAGAACTGTCTACAAATCAGATAGTTGCGTTTGTTGTCTCAGTGGTTATTTCGTTTTTTTTGTTCTATGGTTTTGAATTGCTAACAAGTTTTTTTAGCTCCGGAAAAATCATTCAGTTGCTTGATACATTGGGAATTCATGCACATTACAAATCAATGAGCCGGGGAGTGATTGATTCACGGGATATGTTGTATTTTATATTGTTGAGTGCCGGATTTTTATCGGCTACAGTTTGGAAAGTAAGGAAGTGAAAAATATAGTATTTAATTATGAATTCAGATTTGAAAAAGCCCTATATATTAATAACCAACGATGATGGTTGTGAATCAAAAGGAATAAAAGTGTTGACATATTTGATGATGGAAATTGGCGAGGTTATTGTTGTAGCACCCGATGGACCACGATCTGCGCAGTCCAATGCTCTCACGGTTACTCATCCAATTCGATTCAAAAAGGTTGAAGAAAAGGAAGGCCTTAAACGTTATTGCTGTACAGGAACTCCCACAGATTGTGTAAAATTAGCGTTAAATGAGATTGTTGAACGTAAGCCGGATCTTATTGTTTCAGGGATTAATCATGGCTCAAATTCAGCAGTAAATGTGATTTATTCAGGTACAATGGGAGCCGTACTGGAAGGCTGTGAGAATGGTATTTTGTCAATTGGATTTTCAATAGATACACACTCACTCGATGCAGATTTTGCTAATTTCGAACCCTATGTTTTGAAAATTACCCGTGAAGCGTTGAAAAATGGTTTGAGTCGTGGTATATGCCTGAATGTGAATGCGCCAAAAGGTGAGATTGCCGGAGTAAAGGTGGTACGACAGTCTGATGGTCAGTGGGTTAAGGAATACGAAAAAAGAACCGATCCTCAGGGACGACACTATTTCTGGCTGACCGGTTATTTTGAAAACGGTGAACCTGATGCTCAGGATACAGATGAATGGGCTATTTTGAATAACAATATTTCTATTGTGCCTACTAAAATAGATTTGACTGCTTACGAAGCTATTGAAGATGTGAAGGGATGGGAAATTTAATTTAGTTCATAAAGTTCTTATGTAACGAATGAACCAATCAACCAATAACAAAATGGAACGTTTCAATAAATTCCTTTATGGACTGATTCCGGGATTAATCCTGCCGGTAATGTTTATGTGGATATATTTAAACAGGTTCTATCCAAGTCATACGTCATTTGTTGAATCCATAAAAGAAATTTGGCCGGGAGTTTTAATGGGTAAATTACTTTTATTGTCAATTATGCCAAATCTTGTACTTGTTTTTGTATTTTACAAATCAGATAGTTTCAAAATTGCCACTGGAATGATGATAGGAGTGATACCCTATCTGATAGCAAGTTTTTTTATGCTATAAATTAGAAGTAAACTGCAACCAGTACACGGTAGAAGTATGCAAAACCAATCAACCGATTAATCAGGCACCAATAAACTAAAACTTAAATGCGATACTTCCTTATAGCCGGTGAGGCATCAGGCGATTTACATGGATCGGGTTTGATGCGTGAACTCCGAAAGGTCGATTCAGATGCTGAATTCTGCTTTTTGGGTGGCGACCTTATGTTGGCAGAAGGAGGAAAATTGGTGAAACACTATCGTGACATGGCTTTTATGGGTTTTTGGGCTGTATTGAAAAATGCTCCAATGGTTCTCAGAAATATAAATGACTGCAAAAAAGCCATAATTAATTTTCAACCGGATGTGGTTATACTGATTGATTATCCGGGGTTTAATCTGAGAATTGCAGAATTTGTAAAAGAAAATCTGAAAACTCCTGTTTATTATTATATTTCGCCTAAAATCTGGGCATGGAAAGAGTACCGCATTAAAGATATTAAACGGTATGTGGATAAAATGTTTACCATTTTCCCTTTTGAGACTGAGTTTTATGACCGTCATAATTATCCTGTAGAATATGTTGGAAATCCAACCATTGATTCAATTCAGAATCGACCGAATCAAAATCAAACCTTCGATGAATTCATTATTGAGAATAATCTGACAAAAAAACCAATTATAGCTGTTTTGGCAGGAAGTCGTAAGCAGGAAATCTCTGCATGTTTAAAGCGTATGACTGATGCTGCTTCGTTTTTTAGGGATTATCAGGTAGTAATAGCCGGTGCGCCGGGAATTGACACTTCATTTTATAAGAATATACAGGCCGGGAAAGATATTCCAATAATATTTGGTAAAACCTACGAGTTGCTTCAACAATCGAAAGTAGCGATAGTCAATTCGGGTACAGCGACTCTTGAAACAGCCTTGATTGGGACACCTCAGGTGGTGGTTTATCATGTTATATTTGGGAAACTGGCTTCTTTACTTCGAAAATATGTGATAAAAGTTCCGTTCATTTCATTGGTAAATCTTGTGGCCGAAAAAGAAGTTGTTTTAGAACTGGTTGCACAGCATTTTACTGTCGAGAACGTGACTCAAGAATTGAATAAAATTCTGAGTGATACCGCTTATCGCGAATCTATGCTCGTTGGCTACAATACTATACGAAAGTCATTAGGTGAAACAGGTACTGCAAAACGTGCTGCTCAGAAGATAGTAGAATCACTCAAGCCATAACGCAAGCCATTGCAATGCTGTAGAACTTAGATAATGTGGTTTCGCTCCGTGAAGTAAGCACTACCGGGTTATCAGTTCCCTGAAGTAGTCCGCCCATCTGAGCCCCTGCAAACAGCGCTAAACCTTTATAAAAAGTATTTGCGCATTCAAAATTGGGAAAAATCAGTATGTCTGCATCTCCCAGAACGGGACTTGATACATTTTTTATACTTCCACGCTCTTTATCTAATGCCAGGAAAATATCCAGTGGTCCGTCAATTATAACATTTCCAAATTCGCCTTCACGCCACATTTGCATAATATCAAGATAATCTTGCATATACTGAATTTTTGGATTTGCTACTTCAGTGGCATGAATAAGAGCAATTTTTGGTTTCATTATACCAAACTTATTTGCTGTATTGATAGCATATTTTATCATTGCTATACGTTGCAATAGAGTAGGGGAGGGGATAACAACAGGATCACTGAAGAATACAAGTTTGTGGTAGTTGGGGATTTCCATTGCAGCATTGTAAGTCATAACTGTTCCGGGTTTCAGAATCCCTCTTTCTTTGTCAAGAATAGCTCGCAACAGCACATCTGTATTGACAAGACCTTTCATTAGAATGTCAGCTTCACCTTGTTTTACCATTCGAACAGCTTCAATAGCCGATTCTTTTACTTCCGGGACATCTATGATATGTACAAAAGGGGAAAGAGAGTGTGATTCGAATAAATGTGGCGACTCAATAGATGCGACATCGCCAATCAGATAAGCCTCAATAATACCCAAATCTACAGCTTGTAAAACCGCATCAAGTGTATGCTCATCTACCGCGTTAGCTACTGCCATACGTTTCCGGCAATTAAGCTCCGAAAGGTGGGCTGTCAATTCTGCAAATGTAGAAATTTGTTCCATTTGTTGTAACTCAAAGAAGGTTATCCTGTACAAATGTAGATATATTTTTCTGAGTAACAAATTATTATAAATAATTGTTTTCCAGGTTATTATATGGCAAAATTCCGAAAATCTTATCAAAACTTACTGATTTTTGATTTTTTGTTCATAAACAAAGTTTCTTTCAATCTTTTTGTCTGTTTCGATTACGAATTGTAAGAATTACAAATTTATTATTAGGGATAAATATTGTTGTATTTCTCATTAAATAGTTGGTTTCAAGATGCTCGTATCAGGAACAATTTTGCCCTATAAAATTAATGGTGTAATTGATTTTTTCAAGAAATACATTCAGTAAAAACAGTCAACGTTTACAAATAATACTAGCCCGATTTAAAGAAAATAAGTCATGTAATTCTGAAGAGTTGACACATGGTATTACACATAATTAACTTTAAATTTAATTCAGCAGTTGTTTATTTTGCTCGCAATTATTATCGAATAATAGATTTTTCAATTTAAAGAAAGGGTATGAAATTTAAATTATTTTGATGGATTGACGCTATCAAAAACCGAAAAAATGATCTTTATTTTTTATGAATCAAACAAAGAAAATTTGCAAAAATTGATATTAAAACAGGATTAATTTTTATATATTTTCAGTACAAAAAAGGTTTATCTTTGACCGTAAGATAACTTAAAATCTGTGGTAAAAAATTTAAAACAAAGGACGCAAAGATGTAAATTTATAAAGTAGATTTATCATGTTTTAAATAAAATATATTCCGGATTTTAAATTAAAATACCCAGTCAATATTACATTTTGACTGGGTATTTTTGTGCTAAAAAGCTTACAATTTTAGTCTTTGTTTATTATAGTTATTAGTCTTTGTTTAATGATTTATTTACATAAACTAATTTGGAAATTAGTTGTAAATACACGTTTATTTTTGGTGTTTATTTCTTAAAATACTTTCGTCACTGACGTTAAAATATCAGGAAATATTAACTTCCCAATAGCCGGTTTTGTCAGAACCATTACGTGAAATAATCCCTTCTTCCTGTAGTTTTTTTATGGTTCGAGTTACAGTTCTACGAGATTTATTTAGCCTCAATGCAAGTTCATCTAATGTGATTTTTGGGTTAGATTTAATATGGTTTACAGTGTCAGATACAGTGTCATTTGACTGTTTTTCGTCAAAATTAACCACTTCAGATACAGTGTCAGATACAGTGTCATTATTTATTATTGATACTACTTCTTTCTCAACTTCCTCATTATCTCCTAAATTAGTGGTTTTTGAAATTTCAGTTACAGTGTCATTTGTGTTGAATAATACAGTGTCATTTGTAGTATTGTTTTCAGTGTCACTGGCAATAATGTTTACAGTGTCATCGGTTTTTTCATTTACAGTGTCATTATTGTTGCCGCTAATAACTTTATTATCAACACTATATGAATTTGTATTTACAGTGTCATTTGGTTTTTGGTGCGACTGTGGCTCAGGATTTATGCTTACAGTGTCACTTACAGTGTCATTATTTTCGCTTTTTAATGCTATACCTTGTCGATTTCTAAGCGTAGTTAGAATTTCTTCAAGCATAAATTCAATGAAATGGGCACTATCTGAAGTCCTCGTACTTCGGCTAATTGCATCGTAGTATTGCTGTTGATTTTGAAAAATTATACTCTCTACCGGGAGATGTTCAAAGATAGGATGTAGCTTGCTTAAAATTAACGATTGCCAGAGTCTTCCAATTCGACCATTGCCATCAATGAATGGATGAATAAATTCAAATTTGTAATGAAAAATACAGCTTTTAATTAACAGATGATCATTGGATTCTTTTAACCATTCGAACAGGTCATCCATCAGAAAAGGAACCCTCTCTGCAGGTGGTGCAACATGAACTGCGATCGTGCCGGAAAATACCCCGACTCCACCCTTACGAAAACTTCCAGCTTCCTCAATTAAAGTCTCCATCATCAACCCCTGGGCTCTTAACAAATCGTTGATGCTATAAGGATTTAAAGTTGAAAATGCATCGTAAGTTTTTATAGCATTTTTTACTTCCTGAATTTTTCTCAATGGAGCAACTACTGGCTTACCTTCCAAAATATCGGTGATCATATTTTCGGAAAGAGTATTACCTTCAATTGCTAATGAAGCTTGAATAATTTTTATCCTGTTTTTGTTGCGCAAAACAAAACCATCTTCTTGTTCCATACGGATGGCATACCGTTCAACCTGAGCCGAAATATCAGCTATCAAATTAATAAGTTTTGCACTAATAGTAAATGTTGGTTTGTTCATATAAAATTTATTTTCGAGATTGTAATGTTATTTGTTTTTCTGCCACAAAAATACTAAATATCCAATTCACTTTTTTATAATAAATGCACTATTTCATTTTAAAATTTATAATTAATAATACAATTAACAGAGGCTGATAATTTTTTATTTTTTGTTTGATAAAATACTCTATAGAATTTTGCCGTACCTTGATTTAAACAACAATATAAAATTTGTAATATGATAGTTTTTCTTTCCGTCAAACAACTATAAATAACTGATAATATTTAAAATTAACCAAAATCATAATTTCTTATACATCCAACTAAATTTTCTTTGTATCTTTGAAAACTTTTTGAATTTGGTTAATTGATCTATATGTTCAGAACCATATTTTTTTATAAGAAAAACATAAGATACAAACGAAATTGTTTGATAAAATACCGCACAGGAAACTAATTTATTAATTAATATAAAATGAAAAGATTCAAATTACTGAACAACATCTCTGGTTGGGTGACTTTTGTTATTGCATTAGCAACCTACATGCTGACTCTTGAACCAACTGCCAGTTTTTGGGATTGCCCGGAATTTATTTCTGCAGCGTTTAAGTTAGATGTGGGTCATCCTCCGGGAGCTCCGTTTTTTATGCTCACAGGTCATTTATTCTCGTTGTTTGCCAAAGATCCTACTCAAGTAGCATATATGGTGAATGCGATTACTGCTGTGTGCAGTGCGTTTACTATACTTTTCCTGTTTTGGACTATCACTCATTTGGCAAAGAAAATCGTAATCAAAACAGACGAAGATTATACAACAGCTAATGTGATTGGTATATTGGGAGCTGGTTTGGTTGGTGCATTGGCTTATACATTTTCAGATACATTTTGGTACTCTGCAGTCGAAGCTGAGGTGTATGGATTCTCCTCGCTTTTTACAGCATTAGTGTTTTGGCTTATTTTAAAATGGGAAGATGTTGCAGATGAACCGGGTTCTGACCGTTGGTTGATTTTCATAGCTTATATGATGGGTCTTTCCATAGGTGTGCATATTCTGAATCTTCTGGTTATTCCTGTTATGGTGCTGGTGTATTATTTTAGAAAACACACACCGACAGTAAAAGGTGCTCTTGTAGCATTGGTTGCAGGAATTATTATTCTGGCAGCAGTTCTCTATGGTTTGATTCCGGGATTTATTGAAGTTGCCGGATGGTTTGAACTGCTATTTGTGAATAAACTTGGTTTTGCATTTAATACAGGCTTATACGTTTACATTCTGCTCACAATTTCATTCATTATCTGGGGTGTTTATGAATCGTACACTAACCGCAATTACCTGCGTATGGCCATTGCGTTTATCGCTTCAGTTTCATTGGTAGGAGTTCCATTCTTTGGAAATCATATAATTCTGGGCATTATAATAATTGCCGGTTTAGGCGCATTTTTCTTTTTTCGCAAACAAAATATTAAAGCACGATGGCTTAATACTATTCTGCTTATGATTGCTGTAGTTTCCATTGGATATTCATCGTATGCAATCATTGTTATTCGTTCTACCAGCAACCCAACGATGGATCAAAACAATCCTGATAACGTATTCTCGCTGAAATATTATTTAAACCGCGAGCAATATGGTGATACGCCACTTCTTTACGGAGCAGTTTACAGTGCACCTGTGAAACTCCGTGTTGAAGGAAACATGTGCGTCCCTGAAGAAAAGATAGGGGAGCCTACTTATACTAAAAAGCCTAAAACTTCCGAAAGCGATAAAGATGAATACATCATTACCGGTTATAAAAGAGATTATGTGATGGATGATCGTTTTATGATGGTATTCCCGCGTATGTACAGTACAACACCTCAACATATCGATGCTTACAAACAATGGGCAAGGATTGAAGGTGAACGGATTGATTATGATTATTGCGGTCAGCAGAAGAGCGATATCAAACCGACTTTTATTGAAAATATGCGCTTCTTCTTCGAATATCAGGTTGGCTTTATGTACTGGCGCTACTTTATGTGGAATTTCTCAGGCCGCCAGAATGATTTGCAGAGCTATGGTGAACTGGAACATGGTAACTGGATTACAGGAATCAGCTTTATAGATAATTTGTTGATTGGAGACCAGACTAAGCTCCCTTCGGAATTGAAAAATAATAAAGGGCATAACACGTTTTATCTTTTACCGCTGTTACTCGGAATACTCGGAATGTTGTTTATGATTTACAGTGGAAAAAACGGAATGGAAGGATTTTGGTTAATCTTGTTTTTGTTTTTGATTACAGGTCTAGCTATTGTGATTTACCTCAATCAGACACCTTACCAACCCCGTGAGCGAGACTATGCTTATGCAGGATCGTTTTACGCGTTCTGTATCTGGATTGGTTTCGGGGTACTTGGAATCATTAAAGGTGTTGATAAATATTTCCCTAAAGTGCCGCGTACTGCTGTTGCCGCATTGGCTGCAATTGTTTGTTTGGGAGTTCCTGCTCTTATGGCTCAACAAAACTGGGATGACCATGATCGTAGTAACCGTTACACTTGTCGCGATTTTGGTCAGAACTACCTTGCTTCGTGTAAACCTAATGCTATTATTTTTACGAATGGCGATAACGATACCTTCCCGCTTTGGTACAATCAGGAAGTGGAAGGTAAAGGAACTGATATCCGTGTTTGTAACCTTAGTTACCTGCAAACCGATTGGTACATTGAACAAATGAAGCGTGGCGCATATAAATCGGCACCCCTTCCTATTTCGTGGAAACCAAAAGATTTTGTAGCCGGAAAGAATGAAGTACTGTGGGTGGAAGATATTTTACAGAAACCCTTGGATATGAAAACTGCTTTTGATTTCATTCTGAGTTCCGATTCGTCGACCAAGATGAAAGGTGAAGCATTTATTCCTGCTAAACAACTGTTCCTGCCAATTGATGCTCAGGAAGTAATTAAAAACGGTGCATTACCTGAAAAACGCGCTTCTGAGATAATTCCTCAAATTAATGTGGATTTGAAAAGAAGACTTACCAAAAGTGAGTTGATGATTCTTGAACTGTTGAAGGAAAACCACTGGAAACGTCCAATCTACTTTGCAGTAACTGTAGGTGATGATTATTATCTGGGATTAAACGATCATTTTGAGCTTACAGGTCTTGCATATCAGATTCTGCCTGTTGGAGTGAAAGGTGCCGGATCTGGTGTAAATGTTGATGAAATGTATGACAACATGATGAACAAGTTCAAATTCGGAAATATTGCTGATCCGAAAGTTTATCTCGACGAAAATATCTCACGGATGTGTCATACGCACCGCATGATGTTTACACAGTTGATTAGCGCACTTATGGCTAAGAACGATACTACCCGTGCTTTGAAAGCGCTGGATTACTGCAATGTTGTAATTCCCGGCAAAACTGTTCGTCACGATTATATGTCGACGCAACTTGCGGATTTTTATCTGAAACTGCATCAGCCGGCCAAAGCACTTCCAATTTTGGATGCTGTGGCTAAAGATTGTACCGAATACCTCGATTGGTATTTCAGCCTGTCGACACAAGATCAGAGCACTGTTTCGCGCAGTATTGGTCATAATATGGCAGTGTTACAACAGGTTTTGAGAATTTGCGATGAAAATAAACAAAAGGCATTACTCGATAAATATCTGCCTTACTATATGAATTATAGTAAAAGAGTTCAAATGTAAATGAACATAAGGTTTCCCGATTTTTTTCGTCCTTTCTTTGGGAAACTGGTTTGGCGCAAGGATGCCTCGTCGAAAGTCATTTATCTGACTTTCGACGATGGTCCGGTGCCGGAAGTCACTTCCCAAGTGCTTGATATATTGGATCAGTTCAATATCAAAGGCACTTTTTTTTGTGTGGGCGATAATGTTCGCAAATATCCCGAAGTTTATGCCCGGATTGTAGAAAGTGGACACAAACCCGGGAATCACACCTTCAATCATATCAAGGGCTTTTCGGTTAAGGTTGATGAGTATGTGGATAATGCACTGAAGGCCCTGGCATATATCAATAGTAACCTTTTCCGGCCACCATACGGGCGTATTACCCGAAAACAAAAACAAAAACTCGAATCACGTTTTGAAATTATCATGTGGGACTTGCTCACACACGATTACAACAAGAGATTATCACCTGAAAAAATTCTTCAAAACATTAAACGCTTTAGCCGTAACGGGTCAATTGTAGTTTTTCACGATTCGGTAAAAGCATCAGATAATATACTCTCGGTATTGCCTGCTGCTATTGAATTCTGGAGAAGTGAAGGCTACGAGTTTGCAACGCTTTGACCCCTAACCCCTAAAGGGGAATAATATCAGTAAGTTTATGTTAGAAATATATAGATTATCATACAAATCGAAAGTAACTAAATTCCCCTTTAGGGGTTAGGGGTCATGAAAGAATCCATTCTCCACTACGTTTGGCAAAACAAGTTGTTCACTGCCCATCAACTCTCAACTACCGATGGTGAGGCTGTGGAAATTATCGATGTGGGAAGAATTAATACCGATGCCGGACCAGACTTTTTTAATGCTAAAGTAAAGATTGGAGATACTGTTTGGGCCGGGAATGTAGAGATTCACGTATATTCTTCCGAATGGAACAAACATAATCATCAATCAGATGCAGCTTATGATACGGTAATTTTGCATGTAGTTCATAATGCCGATTGTGATGTATTCAGAACCGATAGTGAACGAATTCCACAACTGGAATTGAATTTTCCAAAACACATTGAAGATAATTTTGAATCGTTGCTCAGTCAGAAACAATGGATTGCCTGTGCCGATAAAATCAGTCAAATTCCGTCTGTGTTTATTCAAAGCTGGAAAAATGCATTGCTGACTGAACGGTTGGAGCAAAAAATGAATTCAATCGAACAGTTGCTGGCAGAAAATAACCAACACTGGGAAGAGGCTTTTTACATCACGCTGGCACGTAGTTTTGGGTTTGGTACTAATAGTCAGGCGTTTGAAATGCTGGCAAAATCATTGCCAATTTCGGTGCTTGGCAAACATAAAGACAACTTGTTTCAGTTGGAAGCATTGCTTTTTGGGCAAGCCGGCTTACTTGCTGAAAATGAAACCGTTTCGTATGCCGTTGAACTTCGCAAAGAATATGATTTTCTTCGTTCAAAGTACGATTTAACTCCGATTGATGGTTCGCAGTGGAAATTGTTGCGGTTACGCCCTGATAATTTTCCACATATCCGCATTGCACAATTTGCAGCGTTGATTCATACTTCAACGAAACTGTTTTCGAAGATTGTTGAAAATCCGGACATCAATTATCTGAAACAGTTGTTTTCTTGTGAACCGTCGGCTTTTTGGAAAAGTCATTATTTGTTTGAGTGTGAAAGTACCTTGAAAATTAAGAAATTAGGCACTCAGTCAGTAAATAGCATATTAATCAATACCGTTGTGCCGTTTTTGTTTTGTTTTGCCACGCATAAAAATAATGAAGGGCTAAGAGACAGAGCAATCCAAATTCTGGAAGAAACTCCTTCTGAACGAAACTCAATTATAACAAACTGGCAGAATGCAGGAATTCCGGTAGAATCTGCTTACGACTCACAGGCTCTTTTGCAATTGAAAAAACAATATTGTGACGAAAAGAAATGTTTGCGCTGCCGGATTGGGCATAAAGTGCTTACGTTTACTTTATAAACTTTCAACTTTAAGAACTTTATAAACTGTCTAACTCTATGAACCT
>JBAXPM010000003.1:0-142294 GCA_037132235.1 Paludibacter sp.
AGAATGTTGTCTGCTTTGTCGCTTGAAAATGAATTTATAAGGAACGACTAATTACTTTTTGCGTTACACTCTTACCAGCATTGGTTACTGTTACCATATAAACTCCGGATGCTAACTTAGTATTTAATACTTTAGTAGTTGCAGTAAGAGTTTGAGATGATAGGCGTTGACCTACTTCGTTGTAAACTGCTACTGTAGTTCCAGCGTTAGCTCCATTAACCACAATCTGGTTGTTACCATTGATTGAAATCCAAACATTACCGGTTGTGTTCGGGTTAATTCCTGTTGCTACCGAAGGAGCTTTGAACAACACTGTAAAGCGGGTTTCATTGTTAGCTGTTACATCGGAATAGAAGTTGTAATCTGCAAGGGTCAAATCCTGTTCGTAGTTCAACAAATTGTCACGAAGAACGATTTGTGTTCCGGTAGCAAAGTTTGTAAACTGAGAAGCTTTGATGCTGAAGTTACCTGCTTCACCGCTGGTGAAACCTAAAGTAAGTTCACTTGCATCGTTCACACCATTGATTACAACCTGTTCAGTTCCTGCAAGAGTATAAATTTCTGGAATAGAAGCAGACTCATTCGACAATTTTGGTGAGTCATAGCTATCAAGACCATTTGAAGCACTTGAATTAAAGTTAACCAATGCCTGATCGCTGTTTATTCCATTCGATACTTCCAGACGTAATACAGATTGAGAAGCAACTGCTTTAGCTTTGAAAGTATTTGAACTGTTATCGACATGTGCACGTTGAGTATTGGTTACTGCAAGTGTTCCTGAAGTTTGACCAGCATCAACACGTACCCAGAATGCCTGCATTGGAGGAATCAGGTTTGTAACTGCTTTTGTTCCGTTTGAGGTTGCTATATTACCATTTGCATTATAGGTGTCAAATACATAGGAATTTGCAGCTGATTTAGTACGATACCATAAAGTAGTCGACAAATTAGTCTTGGTTACATTACTCCAATCTAAATAACATGGATATGGATTCCCAACCAAATTAAATCCTTCTTTGGTTTGACCTGCTGTACGATAAACTGTTATTTCTTTAGCACCTGTATTTAATGTGCCACTAAATGTTACAACACCAGAAGCAGCCAGATTAGCAACATAACCTTTCATTACAGTAAGATCGGTTGTAGTATTAGTAATGGTTGCCCAAGGAGCTGAAGTGCCATTCGCTTCATCGTACCAATAAACAGGGTGAGCAACACTTGCTGAGAATACATTACTGGTTGCACCTGAAACAGGACTTGAAATATACCAGTTACGACCTGAAGTCAGATATTGTTGAACATTCATTGTACCACCTGTTATTGTACCACCATTATCTACAAAAGTAGCATTTCCGGTTGCATCACTCTGAAGAGTAAGTGTGCTGCTTGTAAGGACTTTTGTATCAGCCAATGTTACTTTTCCACCCGGTTGTACATTAATTGTAATACCTGATGCATCCTGATCGATAGTTAATGTTCCGGTACTTTTCACTGTTACCGAGCCCGAAGCCGGTAATGCTAATAAACTAATGTTTTCAGCTGAAGAAACATTTGCTGCCACTACCACAGTATAGGTTGAACTACCCGAAGTATAATAACCATTAGCAGCCTGAGATGCTGTTATTACTGCCGAACCTACACCAACTATAGTTACCAAACCAGTAGAAGCATCTACTGTAGCCACGCCTGTGCTGCCACTGCTGTAGGTAATAGCACCTGCCGAGTTGCTTGTAGGCGTTTGCGTAAAGGCGGCATCACCAAGCGTTTTGTTTTCCGTAGCCAAGGCAAAAGAAATTGTTGGGGCAGTGGTTACTGTACCTGTCACTTGCAACACTTTAGTGGTGAAAGCTCCAGTTAATGATGAAGAGCCATCTGCCGAAAGAGATACTTTAGTAGTCGCATCGGCGTAAATACCAGCCGACAAACCTGATTTCAAACGATAATAATATGTAGTAGGACCAATTGAAGGAAGAGGTATAGCACCCGGTGTAATGACAAGAGAAACAGGTGAAGTAATAGGAGTACTATAATTACCAGCAGTAGTCGTGACCTCGATATTTGAACCAAAAGCAAGTGATACCTGAGTTGTTGTTTCTAAACCATTTCCCCTCACAATAAATGATTTTTCGTCTCCCGGGCCTGCACCTAAAGCATACGTTGATGTGGGGCCTGTACCTGATATTTGAAGACCAGTGATATAACCAGATCCAAGGACGGCAGTTGTGGTTGTCGCACCTGTGGATGAAATAGTAATCGTTCTAGATAAGGTTCCTGTGCCTCCAGGTTGAATTCCTGATCTTAAACGTACGTAAATAGTAACTGTACCACCTGATAATGACGCAAGGGGCACTGTAAGGATAGAAGGATTCGAAACAAAACCAGATCCCGAAGTAAGAGAAACATCAACATTCGTATTAGGTGCTAATAATACATCATTCGTTAAACCTGCTCCTGTAAGTGTAAAGGTTGCTTCATTTGATGCAGAAACACCAGCTTCGTAATATAAAGGAGCTGGCGATGGTGTTGACGCCGTAAGCACCGCATTTACAGTTACAGTATAAGATGCGGAACCTGCGAGATAACCAGTTCCGGCTGCTTGACTTGCAGTAATAGTTGCCGAGCCTACACTAACAAGAGTAACTAGACCGGTAGCGGCATCTACTGAAGCTACACCTGAATTGCTACTGCCGTAGGTTATGGCACCATCCGAGCTAGTAGTAAGTGTTCCATTAGTGAAGGCTGCATTACCGAAACTTTTAGTAATTGCAGTTGTTCCATAAGCAATATTGTCTGCAATAGGGTCTGCAAAAGTACAGTTAATAATAATTTTACCCGGTGCACCTGCACCACCAGCAGAAAAACCTACTGCATTTCTAACTTGTGATCCTGAACCACCTGCACCAGGGGTACCCCCAACAACTCCATTTACTACACCAGTAGTGCCGGGAACAGTACCACCTGCTGCACCACCACCAGTACCTGCTGCACCACCTGTCAAAGCAGCACCAGCGCCACCATCGCCAGTTGAACCAGCGCTACCGCCGCCGCCGCCTGCGCCACCGGAACCTCCAGTACCACCATTACCACCCCAATGAAATGAATCACCAGTATTTCCAGTTAATAGAGATGTTGCTCCTGCACTAGTATAATTAAGAGTTGGGCTATCTTTAAGTATATTAGCCCCACCTGGGCCCCCTACGGCTGAAATTAAAGTAGTTAAAGATGTCGTCCCACCAGTTTGACCTGATAAAGCAGTTCCATCAGCTATATTTCCCGTAGTAGCAGCTATTCCTCCAGCTCCCACTGTATATGAATAGTTGCCTGCTGAAGGGTTATTTATTACGACTTTTGAATAACTGCCACCAGCTCCACCACCGGTTCTTAAATATTTAGCATTGGCAGTTGTGGCTTTTGCAGAACCACCTGCTCCACCGCCGCCCCAACATTCGATGGTTACCTTCGTTACACCAGAAGGGCAAGTCCATGTACCAGAAGTTGAAGTGTTGACTGAGCTTTGCGCTTGCAGATTGCCTGTCAGTAAGGCAGCAAGCATTACGATTAAAATAATAAGTTTTTTCATAAATTTTAAATTTTAATGATTTGATTTAATAGAATTCTATTTAAGAAATTATTTTAGAACCACTTTTTGAACAAAGGCATCTACTTTTATAAAGTAAATTCCTTTGGTTGGTAGTGCGATGTTATTGTTATCAGTAGCAGTTACCGATTTTACTTTTTGTCCCAGGTTATTGAAAATTTCAATTTGTTTACCTGCTTCTACGCCAATAACATTGATAGATCTATTGGCTGCAATACATTTAAAGTTAGAGCTATTAATAGTTGAAACAGCATTCGGCTCGCTTACTACGCCTACAAATTGCTGCTCACGGTTGGTGTAACCTGCCGATGTAATCACCAATTTAGTGCTGGCATCGTTATAAGTACCTACCGGAAGGCCGGCTTTTAATCGGGCATAAATGTAAGTACCTACTATGGTTCCAGTATCATTGCGTAAAGTGGTAATGGCTTGTGAAACGGTAGAAAAAAGTGTATCGCCAAGCTCTATATTAGATCCGGCTGTAACAACTATATCCGAAGTTGATTTATAGGCTGTCAATTTTATCCGTTGTACCAGGGTTGGTCCCGTTCCGCTAACAAATCGCAATGTGTCCGATGCAGGAATTGAGGCCGCAATTCCGGTTACAGAACCCGTGTAAACTACAGTTTTCTTTCCGGCAGTTGGATTGGTTATATTAACACTTACACTTCCTTTGCCAAGAACGCCAGCCGTAGTAATTCCAGCTTTCAGTCGGGTATAGATGGTAGTTAGAGCTACAGCACCTCCTACTTGTGGCAAGGTGATAGTACCCGGATTGGCAACAAAACCACTACCTGAAGTAGTAGAAACTTCTAAATTGGTACCAGGAGCTACAACTATACCAGCACCCAGACCAGCACCTTCTACGGTAAATGTTGATTCAGCCGATGGACCGGTTCCGGCTTCACAGGTTAAGATTCCTCCGGTTAGAGGGGTTACAGTTGTGGTAGCAGCTGTAGATCCACAAGTGAGGGTGAAATCATCGAGATAAAGATCGTTGACAATAAATTTACCCACCTGTAACTCGAAAGTTAAATATGCAGCATTATTACCACCGGCACTGTTTGCTTGCAAGGTTACAGATGCACCATGCGATACTGCTGTACCATTAATGAGTATACTGTTTAGTTTAGTAACTGTTCCGCCTACAAACACATTAGCAGATGGAATGAGAACTCTATTCATATCATACGCTTTCACATTCACATTCACAGTTCCAACCGTACCGCTGGTACTTGTAACAGTAGATTGAAAAGTATAAACACCTGTAGGTGAAAAGCTCGTAATATCAACCATTTGAGTTACTACAAGTACATCACCTTGTTTTGCACTATTTGCAGCACCTTTAATTCTTAATTTACCTCCGGAGATACCACTAGTCGTTAAATCGAGCTGAGAAGCTGTTTGAGTAATAGTGAAACCGGGGATAATAAACGGACTTATTCCCGTAAGAGCAGCATCGGTAGTACAATCGCCATTAACCAGCGGAATGTTTTGCGCTTGTATTGTTGCAAAGGCAGCTAATACAAAAAATAAAGTAATTAGTTTTTTCATATTGTTTAATTTTTAATTGTTTGTTTATTTAATTGTTTAATTATTTGATTTTTAAAAACATTGAAAGTTTAGTTTTTTTAAAACCACTTGTTTGAGTAATAAAAAAAATGTACTATCAAACAAGTGGTTTATCTAAACAAACAACCTTACTTTTTATTAAAACTATTTATTTTAGAATTACTTTTTGAACAAAAGTATCTACTTTAATAAGATAAATTCCTTTGGCAGACAATGAAATGTTGTTATTATCACTAGCAGTTACTGATTTTAGTTTTTGTCCAACACTGTTGAAAATTTCAATTTGGTTACCTGCTTTAACGCCAGTTACGTTAATAGTGCCATCGGCAGCAAAACACTTCAAATTAGAAATATTGCTGTTTGTAAGTGCAGTACCAAGGTCAACCGTACCCACAAATTGTACTGTTTTATCGATAAAACCGGTAGATGAAGCAGTAACTAAGGTTGAGGCATCGTTGTAAGACCCTTGAACAAGACCAGCAATCAGTCGGGCATAAATAGGAGTTGCAGCCAAAACACCTCCTGTTTGAGTTAAGGTAATAGGTGCTGAAGCAAATCCTGTTCCTGTAGTTGTAGATATTTCGACATTTGTACCCGGATTTACAACTACATCGGCAGTTAAACTTGCACCCGTTACATTAAAGGTTCGTTCCGGCGATGGACCAGTACCTTGCGCATAATACAAAGCAGTGCTTCCCGGGTTTGATATTGCTAATCCTGTTACAGTACCTGTAAACACTACAGTTTTGTATCCTGCTTCTACATTTCCAATAGTAACCGTTCTTGCTGCAGAAGCTCCGGTTCCACCCGGACCAAAGCCAGCTTTCAATCGGGCATAAATGGTCGTGGTTGGCACTGTTCCTCCTGTTTGAGTCAATGTAATTGGAGCATCTAAAGAACCAACAAATCCACTTCCCGAAGTGCTAGAAATTTCAATACTTGAACCTGGTGTCACTGTTAAATCCGTCAACAATCCATCACCACTAACTGTAAAGGTTGATTCAGCCGAAGGTCCAAAGCCAGTTTCATAACTTAAAGCACTATTAGATGGTGTTGATACAGTTGTTGTATAAGGAGGTGCTGTTATGCTGGCAGTAAATTGTATCGTTTTGTTTGCAACTCCTGATGTTGCGGTCGACACTGTTATCAATCTGGTAGAAGTACCTCCACCCGTACCAACAGCCAAACCAGCAATTAATCGGGTGTAGATAGTTGTTGTCGCCACTGTTCCCCCCGATTGAGTCAAGGTTATTGGAGCTGAAGCAAATCCAGAACCTGAAGTGGTAGATATTTCTAAATTTGAACCCGGAGTTACAACAACATTTGCAGTTAAATTTGCACCTGATACTGTGTATGATTGTTCAGCAGACGGACCGGCACCATATACGTAAGTTAATGCAGTACTTGCAGGAGTTGATACAGTTGTAGTTGCTGCTACTGCACTAGATGTAAGCGTGAAAGATCTTACAGATGGGGTATTCCCCAATATTTTTGCGCATTGTATTTCAAGACTTATAAAGGACGCATCGAGACCACCTGTTGCAGCTGCAGAGTTCTGTTGTAAAGTTACTCCACATGAAGCATTTAAATATGTACCAGCCGTGTATCCTGTTTTGAAACCAGGTGTGACCTTTGATATTGCTCCATTGGTACAATTAGTTGTAACATCTACGCCATTAATATCAGTTAATCTCAAAATAATATTGTATGGTATATTTGTAGCAGTTACTGATGCAGTTTTCATTTGATAAGCAAAAGTTAATGTTGCAGTATTTCCCAAAGTACTGATATCTACCGGAGTTGTTTTAATTATCAAATCTGTATTGACAGCAGATGCAACTGTAACTGTACCAACTAATTTCAGTTCATTAGGAGTACCGGCGAACACACCACTTGAAGCAGCAGTAACACTTGTAGCAGTACCTGATTGTGTAATTGTGAAACCGGGAATCGATGTCCATGGACTTGATCCAGAAAGAGTGGAAACCCCCGAACTAAAATCGCCATTAACCAGCGGAATGTTTAGAGCTTGTGTAGTTGAAAATGCAGCTAATATAAAAAATAAAGTAATAAGTTTTTTCATGTTGTTTAATTTTAAATTATTTGATTTTTAAAACCACTTGTTTGAGTATTTGTAAAAATTGAACATCAAACAAGTGGTTTTAGCTACAAAACAATCTTAAGCTAAATAATTTCCATTTATCTTAAAACCACTTTTTGAACAAAAGCATCTACTTTAATAAGATATATTCCTTTGGTCGGTAGTGCTATGTTTGTGTTATCGGTAGCAGTTACCGATTTTACTTTTTGTCCTACACTGTTGTAAATTTCAATTTTTTTACCTGCTTTAACGCCAATTACCCGAACAGAGCCATCTTCGGTACTAAATTTCAAATTATCAATATTTACGTTTGATACAGCAGATGCTGCCATAGTGTTGCCTACAAATTGAAAATATTTACTAATAAAACCAGCAGATGTCATTGACACTTTGGTAGTTTCATCACTAATGGTTCCTATTGCAAGACCTTTTTTCAAACGTACGTAAACGGTATCGCCTACAGTGGGTAATATAAGGCTTGACTGAGCTGAAGTAAAAAGACTATCGGTAGCAATTTCCAGTTTTGAACCTGCGGCTACAACCAAGTCTGCAGTCAAAGAATTGGCAGTAATTCTGAAGCTTTTATAGTAGGCTTTATCAGCAATGACACTTAATGAGTCGGTAGCAGGTAAAGTGGTTGCAAAACCGGTAATTGTACCTGTGAATTGTACAAATTTAGAACCTCCCTCTTTATTGAAAACAGTTGCTTTAATTTGAGCAGGAGTAGTTACAGTAGAAGATGCAGTAGGAACAGAAGTAACACCAGCTCTAATTCTTGCATAGATGGTTGTTGGAGCCAAAGAACCATCACCAGCAGGAGCCAGTTTAATAGTGTCCTGCGAAAAACCGGCACCTGAAGTTTTAGAATATTCAAGACTTACACCACCATAAACCTTAACATCAGAGGTCAATGCAGAACCATCTAAGGTAAAAGAAGTTTCATTAGAAGCTACACCAGCCTCTGTACTTAATGCCAGGCTTGCCGGTGGGGTTACATTAACTACAGGAATTGTTCCATAAATCAATGTAAAATCATCTATTAACAAATCATTTGCTATATATTTACCTACTTGCAAAACGAAAGAAAGCTTTGCCACACCAGCAGTTGGATTTAATCTCACATTAGCACCTAAGGTTGCAGCTACTCCTGTGCTTAAAGTATTGCCAAGTTTAGTAACTGCACCACCCACAAAAGCAGTTGCAGCAGGTATACCAGTACCTGCAGCATCCACGGCACTGATATTTACATTGACACTCCCTGTTGGGAGACCAACTGTGCTTTTAACAGTACATGCAAAAGAAAAAGGTTTATCGGTACCAAACGTACTGACATCCACCTTATCAGTTGTAACAACTACATCACCTTGTGCTGCAGCATTTGCAGGACCAACAATCCGTAAGCTACCGTTGGAAATACCACAATTGGCCACAGTGAGTTTTGCATATTTATCAAGAATCGTGAAACCGGGAATAACATAAGTAGTACCTACTCCCGTAAGAGCTCCATCGGTACTACAATCGCCATTGGTTACTGGGATTGATTGCGCTTGTATAGTTACAAAAGCAGCTATTACTAAGCATAAAGTAATAAGTTTTTTCATAATGATTAATTTTTAATTGTTTGATTATTTAATTGTTTTGTTATTTGATTATTATAAACATTGAAAGTTTAGTTTTTTTTAACCACTTGTTTGAGTTGTAGAAAATATGTACTATCAAACAAGTGGTTTATCTAAACAAACAACCTTACTTTTTCAAAAACGATTTATTTTAGAATTACTTTTTGTACCAAAGCATCTACTTTAACAAAGTATATTCCTTTGGCAGACAACGAAATGTTGTTATTATCTATAGCAGTTAGCGATTTTACTTTTTGTCCCACATTGTTGTAGATGTCAATTTGTTTACCTGCTTCTACACCTGATACATGGATAGTACCATTGGCAGCAATACATTTCAAATTAGAAATATCCCTGTTCGCAAGTCCGGTACCAAGATCAACTGTACCCGTTATTTGCAACTCTTTGGTTGTGAACGCTCCTGTTAATGATGAAGAACCATCTGCCGAAAGACTTACTTTAGTAGTTGCATCGGCGTAAGTACCAGCCGCCAAACCTGCTTTCAAACGATAATAGTAGGTAGCAGTTGTAATTCTTGGATTAGGTATAGCACCGGGTGTAATTACAAGAGAAACAGGAGAAGAGATAGGAGTAGTATAATTTCCCGCAGTAGTCGTAATCTCGATATTTGAACCCACTGTAAGAAGCACCTGAGTTGTCGTTTCTAAGCAAGCACCTATCACAGTAAATGATTTTTCGTCTCCTGGCCCTGCACCTTGAACATAGGTTGATGTAGGGCTAGAACCTGTTATTTGAAGACCTGTGATATAACCAGATCCGAGTACTGTAGTTTTTGTAGTTGCACCTATCGATGACACAGTAATAGTTCTTGCAACAGTTCCTGTACCACCCGGTTGAATACTTGCTCTCAATCGCAAGTAAATAGTAACTGGACCACCTGAGAATGACGCAAGGGGTATTGTGAGTGTGGAAGGATTCGCTACAAAACCAGAACCCGAAGTGAGAGAAACTTCAACATTCGTGCCAGGTGCTACTAATACATCATTTGTTAAACCTAAACTTGTAATAGTAAAAGTTGCTTCACCTGAAGTAGTAACGCCAGCTTCATAAAACAATTGAGAAGGTGAAGGAGTTGATACCGTAATCACAGCATTTACATTTACTGTATAAGATGTAGAACCTGCGAGAAAACCAGTACCTGCTGCTTGATCTGCAGTGATAGTAGCTGTACCAACACTACCTAATGTAACTTGACCTGTAGAAGGATCTACTGAAGCCACACTTGGATTGTTGCTGCTGTAGGTAATCACACCATTCGAGTTACTTGATGCTATTTGAGTAAAGGCTGCATCACCAAAATTTTTATTGACAGTAGCCGTTGGGAAGGTAATGGTAGGAGCTGAAGGGACATTCGTAATCCAGTTAAAAACAATTTTACCGTTTGCACCGCTACCAGCAAGTCTCGATGTGTTTGCAGTGGTTTTAACAACTGCACCACCACCTCCACCACCGGGGATAGATCCTGAGGTACCAGTACCAGTAGCTGCGGCAGATCCTGCACCACCTGCACCTCCACCACCTGCTCCTGCGGCACCTACATTAGCTGCAGTACCACCAGCACCACCATTCCCTGTTGATCCGGCACTACCACCGCCAGCACCAGCACCAGTTCCGCCATTCACACCACCATTACCACCATACCATACTACATCTCCCGTATTTCCGGATACAGGAGCTGTTGCTAATCCTAATGAACCGAGTGATGCTTGATTGTATAGATTTGAACCACCGGGACCACCTACTGCAAAAACGGTAGAAGTATTAAATGTAGTTGAACCACCACTCGCCGCAACAGATGCTTGAGTTGGAATAGCAGCAGCACCTCCAGCACCTACTGTGTAGGTATAGGCAGTTCCTGGCACTAAGTTGGTTAAGGTAATTTTCGCATAACTACCACCAGCTCCACCACAGGCTCTTGATGTAATAGTAGCATCTGTTGTAGTTTGCACCGAGCCACCGGCTCCACCGGCACCCCAGCATTCGATGGTTACCGAAGTTACATCAGCTGGACAAGTCCAGGTCGTGGTACCCGGGGTTGTACTTGTAAATGTGTTTTGTGCTTGTGTAGTTACTATGGCAACTAATAACAATAGAAAAGTAATTGTTTTTTTCATAAGATTAAATTCTTTAAATATTTGGTTTATTGATAGTTCTTTATGATGCAAAGAAATAGGATTAATCAGAAATATACCGATTAAAAAAGTCTCATTTATAATGTGATTTTGTTTCATTCTATCAAAAATCAAAAAAATAATAGCTCTGATAGTATTGTAATACACCGTTATAATAGTCTGTAGTATTGTTTGTCTGAGTAATAACAAAAATTTGTTTTTTTAATCAATTGTTGGGTATAACATGAAAAAAAAGCGAGCAAATAATTTTACTTATTTGCTCACTTCCATTATAAATTTCGGAATAAATATTACTCCGCTTTCTTTTCCGCCTTTTTTTCTTCAGCTCTGAGAGCTTGTAATTTTTGGAATTTTTCGTCCCCGATGGCAGCCTTCAATTCAGCACTTTGCTTTTTCTGAAGCTCTTTCATCTTTGGTTTGAAGTCAGCACTTTCTTTGTCGGTGTCTTTCATGAACTGTTTCCTTTCAGCATCCTGTTTTTCAAACAAGGTTTTAACGGTTGCTTTTTCGGCATCAGTCAACCCTAAATCGGTTGCCATTTTTTCAACGCGAACTTCAATACTTGGACCTTTGGCTTTTTTCTCTTTGTTTTCTTGTGCTTTCATAGTTGAAACGAACATCAACAAGGCAGCAAACATAAAAATTGCATACTTTTTCATAATGATTTTTTTTAATTGTTTAATACTAATTGATTTGAGAAAGATAGTTTGATATCATTTATTGTAAAAATCTGTTACTACACAACACTGTTCAGTTTTTGTAATTATTTGATTTTCAGTTCGACTAGTCGAATTGAAAATCAAATGTTGGGTCTTTTGTTCTCTTCATCCCCCAGTTGCGCTTCGCTTACTGGGGGTTATTCACATTTAGCCCCAATCGGGGCAAATACTTATTCTATTATTAATCAATTAAATGAACCTATTTTTAATTAAATATAGAGGTGCTGAGTAGTTACGATATTATTCATTGTAAAAATCTTAATTTCATTAGTCACTTCATAAAAAGACATAATTGTATTCTTTGTCGAAAACAGTCTTCCTACCTGCTGATTATTCTACAGATTTTTTTCCTGATTTTTTCCCTGATTTCTTATCTGCGGGTTCCAAAGCTTTCAGTTTTTGAAATTTCTCGTCGCCAATGGCTGCTTTCATTTCATCATCTTGCTTTTTTCTCAGCTCTTTCATTTTGGTTTTGAACTCTGCACTCTTTTTGTCATTGTCTTTGAATAACTGTTTCTTTTCAGCATCTTGTTTCTCTAATAAAGTTTTAACGGTAGCTTTTTCAGCATCATTCAACCCTAAATCGGTTGTCATTTTTTCAACACGAACTTCAACGCTTGGTCCTTTTCCTTTTTTGTCTTTTTTTGCACTCATCGTTGTAGAGAACATAAATAAAGCTGCGAACATAAAAATTACATACTTTTTCATACTTGTTTTTTTAATTGTTTAATAATTGATTTAAAAATGTTTGATTGGTTTTTAATCGATTGGTTTAAAATAAAATTTGAAAATTATAGTTTTTTAAAGAATTTATTTGACGAATAAGAATTTCTTATGTTCAACCCACTACGGGGTTGTGGTTCGGTGGTTATTTACCTCCCCCAGTTACGCTACACTTACTGGGGGTTATGCACATTTAACTCCTCCGGAGTTTTATAGATTAGACATTATATAACTTAGTTTGCTATAGGGAACATTTACAGTGTATTAGGTTTTAGACCTCAATCCCTAACCCTTTCTCCCGACCTCAATCCCCCTTCGGGGACTTTCTCCAAAGGAGAAAGACAATGGAATAATAGTTTTCGAGAAAGTGAACACAGCAACTCATTTAATGAGATTCTTGTATTTGTTTGCAGTCCGCAAAGTCCCTCTCCTCGGAGAGGGATTTAGGGAGAGGTCGAATTACATTGATATTTAGCCACATAATAATCTATTCCATATAAACTCAATTACATTAATCAGAAATATTCTTCGTTGGTTTTACAGTTGTTATTTTACGAATATCCGATGCAAACCGCAGGATATCTGTTTTTAAATTTAGCGGTAATTTCTGGCTTTCGTCAGCCAGTTTTTGTAGCTCATTTGCCAAAGCGTTGAATTTCAGCTGAGCTTCGTCCGAAGTCAATGTTTTTGCTCTGTACAAATCGTAATGTACTTTGCCTGTTTCAACAAAAATTTTCATTCCTTTTGCCAGTACATAAATGGCATAATAGGAATCATTTATAAAAATAGCTTTGTCGGTTGGCAAGCTTTTAGTCAGCCCCGGCAGTTGCGGTCTGATTTTTTCTAACCATTTAATGGCATCCGTTTTATCTTGTAAATAGCTCTTCACTGGTTTAGCAACAATTTTGTTTTGCACCCGCCATTGCAACGCCGCATCAATCTGGTCGGAGTAAGGTGAATACAAGTTGGTGCCCGGTTTTTGAAAAAGATCATTCACCGCTTTCATATACCTTATGTTGTTGAAATAATCTTTATCGAGATAAACAGCCAATGGGAAAGCAGAATGATTCAAGGAACTGGTTCCATTGATGCCAACTATTTTTTGAAGCATGGGTTCTGTTTCGTAAAAGATGTCAATTAATTGTTTGGGAACGTCATTTCCAAGGAATTCATGCACAGCATCGGTCAACACTTTTCTGGGATCGGCATTGGGTGTATAGCAAAATCTGGTCAACATAAAAGCATTCATTCGGTCGAAATTGATATCGGTGCAGCCTCTGTCCCAAAAAAACGTACGGCCATTTACCACATCAACTCCTTTTCTAATGCCTTCATTTACCGAATATTTCCACCAACGAGGTAAAAAGCAGGGATAAAATCCTTGTCCGAGGTATTCGCAGTCTGTGAGGCAATTTTGAGAAATCCGATTGCTCGCAAACAGGTTTTTTTGATCAGCTTCGGGAATAAAGGCAAAAGGTGGACACAAGGTATTTTCTTCGGGCCAGGTATTGTCTTCCATCACAATGATATCGGGGTATTTCGCCAGCGCTTCAAACGCATGTCGATGTGTTTTGTAGGTGTGGAAATAGTCGTGGGCAAATACCGTTCCCTGAATGTTTAACTCTTTACAAACTTCACTCAACGCACCCACCCATACATTGAGCCACTCTTTGTTGTGCTCCAAATCGTAGGCATCGAATTTCACCAACTCTCCATTTCCTTCGCACATCCAAACTGTAACGCCGTGTAGCTTTGGCAGCTTTTTCTTCAACAGGCGAATGTGATTTTTCATCAATTCACGTATAAATGGATGCGTCATTATGAGCTTTCCATTGGCATCGAAAAGTTCCGGTTTCAATTTCTTTACGAGTTCAACATCCTGCACCGGAAAAATGGGGAAAGGGTAGCCGTAATTAAACTCGATACCATTATCAACACAGCCTTTGTAGGCTTTGAAAATCATTTCTTCCTGCCATTTATACTCGTCAGCGTTTTGATAGCTTGCAAATTCGGGCATCAATTCTTCGAGCCAGGGAAAGGTACTATCATTTCCTTTTAGTTTTCCATTTATACGCTCTTCGGCATTCAATCTGAATAATTGAGCCCTGTAATGTGGTGCAAAACATTCCCAACCTGTCACACCCCATCCGGCAATGTCTTTGAACCATTTTTCGGAATTGGTGGAGGAAGTCATCATTCCGGTTAATACGGGTTTTACAACATAGCTAGAATTTTGGGCATAAAGACCAAAAAAACATGAGATTAATAAGGCTATAACCGCACATAGCGTTTTGATTGAATTCATAATATTGTTTGTGCATGTACATTTTTTTTTGCGTATAATTTTACTTTAGCAAATTAAAGATTTAACCACAATAGATACAATAGTTTAATACTTTTGGTATTAAAACTGATTGATTTCAATTAAAATACATTCAGGTATTTATCTATTGTGTTCTAAAATTTGTCTATTCTTTGTTTTCTATTGTGGTTAAATATTGACCAAATTCTATAAATAAGTTAATTTATTTTTATAACACGTGTCATGTTCTTTTCCATAGGGACTATAAGCTTCCAGCCTTTGGAACTTTTGTTAATCTTCATAGGAGTATCAGAGACGATTTCGCTAAAAGTGGGTTTCCCATTCAACCCCAGTTTTACAGCATCAACTTCGATCTCGACTGAAGCGGGCGGTTCCGGACCCCAGACGGTCAGATAAATAGTTTCCCAACGACCGAAACGCTGCAACTGAACCGCTGTGGAACTAACAGTGGCATAGGTGACCGGCTCCCAACCGGCGAGACGGATGGCCAGATTGGCAGGTTCATACTTGTCCCAAAGCGCCTTATGTTCCGGTTTGGTGTACCATGAATAATCCTTATTATAGCCAGGATGCCCAGGTGGATAAAAATATAAAACCTGCACCGGACATGCAAAACCATAGGCAGTAGTTTTTGCCAGAGCGTTTTTGATGGCATCCAAGGTCGGTGACTCTTTGTGAGCCGGAATATTTCCCGAAGAAATCCGATAGGATTTACGCCCCATTACCATGCGTTCAAAATCAAAGCCACCCAGCTCTATCGGTTTAAAGCTGCCCTCTTGCCATCCTCCAGCCACCACAGAAGCGAGGAAGAACATTCCGGTTCTCGATTGTCCGGCCGGCCGGTTGGCCTCTTTACCCCAGCCGAACTCCTTCATGCCCGCCGCCTCATGAAACAAACCTCCCTGCTTTAGCAACAACCGGTAGGCATCAAACATCTCGTAGTTCGTAAATTGAGTTTGAATGCAGGACCGACCCTCCTGATCAAAGGTGAGTGGATGGTCGATGTAAGCAAAATGATCGCGACGGTAGTTGAGAAAATTGCTCCAGCCACCGAGGCGGTCCCAATGGATGCCAATAAAATTGGCGGCTTGCCGGAGATCCTCGGCCTTACGCAGATACATATCTGCGTAAACCGGAGCATGTGGAGTTTTATCCGCAAAAAGGTCGGGGTCGCAGTTATGAGGAAAATCAACGCCATTATCTGACGATTTATAAACTCCAAACGATCCGTCGGGATTATAACAGATGCTATTGATGAGGGCGGCTCGGCCTTCTTTAAGCAGCGGAGAGTTTTGATCACCATTTTTTTCATAATGCTGAATCGCAGTAGTTTTGGCAATGGCATCGAGGAACTGCTCATTCGTCTTGAGCTCTTTCGCATTTTCCAATCCCTGTATGCGGGCAGAAGTTTTGGTGTAGGCCAGGTACTCTTTCAAACTGGGATCAATCTGGCGGTCGGTTTTAATTTCCTCTTTTACATAATTCATATTAATCCAGTCATGATGATGCCCGAGTGCGGTCATGACTTTTGGCTCGATTTTATAATATTCTGGATACCAATCGTAATATTTAGCTAACGCATCACGGAAGCCCCATGTGCCATCGATGGAGTAAATGCGGAAACGGAATGGAGCTTTTGATGGGAATTTTCTGGTCTCTTTCGACAATCCGAAAGCCATTTGGATACGAATACCCTCTGCATCGGCACCAACTTCGAAAACACATGGATCTGTTGGCGGGATACATAATGCGATTCCACCCTTGTCAGTCCATACTGCAGGAATCGGAACCATATTATTACTCTCTCCATAGGCAGGTTTATCTTTTTCGATGACCGGGCTAATGCTCAGGGTTTTGCCCCATTTCCAACCGATAGTATTCACCGGCAAATTAAAACCCAGCCACAAGCCGCGATCGTTGCCTGTAAGATTTTCCAACTCTCCAACAATCTCTATAAAGCCTTTCCCTTCAGTCAACACAGCAGTCACTTTGGCCTGAAGTGGGCTTAAGAGAGTCAGGTAAATTTTCCCGTTCTTAGAAACTGCATTTCCTTGCATTGAAACCTTTTTAGGGTTGTTCGGTTCCCGTAGAAAAAAACCTCCGCCCAATCCATTCGGAAGTTTTTCCGAGTTTAATACAACCCCGGCAATGCTACCATTGTTCTCAATATCCAGTTTAAAACCGGCATGATCCGATGGTTTTAAAGTTTGTGCTTGAACAGTAATACTGAAAAGCAAAGAACAAATACAGATTGAAATTATTTTTTTCATTTTCAATTATTATTTATTCTTTTACTATTTTTTGAGTTGTAACTACCTGATTATTTTGATATAAACTTATTATATACACTCCCTTGTTTAGATTAGCTAAATCGACATAATCAGTTGTTGGATTCTTAATCTTTTGTATAGTCAATCCATTTAAACTTGTAACCACCACTTGACTTAGCCCATCAATATGACTCCAGTGTACAGCAGAACTTGAAGGATTAGGGTATAGATTATTCACTGTATTAACGGTAGATGTAAAAATGCCTGTAGGTTTGCCAACTGTAGCTATCCAATTGTCGTACAACGCTTTTAATTCTGCAAATTTAGTTGGATTGCTAAGTTTTAGGTCATTTGTTTCATTTCTATCCGCTTCCATGTCAAAAAGCTGATAAACAGGAACATTTTTTACAGTCAGACTAACGGCTTTCCATTTTCCAACCCGGATAGCTGTACCGGCAGCCCATTGCCAAAAAATTGGTTTAAGACGTGTAGAATCGGTGCCATTTTGTAAAACAGGCAGAAAACTTCTTCCCTGCATCGGAACAATATTTTGTCCTCTAAAGCTTGTTGGGTACGTACCACCGCTAATTTCTTTGAGCGTAGGCATTACATCAATAAAATGATACGCGTTATTGTTTATAATCCCTTTATTTGTTGTGCCGGCAGGCCAAAAGGCAATAAATGGTGTACATGTTCCACCTTCATAACTATCATTTTTATAAAATCGGTATGGAGTATCACATACATTGGGCCAACTTTGACCCGGATAAGCATAATACGATACACTTCCAATTACACCCGATTGGGGTACATTAAACGTGTTGTTTTCATTGCCTTCGGTACAGGCACCATTATCAGAAGCAAACATGATAAGCGTGTTATCCAACTTACCCATTTGTTTTAATTTGTTTATTAATTTGCCGACATTTTGATCCATATTATCAACCATTGCCGACATAACCGCCATTCTTGCATCCTCTTTTGCTTGCAAAGAATCCACGGTAGGCCATGTTCCATAGGTTGGTGCAGACAATATCATTGTTGAGTCCACCATACCTAAATTTTTCATCTTTTGCCATCTAGCATTTCGAATTGCGGCATAGCCAGCCCTGTATTTGCCCCTGTATTTTGCAATATCTTTTTCAGGTGCCTGCAATGGATCGTGTTGTGCCTGAAAAGCCAAATAAAGAAAAAACGGTTTGTCGGCAGGGCTTTTATCAATAAAATCGATAGCAGAATTTGTATAAAAATCTGTTGAATAGTAACCTGCAGGTGTAACAAAAGCTTTGTTTGTCACATTATCAAAATTAAATTGTGCATATGAACCTACTTTTCCTTTATCGATAGGATAGGGTTCACCTGCACGTTGTGGACCTGGGTTTAAATTGTTGGTCGATCCACCCAAAAACTCACAGGTATGGTCGAAACCAAAACCATACAATGGCGTTGTACTGTGATTTTTGCCTGAAAAGAGCGTTGTATAACCGGCAGTTCGTAACATATCACCGAGTGAAATGGAGTTGACAATATTTTGAGGATTTACATCCATTCCACATTGTTGTGCATATAAACCTGTAAGTAAACATGCCCGTGATGGGAAGCTTTTGGAAGTGTTGTGAAATTGGGTAAACCGAACGCCATAATTTGCCAAACTATCCAAATGGGGCGTCTCAATTTCACTACCGTAACAACCCAGTTGAGAGTAGCCCATATCATCAGCCAAAATTAGTATAATATTTGGTTTCGATGATGTGCCAACTTTTTCATTTTGTGCTGCTATAATGCTGCTGGCAATGGGTAACAACGACATCGTGACAGTCAACGATTTAATGGATTTTTGATTCATGTTAAAATTATTCTTTTGGGGACAGTTTTTATTTGATGAAACGTTTGTGAAATCGACTGCTGTTTATTTCCGTTCAACTTCGATGATATGAAAAATAAAATCCTTATTGCCTGTGTTAATCAGTGCAATGTCTGAACCTCTCGGTCCGTTCTTTTTCATAATGGCATCGGTTAAGGTTACCGTATCTTCGCGCCAGGTGTCTGTTCCTTTACCAATGAATTTTTTAGCTGTTTTTAGTTTTTTTCCTCCTGCATCGTAGCAAAAACTCCAAGACCCTTTGTTGGTGTCGAGCCAAACAATGCGAAATGTCAGCGCTTTTGACGGTGATGTTTTAAAAAATTCATCATGAAATTTGAAATAGAGTGCATCTTTTCCAGTGGCGTGTTCAAAACCACGTGCCGAAAGTCCGTAGGGTTTGCCTTTTGGTCCAACATGCCACCAACCCACACTGGTTTCTACTTTATCAATTGGGTATAAATAGAGGTTGTAGTCATCGTCTTCACAATTCCAACCCACATCGTTGTATCCTTTTCTGTTTCTACTGGCGAGTGATCCGGCTAAGGTTTTTTCCAAATCTTCCACAATGGCTCCATGATTAGCAAATGCTGCACATATTTTCTTGACTCTATCGGTATTTTTCTTCGAGGCTTCACCATATTTATCTTCCGGGAAACGAATTTTATCATCCGCATTTAGTTGATCTCGCAACGCACAAAATGCAACCGGTGAGCGTTCAGGGTATTTGTAGCCAGCATATTTATCAAAAATATCCAGGGCTTGCTGCAATTTCGGATTTTCTAACACATTTTCGGGGATATTCCAGATATCCAAACCAGCATCCAAGGCAGATAACGCACTCCAGTATAAATTTTGTAGTGAATCTTTCACAAACCATTTGTGACTCCACATGGTTTCGCCTTCACCGCGACTAAAAACAGGACGATGCAAGATGTTTTTATCTGTATCCCAGGGTTTAAAAACGCTGTTTTTTTCTTTTGTGCCATTCATACCGTAGAAATGAGATGCGACTCCTTTTTTATTGACAAAGCCGGGATATTCTTTCGCTCCCCATTCCATATCTTCGGTATGAATCAACAATGGTATTTCCGGCAGACCATTACTTTTATTGGAGAAGGCATTAATCGTGAATCTGCGAATGTATTCAGTATAAGCAGGCCATACTACTTTTTTATCAATGGCATATTTTGGATCTACCGGATCACCTTTGTAGCAATATCCATCGCCGGTAGAACCTTCAACCACCTGATGAAAAAGAATGTATTTAAACAAACTGTCGGGTAAACTCCGGAGGTGGTTGGCTACCTGGGTAATAATCCGTTCGGAATAATACTTGTATTTTGGATCCAACGGATAGGCATTGTAGGAGAAATTTTTGTCCGTTTTAGTAGTATTTATCTCCACCTTGGGCACGCCATTTTCATACAACCAATCAGGCTCTGTTGGATTCAACCAGATCAATGTAAAGACATACTTTTTGTGAGCAGCGGCTTTTTTAATAACATTATCAATAATATCCCAGTTTACAACGCCTTCTTTAGGCTCTAACTCATTCCATCCAACAACAATCGGAACACCTCGCATTTTCGAATAGGTTTCGTTGGGTTCAATTTTGCCATTCCAGGTATTGGGTGTACCGCCCCATGAGTACCAGCACCATACACCACAAGCATCTTTGGGGAAAACTCCCGGTATGCGGTCGTTGCTTTTTTGAGAAAATGCGATGCTTGCTAAAAGCGTAAAAGCGATTATTAATGTGTTTCGTTTCATTGTGTTTTATAATTAAGCCCCTAACCCCCGAAGGGGGAATAGAGAGGTGTTTGTAATTCTATATTCATGCCATTTTAAATCCAAATTTATTTTTGGTCATGAGTGTATTATCTGTTTATGTTTTAGTTATTCTTTGATAATTTTATTTACAATCAAACCATTATCCAATGAAATCTTTAAATAGTACATTCCTTTCTGAACTGAACTTATATCAACACTGTTTTTGGGATTAATTGTTTTCATGATTAGTTTTCCACTCAAATCACAGACCTCAACACTTTTAATTTCATGACTGCTTTTTAAGTTGATAATCGAATTTGTTGGATTTGGATAGAGTTGCACATCATTGTCTTTAGAAATGGTGCTGGTCACTACGCCTGTTTGCGAACCATTTCTTATAATTTTTATAATGCGTGTCATATTTTGTTCCATCGAAAATGCCAATTTCCAACCTTTCGTGCTTTTCGTAACCGAAATTTGTGTATTTGATACGATTTCACTAAAAGCAGGATTGTTTGTTAGTCCAAGCCCGGTGGAATCTACTTCAATTTCAACCGTAGAAGGTGGATTAGGACCCCAGACCGTTATATAAACTGAATCACCACGGCCAAATCGCTGTAGCTCAACCAGGTTTGAAGTGGAAGTTGCATAAGTGACAGGTTCCCAACCCGCAAGACGAATGGCCTCGCTGGCAGGTATGTAACTGGTCCACAGCGCCTGATGCTCCGCCACATTAATCAGTCCATTGCACGCTGAATAAGCTGCGGGATCGTAGTTAGGATGGGTGGTCGGGTAGAAATAGGGAGGGTCGGGACAACAGGCAAAGCCGAAGGCAGTGGCATCCGCCAAAGCTCTTTTGATAGTACCCAACCGGTCGAACCCGACGAGGGACGCAGGAGGTCCCCAAGCAATCCGATAAGATTTTCGACCCATAAAGATGCGATATAAATCGTATTCACCGAGAGCGTGAGACTTCTCACCGCCTTCGTTCCAAGCGCTGGCCACCTGAGAAGATAGAAAGAACATGCCGACCCGGCTCTGGCCGCCCAGCAGTTCTGTTGCAGTTTTAGCGTTGAAATCCTGCATGCCCGCCGCCTCATGATACATGCCGCCCGGTTTCAACAAACGGAAAGATTCAAACAGCTCGTAATTCGTAAACTGTGTAGGAAGGCAGAGACGCCCCAACTGATCGAAGGTAAGGGGATATTGCGTATAAGCAAAATGATCGCGACGGTAGTTGACAATCATGCTCCTCCCCCCGGTGAGATCCCAGTGCATGTGGGTAAAATTGGGGTCAAACCCAAGGAGCTTTCCGGGTCTGCGCAGATACATATCGCCATAAACCGGCGAATTCGGGTGAGCGGCATCTTTATAAAGGTTGGGACTGACATTGTGACCGATATCGAGCGTCCCCGCTGCAGGGTCCATTTGCATGCTCCATGTTCCGTCCGGGTGATAAGTGACGCAGTTGCTGATAGCTGACCGCGCCTCAATCAGCGACGGAAGATTGACAGCACCTTTCATATTGTAATGCATGATGTCGGTGCATTTGGCAATTGCAGCAAGGTAGCCTTGGGTATCTGTAGCCAAGAGAGTTTCCACACCCGTCATGCCTTGAGGGCGCGCAGTGAGTTTGGTGTAAGCACAATACTGTTTTACGGCAGGAAAGGCCAGACCGGTCATGTCATTTTTACTAGGGTCCAAGTTCTCATAATTCATGGTTAACCAATCGCGGTTATGGTTGAGCCGCTTCATGGCAGATGGCTCTATGCTGTAGTTATCGGGATACCAGTCATAGTATTTTGCCAGTGCGTCGCGGAACCCCCACGTGCCGTCGATGCTGTAGATGCGGAATCGGAAGGGCGCCTTCGAGGGAAATTTAGCCGTAATCGGCGACAAACCGAAAGCCATCTGGACGCGAAGGCCGTTGGCATCGGCACTCATTTGAAACACACACGGATTCGTCGGTGGGATACACAGCGCGATTCCGCCGTTGGTACTCCACACGGCGGGAATCGGAACCTCGTAACCATTAGACCCACTAAAGCCGGGAGCTGCGGCAGAGATGACAGGGCTAATGCTGAGCGTTTGGCCCCATTTCCAACCGGTCGTATTCACAGGTAAATTAAAGCCCAGCCACAAACCGCGATCTGTACCTGTAAGGTCTTTCAATTCACCTGCAACTTCAATATAACCTACTCCTTCAGTAATCACTGCGGTAACACTGTCATTGAGCGAGTTTGATAGTTTTAGTTGGATTTTCCCGGCTGATAAAGCAGATGCTGTTCCTGTTAGTGGAACTTTTGTATAGCTTAACGGATCTTGTGAATAGAAACCACCCATTGATCCATAAGGAAGTGCGGCACCGTTCAATTCTACAGCAGAGATATTTCCGGTAGTTTCTAATTGAAGTTTCAGACCGGCATGATCCAATAGCTGTAAGGTTTGAGCCTGAATGAAGGTAAAAGAGAGTAAGAAAATTACTCCATTGAGAAATATTTTTTTCATCTGTTTATAATTGTTTTTAAAGTTTTTTTAATTGTATCTTGATAACTTGTAACTTATAAATTTTTCTTTATCTCAATCATGTGAAAGGTATCATCTTCCTGTTCCTCGTTTACAAGTAAAAAATCACTGTTTTTCGGTCCTTAATATTTACTCTTTGATAATTTTATTGATAGTCAGGCCATTATCCAGTATAGTCTTTAAAAAGTAAATACCTCTCGAAAGTGAACTGATATCCAGGCTGTTGTGTGGTTCACTTTTTCTCAGAACCACCTTGCCACTCAAATCATAGAGTTCAACATAATTGATAGGACGGGATGTTTGTATATTAACAACCGAACCAACCGGATTTGGGAAAACCTGCACATACAAATCTTTTTTCATAGTATTTGGAACAATTCCGGTTGACAGCTCACGTTCAATTCCCACTTCAATACTATTGAAAATATCGTCAGTATTATCCGTATTGACAAGCATACAATCCGATCCATAACGACCACTTTTATCCAAAATAGCATCAGCTATAGAGAAAGAAACTGTTTTCCATTGATTATCGCCAACGCCCGTAACTTTTTGAGCATCCATTGTCCCTTGTGGCGATTTGTATCTGAATGACCATGAAGATCCGGCATTTTTATCCAACCAGATGATTTTGAAATTCAGATTCTTTGGTTTGGAATCCAAAAACAATTCTGAATCGAATTTGAAATACATCGTGTCTTTCCCGGTTGAATGTTCGAATGAGCGCGCAAAGCGATCGTATTTCATAGAACTGGTAGTGATTTTACCTCGAACCCTAAACAAACCTATGGATGTTGAGTCGGGATTGATTTGAGTAAAGAAACGCTCAATATTACCTTCGTTAATATCCCATCCTACATCATTATATGCTTTCAGATTTGCACGTTCAGCCACCTGACCCTGAGTAATATAAATTGTTGAATCTTCTACAAGCGCCCCCCTGTTTTTGTATTTGGAACTGTTTACAATGGCAAGATAGCGCTGAATATTACTTCTATCTGCTGGTTGATTGCCGTAGTCTTTCACCGGGAATTTCACCGTATTGGCTGCGTTCAAACCTTCGTGGAATACACAAAAACCTACTGTGGATGTGGATGGATAAACTTGCTGCGCATATCGGGTAAACATTCTAAAGGTCTCTACACAAGACGGGTGAGCGAGCACATAGGTTAACGAAGTCCCATTCAAATCGTTACACGAAAGTCCGGTGTTGATACCACCCAACGCGCACCAATAGAAAGAAATATCCGGGCATGTTTGAAAACATTTAAGTTCCCAGGTACCATCCATTTCAGATGCAGAAAATAGTTCCAATCCTTTGGGGTTCACCAAATAAGGAGCCCATGTTTTTGCGAAAGATTGTTCGTCATTTAAATGAATTCCCCTATTGAATGCTCCACCTTTAAGCCCGAAGCCAATACTTCTGTCGACCTGACTCATTAGCCATTTATTGGCAAGTGGTTCTTTGTCCGGATCCACATTGTTGAATGTCAATGGTATCCTATGAGTGGGTACATCATTGAAATACTTTTTAAATTGATCAAAGGCCTCAACCCGAAATTGCTCCCATTTTGCAAACGAAATATCATTAGCCGGCACATCAACATTTCCTTTAAAAGCACACTCATCACCCGTGCAACCTGTTTTTACCTGTACAAAAGCAATGTATTTAAACTTTTCTTCTGGTTGACTTCTGAGGAACTCTGCAAACTTTTGTATTAGCCTATAATAATACGTTTTGTATGCTGTGGTAAGGTATTGTGGGTAAAATGGCCAGCCAGATTTATCATTTCCACCACTGGTTGTAATCTTTTGGACTTGCGGATATGGATTGTTGGTAGAGTCAGTATCATTATCGTACATCCACAATGGAGCATCGGGTCCAACATTAATACTGAAACGAACGTACACCTTATTAGCATAAGCTCTGTCAATATCAGCCTGAGAAACTGAAAAATTAAAGTTGTCTTTTATGGCCTCACAATCTTCCCATTTTTCCTGGGATTCAATTCCTTTAATAAAATCGACATTGGGATCTGAAAAATCTTTCACTACACCTCCTCGATCCCAAACGCCAAATGACTCGACCGGAAGTGCAGACTGAGAAAAGGTTGCTATAACAAAAATGAATTGATAAAACAAAAAACTCAATATAACGCGTTCCTTGTAAAGTTTAATGGCTTTCATAAATGGTTTTTATAGAATGAAAATAAGGTCTAATCTGAATGTAATTCTATTGTATTTTGCAAAATTATAAAGAAACCAATGAAGTAACCGTACAAAAAAGGCTCAAATAGGACGTGTTTTTGTGTCAATTATTGAATTTTTCGACCAAATACTGATTATCATTAGGAATAATTGATACGTCTTTTAATTTATTCATGATTAGTTTCAAAAGATTATTACTCCTGATTTTCGGTTTTTTTCTGTTTCTTGCCCGCCTTTTTATCTTTACCTGCCTTATCTGCTTTTGGAGGCATCGGGGCTTTGTCAGAAACCTTATAATCTGTAGGAGGTATCATCACTGGGACTTCCAGCTTGCCACGGTGTACTTCAATCAGACTGAAAATATCGTCTTTCGCATCTGTGTTAACGAGTGCAAAGTCAGAGCCTTTTGCTCCATTGTGCCGCAAAATAGCATCGTTAATCGTAACTGTCTCATGGTGCCAATGCTTATCGCCCTTTCCTGTTACAGTCAAAGCTGTTTTCATGTCTGATTTACCTGCATCATAAACCAAGTTCCATGTTGAGCCTTTTATACTATCATACCAAACGATAGATATGGTCATGACTTTGGGCTCGTTGCCTTGCGAAAAGCCCTCGTGCAATTTGAAATACATGGCATCCTTGCCGGAGGCGTGCTCAAAGCCACGTGCAAAACATGAATAAATGGAAGATGTTTTTGTGATCGGACCACCTACACGCCAGAGAGGAATAGACGTTGCATCAGGGTCAATCTGATAGAGGAAGCGACCATAGTTATCCGGCCAGATATCCCAACCCACGTCGTTTAATCCTTTTTGTGTGTCACGTTGCCGTACCTGACCCAGCAACAGAGCATCCTTATCGTCCACCGCTGCACCTTGCTTCGAATATGCTGCGCAGATTTTCAACATACGGTCCACATTTTTCGGAGTAGCCTGACCGAATTTTTCCTCAGGATATGCCTTGGTATCGGCAGCATCCAATCCTTTGTGCAGTGCACAGAAAGCATCCGTAGCAGTTTTTGGATAAATTTGTCCCGCATATTTATTGAAAAAGTAAAAGGAATAGTCAAAGCCCAACTCTTTGCAGTTATTGATAGCACCAGAGCTGATATCCCAAATGCTTTGTCCATTTTGCAGGCCGGTGAGAGCAGCCCAGTAGAAACTGAGTGGCAAATTCACCGCAAACATGGCGCGTTGCCAGGTTTGGTCCATTTCAGAACGGGCAAAAAGTGGAGTGCCTTCAGTCGCTATAAGTCGTGGTTGCCAGGTTTGAATTTTAGTTTTTTCTTCACTCAAATGGTGACCACGGGCACTTCCTCCAATCTTGACTCCCACACCACCTTTTGCGTTGGCCATTACCCAATTCCACTCTTCTGTAAATCCACGTTCTTTTCCTCCATCTTCATTATCAGGTGTCACATTATTAAACATCAGGGCAATTTTGGGTTGTTCGGCAACTTGTTGAAAAGTTTTTACAAACAAATCAAAGACCCACAAGCGGAATTCCCGCCAGGCAGGGGACGTTGTTGGCAAGTCATATTTTTTCTCAACGACTCTGCCCTTGTAGGCACATTCATCACCCGTGCAGCCAGTCTTGACCTGAATAAACACGATGCGTTCCTGCATTGCTTTCGGGTAACTGTGGATGTGCTTCCCGAATTCCGCAATCAAACGCTGGAAAAATGTTTTGTATGCCTTCGAAGGATAGAAGGGATAAACCGGCCAACTGTCGTGAATCTGATCGTTACAATAAACGCTGGGGACTCCTTGTTTGTAAATCCATTCCGGAGAGTCTGGTCCTACACCCAAAGAGAGGTAGATAAACTGGTTTCTGCTGACGGCCGTTCCCATGGCTTTATCCAACACACTCCAATCGAAAACGCCCGGCTGTTTCTCCACATCCGCCCACTTTGCATTGAATGCAATACCTTTCAGGAAGGGATAATCCTTAGTATCAAAGGACGAACCACGATCCCACACACCAAATGCACTTGACGGTGGTTCGGCATGAACACAGAAAAACATGTTAATCCAAATAAAACTAACAAGTGCCAGAACCCTCATCGGAGAGAAAGGCAAAGAATATACACTATCCATTTTTTTCATTTTGTAATTTCAATTAGATGAAAGATATCGTCTTCCTTATCCTCATTAACTAAGGAAAAGTCAGAGTTTTTCGGACCATTATTCTCAAATGCACCATCAGAGATGATGATGTTCTTACTCACCCATTTGCCACTGTTGGTTTTTGTTACTACAACAGCTGTTTTGTCTGGGTTTGTTACTGCATCATATCGAAATGAAAATTTTCCGGTTCCTTTGTCAAGATAGATGATTTTCACTGTAATAGTATGTTTGCCTGCTGAGGATAAAAAATGGTCATCAAGATTAAAAAACATTCGGTTTCGTCCGCTTACATTTTCAAAACCCCTTGCATAACAGCCGTATGGCTGATCCGCGGGACCTACCCTCCATAATCCTACACTCGTTTTATTCGCATCGTTTTGCGTAATGAAACGGCTGTAATTCCGGGCTATAAGGTCAAACCCAACATCGTTCATCGCTTTCGCCTCGAAGAGATAATCCGACCCTTTCAGCGTAGTGGTGGCATCGATATCACCCACTTTGGCACCATAAGCGGCATATTCGGACTCAATTTTTCGTACCCGAAATTCATTGTTTTGTTTCGCTTCGCCATAATTATCTTCCGAAAACCGTTCCGTATCTGCAGCATCGAGTACATCGCGAAGAGCAATAAAGGCATACGGACTGGTTTGCGGCAATTTATAGTAGGAGTATCGATTCGCAAACGAAAAAGCCTCATCGTAGTTTCCGGTTTTTACAGTTTCGTAATCTACTTCCCAAAGATCGAGTCCACGGTCAACGGTAGAAATAGCTGTCCAGTAATAATTCCAAACAGGATTTTCCTTAAAGATACCGCCTTGCGCAAATTTTGAAAACTCACCCCGCACAAAATCAGGGTCTTTACCGTTCAATCCGAAAAATGAAGGTCTTAGCTCCTTATCCTGAACAAGTTCCCCATTGGCCTGATAACCTATAGCAACAGTGAATTGCTGCTTACGCAGTTCTATTTGGTAGTTTTGGCGAAGCCAGTTAGCATAAAGTTGTTCGCCTGCTTTTGAACCATTTGCTTTTAGCTTTCCGGGTTCGGTTTCATCGGCTACATTAAACAGAAATTTGATGTGTTTCAATTCCGGTTTGTTGAAGGCTTCATAAAACCGTTTCGTAGCTCCGCTGCAGAACTCTAAATATTGTTGTGCGCTGATTTTATAGTTAGGGTCTTGGGGAGTGCCCTTGTAGAGCTGCCTGTCGCCCGTTGAACCAAAGGCCGGTTGTATGAATGCAAATGCATTTCGCTCTTCTTCCGTAAGAGAGGCAATGTGATCCGCCAGTTTGCCAATGAATCGATGGAAATAAGAAATATAATTCGGATCGAGGTAAAATGGATAAAAATCTCTCTTAATCCCTCCGGTTGTAAGCACTTTCGGTACTCCTTTTTCATAAATCCATTCTGGTGAGTCAGGGCCTGTCCACAGGACGAAATAGTAATAATATTTACCCTTCACTGCATTACGTATGTGAGCATCCATCTTTGTCCAGTCATATACTCCATCATTGATCTCAACATCACTCCATTTAATCCGATCTGCCTCACCTTTTATGAAAGGAAATCTTTTTGTATCAATTGTATTATTTCGAGCGTTTGTGTAAAATCCTGCCCAATCAGGTCTTTCAATCGATTGAACGGATCCTCTGCTAAGAAATAATGCAATAAGAACTAAAAGTGTGGTACGGTTCATAAAATATGGGCTAACAAATTAATAGGTCAGAATTTTAAAAACCAGTTTAATACATTATGATTTTCTGGTTAATAACAGCTCGGGCATTCTGAAAGCATCGGATTACGTACATTCCACTTTTCAATGGACTAATGTTTATGGTGTTCAAATTAGCAGTTGAGTATTCTCTTACTGCCTTTCCTGCAATGTCATAAACTACAATACGCTCAATAGTAGAAGTATTTGACCATTGTAGAACAGAATTCCTGTGATCATAGACAATTGAATTTTTTTCTTCATTGTGGTTTATAACCGAAGAAATTGCTAAAGCCTTTTTTATCTCAATAAGGTGGAAGATATCATCTTCGGTATCTTCGTTTACCAACGAAAAATCGCTACTATTGACTCCTTTGTTTAGAAATTCACCATCGTCAATTTTCACAATTTTCTCCACCCATCTTTTGGTGTCCGTTTTGGTGAAAATCTGGGCTATTTTATCTTTATCAGTGCTTGAATTATATCTGAATGAGAATTGTTCTGTTCCACTGTCTAAATAGATTATTTTTACCTCTATCGATTTATTGGTAGGTGAGTTTAAAAAGAAATTGTCATCCAAATCAAATGACATGCGATTTTTATTGCTGGCGTTTTCAAAACCCCGGGCATAGCGGCCATAAGGCTGGTCAGTTGGTCCGACTCTCCACCATCCAACACTTGTATTGTTTGCATCAATTTGTGTGATAAATCTGGAATAATTTCGGGCAATGAGTTCGTAGCCTACATCATTCATCGCTTTTGAATTAGCGAGGTAAACCGCATTTACCATTGTACTTGCCGAAACCATATCCCCGACTTTAGCACCATAAATTGCGTATTTCTGTTGAATTTTTCGAATCCGGATGGTATCGCTCTGCTTCGATGATGACCCAAACTGACCTACCGGAAATCTACTGACATCATTAGCATCTAGCACATCGCGTAGGGCAACAAATGCATACGGACTCGTTTCCGGACGCTTAAAGTAGGAGTATTTATTTGAAAAATCAAATCCTTGATTGTATAATCCTGTTGTAACGAGGCTATAGTCAAGTTCCCACAAATCCAATCCTCTGTCAACCGTAGATATAGCAGTCCAATAGTAATTCCAGTAAAGATTTTCTTTGAAAATAGCTCCATCGGCATATATGGAAAACTCGCCCCGCACAAAGTCAGGGTCTTTTCCTGTTAGACCAAAAAACGAAGGTCGTTGCGTGTTATCTTGGGATATTTCACCATTCGCCTGATATCCTACTGCAACTGTAAACTGCTGTTTCCGAAGATCAACTGTATAGTTTTGTCTATACCAGTTTGCAAAGAGTTGTGGGCCACTGGTACTAGTGCCACCTGCGTCTTCGATGTTAAATAGGAATTTGATATTTGCCAGTTCCGGCTTATTAAAAGCCTCATAATATCGTAAAGTACCTTGCGTACAAATATCAGCATATTGCTGATCGGTAATAGTATAACCTGCAGGCGACACCACATTGCCTTTTAACATCTGCTGGTCGCCGGTGGATCCGAATGCCGGTTGAATAAATCCAAGTACTTTACGTTGTGCAGGAGAAAGTGACGCAATGTGATCAGCCAATTTACCAATCATGCGATTAAAGTACTTTATATAGAGTGGATTCTTATAATCGGGATACGGGCCACTTGTACCTTTAAAATCGGTCATAATTTGTGAAACCCCTTTACCATATATCCATGTAGGACAATCAGGTCCTACCCAGAATACAAAATAGTAATAAAATCCTCCTGCAACTGCTGCATTGATTGGTGTGTCGAGTGTGCTCCAGTTGTAAACACTGTCTTGAGGCTCTACATCGCTCCATTTAATCCGACCAGCCAATCCCTTTACAAAGGGGTATTTCTTTGTATCAATTACATTTTTAGGGCTGTTGGTGTAAAATCCTGCCCAATCAGGTCTTTCAATCGATTCTACAGAGAAGTTGCAGAACAATATGAAACTCAATAGAAAGTAAAACTTTTTATTCATACTCTATTTATCAATAGTTTATAATAATTTTCTTTGAAATAATAGCTTCATTATCTTTATAAAGCCGAAGAATATATATGCCACGACTCAAAGAGTTAATATGAATTGAATTTAGATTTTTAGTTGAGTATTCCTTTATTGACCTTCCTGCAATGTCATATACCACTAATCTATCTACATAAGTAGTATTATTCCAACTTAAAACAGATGTAGTAGTATTAAAAAAGATAGAGTTTACAAAAATAGAAGAAACTGCCGTGGAATTATTCTTACTTTTCGAAAACATCCATTTCATGGTGTTTGGTTCGGGGTCAAAATCCGGACCGGCAGCTTGCGTAATATACCCTTTCTTTAAAGAGTCTACAGGATAATTAATTACAGGTGTATCAGACATTTGGTAAGTTCTGATCATGCGGGTTTCGGCACTGTGACCGATACCAATCAAGGTGGTAAATTTCATTCGACCTTTCAATGTTTTCATTGCCTGGAAGAAGAGCGAGTCTTTTTTAAATGATACTGTTTGGTCTGTACTCCCATGAATTGCCCAAATATTACTATTAATCAATTTAGGTGCGTCCGCTACATCGGCTAACCCAGAGGCGGATATACCTACAGCAAAATAAGTTGGATCCAGAATTAAAAAGCTGTATGTTCCAACTCCTCCCATCGATTGCCCCATCACATAAATACGCGACATATCCACAGATGGAAAAGTGGCGATAATTTCCTTGCAAAGTTTTAATTCACCATTCCCCCAGGCACTATTTGCCTGAGGAGCAAAAATATAAGCAGGATAATCTGACCTTAATGGTTCCTGCGTAAATGAAGCGTTCATCGGTCGCAAATTGCTGATATTGTATGAACTCTGAGTAGAATCAGCCATTCCGGGACCGTTATGCAGTGTAATAACTACCGGATAAACCTTTGTTGAATCAAAATTAATGGGACGCAACAAACGATAAGCCATCGTTTTATACTTGTGTGCCTCATACTTGTTGACTATTGAATCAGGTTGTAAATCTGCAAAAACCCGTAAAGGAATGCTTATGGTGAGTAGAATTACAAAAAGTAATAAGCTTAATGTTGAATTTTTCATAAACTTTTTTTATTAAAGCTAGTCTTTAATAATTTTTCCGGTTTGAATGACCTGATTTCCATTTGTGAATTGGCAAAAATACATTCCACGTTGCAAGTGACTTAAATCTAAAGAACCAGTCTGCACATTCGATGATTGAAGCAGTAAGATACCGCTTACACTGTAAATCCTGATCTGATCAAAATTTGTATTCATATTCCAACGTAAATCAGATTTTACCGGATTCGGGAAAAATATACCGGGAGTTACAATTTCAGTGACAACACCTGTAATTGTTCGTTCAATATCCACTTCAATACCATTAAAAATATCGTCAATGTTATCTGTATTGACAAGGGTAAAATCGGAACCGAGTACTCCTGACTTGCTTACATCCATATCAGTAATAGTTGTCGTAACAGTTTTCCATTGTTTATCGCCTAATTGTGTAATTTGAACAGGCGCATGGATGACACCACTTTTATCTTTGTATCGGAATTCCCATGTTGAGTTAGCTGTTGAATCGAGATAAGTGATGGAGAATTTCAAACTTTTTGGCTGGTTAGTCGGGCTAAACATTTCGTCGTGAAACTTGAAATACATTGTATTACCTTTTTTACTGCTTTGAAACGAACGTGCAAAACGATCGTATTTTGATGAATTCACCGTCAAAGGACCACGTAAACGATAACGCCCAATAGAAGTTGAATCAGCCTTAATTTGTTCAATCCAACGTTCATAATTGCCCTCTTGAATATCCCAGCCTGAATCGTTATATCCTGTTTGCTTATCGCGTTGGTAAACCTGACCCTGAACAACAGCTAAGGCATCATCAATCTTAGCTCCCTGGGCTTGATATGCTAAGCAAATTTTTTGGTAACGGGTCACATTACTCATAGCGCAATTTGTATAATCCTTTTCCGGAAACTTTTGAATATTATCAGAATTCAGACCTTCATGGAACACAGAGTATGCTGCAGTGGCGCTTGCGGGAAAAATTTGTCCGGCATATTTATTAAAAAACAAGATGGATGACATAATTTCCGGATCGGCAAGTGCCAGATCAGTAGCATTTGCACTCTGGTCGTGCACACTTAAACCGGTATTAAGCCCACTCAATATACCCCAGTAAAAACCAATTTTCGGGTTTAAGTTGTACATCGTTTTCGTACAACTTTGATCCATTTCTGCTCGGGAGAACAGCACCATTCCTTTGGGATTGAGTTGGTATGGATTCCAGGTATTTTTAAATGGAAGCTCACCAGTCAAATGGTGTCCTCTTCCATAAGCACTGCCTTTGAAACCGAAATCGCTGCCTATGCTATCTGATACCCATTTCCATTCTACGGGTTGTCCGTTGTCAGGGTCAATATTATTAAAGAGCATGGGTATGACGGTGCTTTGATCTCCATCGTGAAATGCTGATTTAAACTTACTAAACGCTGTTAATCGAAATTGCAACCAATTTGCATCTGTAATATTATATTGGGTGTCAAGCGGATTTCCTTTGTAAGCACATTCATCACCGGTACAACCGGTCATGACCTGAATAAATGCAACACGACTTCTTAAGGCTGGGGAAAGTGATCGGATGTGTTTGCCAAATTCAGAGATAAGGTTAAAATAATATGTTTTATATGTGGCATTCAAGTAATATGGGAATTGCCCGTTAAATTGCGTAGTTTGATCAGTCAGTACTTTGGGTACGCCTGCTGTATATAACCATGATGGACAATTAGGACCTACTAAAATATTGATATAAACACACTTGTTATATGTATTACAGGTTTGAAGATTTGCATCCAATGTACTCCAATTAATTGCAGAATTTGTTGGTTGAATATCAGACCAGTTTGATTCTATCTGTACTCCCCTGAAATAGTTGTAGCGTGTATCTGTTGGTTTTTTCAGAAAATAACCACCTCTATCCCAAATCCCATAAGTAGAAATAGGAATTGCCGGTTGCTGCTGTGAATAAACTTCAGAAAAGACCGATAAAATTAGGAGCAGTAGTATATATTTTTTCATTTCAAAATGGATTTTAATATTACAATAAGATTATAATTGCAAATATAAGTACATTATTGTGCCTGAACCCTGCAATAAAGTCTCAATATATGAGTGATTTTGTTTCAAAAATTGAAAATAGATCATAACTCCACGTTTATGGTTTAACTGATTTGTAAATTAACGTACAGGATGGTATTTCTGAAAGTAAATCGCATAAAAAAAGTTGCCCAGATAGAACAACTTCCTTTAATCTAATAAATACTGTTTTGAATATACTTGAGATCTATTCACGTGCAGTAGTTCTAATATCTTCTCCCTTAGCAATGGGTCTCAGTCGGAATTGGTAGCTTTGCAGGCAGAATGGATTAGATACGGTTTTGGCTGTGCGTTCATCACTGACCTTTAATAACCACCATTGCTTTTGTCAGGCCATCACTCTTGGCGGTCACGGTGATTTTTCCTGGACCAGTGGCACGGATGATAGCCAGTGCCAGACCGTTGTAGGCTTTGATATTCGGCGACTGGAACGAGGCGTGGCTGGTGGCATCGCCGTTGTCGGTGGCGACGATTTCGCCTGGGCCGCTGACGGTGAACGACACTAAGTTTTTCGACCTCGGCACCTCCGTTCCACTCTTGTCGCGTATAGTCACAGTGACGTAGGAAAGATCCTTCCGATCTGCCGCAATGAGGGTGCGGTCTGCCTCCAGGGTTAGGGCAGTGGCTGCATCTGCAGTTTTTACCACCTCGGTAGCCCATTCCTTGCCGTTTTTGTAAGCTACTACCTTGAGCTCACCGGGGGCGTAAGTAACATTATCCCAGTGCAGGCGGTATTCGTATTGCCCCTTTTTCTTGCGTCCGAGCGACTTGCCGTTTAGAAAAAGTTCTGCCTCGTCACCTGTGGTGTAAAGGTGCACCGGCACCCACTGACCGATGCGTTCTGGCCAAGTCCAGTGCGGCAAAAGATGAGCCATAGGCATCTCGGGACGCCAGTGGGCCTGATAGAGATAGAAGCGGTCTTTCTTGAAACCGGCTAGGTCAACGATACCGAAATAAGAGCTGCGGGACGGAACCTTGAGTTTGCTGAACTCCTCCATTTCCTTTGCCATCTTCGCCCTTTTTACAGGGTCGGTAAAGTTGAGCAGATTGGTTTCGTCTGCGTTGTAGGGCGTAGGCTCACCGATGTAGTCGAAGCCGGTCCAAACAAACTGTCCGGCAACGTGCGGGTTCTTTTCCAATGCGGCGAACTCCTGATCCGGAAGTATCGCCCAAGCCGGTCCATAACGGTCGTAGGAGCTGATTTGAAAGTCAGCTCTTCCCTCGGTCTTGACGCTGCTGATGACCTCAAACGGATGGTTTTTGGTCGGTTTCTTACCTCCTCGCTTAGTGGGCTCGTTGGTTGCGCTGTTCTGGGCGTCAACCTGCTCCGGAGTCTGGAAAAAATATTCGCCGCGGGAGCTGAGAGCCGAAGAGGTTTCGCTGGCCACCAAAGGGATTGTTGGATTTTTAAGGTGGAATTCGGCATAGCCACCTCGCTGGTAGTTCTGCCCCATCACATCCACGGATTTTTGTATCCCGTTGTAGCTGGCGTCGGGCTTGTTGGATCCCAAGGTGGTCGGCCGGGTTGGATCTTCCTCATGGGCGATTGCGGTGAGACGAGCCCCCATCACAGGGCCCACGACTGAATCGGTGAGTTCCTTCACTTCATTACCGATGCTCCACATCACCACCGAGGGGTGGTTGCGGTCACGGCGCAATAATGCCCGCATGTCTTGTTCACTCCATTCATCGAACAGACTGCCATAGCCGTTTTTGACCTTAGCTTCCTTCCAACTATCGTATGACTCGTCCATGACCAGAATGCCCATGGCATCGCAAAGGTCGAGGAGCTCGGGAGCTGGCGGGTTGTGGCTGGTGCGCAGAGCGTTTACTCCCATTTCCTTTAAAATCTCGAGTTGGCGCTGTGCAGCGCGAGTATTCCAAGCCGCACCGAGGGCGCCAAGGTCATGGTGATTGCACACGCCATTAAGTTGCACTCGTTTACCGTTAAGCAAAAAGCCGTTGTCGGCCGTGAAGAGTATGGAGCGAATGCCAAAAACAGTTTCATAGCTGTCCACTACTTTGTCTCCGACTTCCACCGTAGTAATAGCAGTATAGCGATTAGGAGTGGTTGTATTCCATAAGTTTGGCTTATTGACAGTAACCTCTGCAGTGGCCACTGCAGAACCACCTGTTGGCAGCATCACAGTCTTTGTTGGCAGTGCTTTCACTGACTTGCCGTCGAACATTATCTGAGTTTTGACAAGAGCTTGTGCAGGATTAGGGCCATCATTTGCGATCGTAATATTCACTGCTACTGTCGCGGCCTCTGTCGAGACCTTTGGAGTTGTGATAAAGGTACCCCACTGACCGACGTGAACCGGATTTGTTTTTACGAGCCATACGTTACGGTATATGCCGGCGCCGGGATACCAGCGAGAACTATTGTCCGGGTTGTCTAAGCGGATTGAGAGGACATTGTCACTACCTGGCTTAGCATAAGGAGTCAAGTCGAGGCGGAATGAAGAGTAGCCATAAGGCCAACCCCCAACGAAATGACCGTTGCACCACACCGTGGCATAAGACATGGCACCGTCGATATCCAAATAGATGCACCGACCCAAGTCAGACACCGGCAACATTAGATGCTTGCGATACCACACAGGCTCCGAGTAGTTCAGTTTGCCGGTCTTACCCTTATATTCCTGCTTAAAAGGGCCCTCGATAGCCCAGTCGTGGGGGAGATCCAGTTTCCGCCAAGCTGAGTCATCGAAGCCCGGCTGGGTGTAGGACACATTCGCGCCAAGGTTACCCTCGGGTCGTTTCGGCAGTACCGTCGGATTTTTCAAGAAGGCAGCACTGGAGGGCAGTACCCATTCACGGATTTTGGTATAATCTAGTGAGCCAGCGACCTCGGCGGGATCGTTTTTTTGAAAGCTCCAGTCGGCGTTGATGGAGATTCGTTCGCGGACCGATTCGGCGGCTGACAAACTAGAGAATGCTGTTAGCAGCAGGCTAAATCGTAATAGTACTAAAAATGAGAATGTTACCGCTTTTTTCATTGCTGTTTCTATTTTGTTATTTTTTATAAATCATCTTCGTTCTCATTCTTCTCTTTCTTCTCCTTTGTTACTTTTCCAGTCCAGTCACTTCCAGTGCAATCCTTCCACCAGGTTAACCATTGGACATCGAGTTTTTGTACCATTTCCGGCTTTTGATCTGCTAAGTTAATGGTCTCTGTGCGATCGGTAGCCATATCATAAAGTTCCCAGGTTTTACTATCACGCACCATTTTCCATTGACCATCAATCACTGCAGATCCTTTTGAAAACTGAAAATAGAGTGGGTTTATACGAGCAAATGTCTTCCCTTTGAAGGCCGGCAGCAGACTTACACCATCCATTGGTTTGATATCGGTTTCTTTTGAACTGCCCGGATATTTTGCGCCACTGATAGCTACCAAAGTTGGCATTATGTCAATTAAATGAGCTGGTTCACGGTTCCACGCAGTTTGTGGTTTAATAGCGGCTGGCCATTGAACAATAAATGGCGTTCCAATTCCACCTTCAAAACTGTCTTGTTTCCATTTGCGCAAAGGAGTGTTACTCACCGTAGCCCAGTTTTGTCCGTAGGTAATGTAAGTCGCTACACTTCCCATTGGTGCGTTTGGATCTGCATCTTGTGTTTTGGGTGTCTCAGCACAACCGCCATTATCAGACAAAAACATAATGATAGTGTTGTCCAATTTGCCTTGCTCTTCCAATTTTTTGACCAATCGACCTACGTTTTGGTCTACTCTATCCACCATAGCAGCATAAATTTCCATCTTCATAGCTTCTTTGTGTAGCTCTTCAGCGGACAACTCCGGTTGTGCTTCTTTATTCTTCTTTTTATTTTCAAATGGTGGAAGTGGTGATGTTTTCGGATCGATTAATCCAAGTCCTATCTGACGTTTATATCGGGCTTGACGCACCGCATCGTAACCACTATCATAGACACCTTTGTATTTGGCAATATCTTCGGGCCAAGCTTGTAGCGGATAATGTGGAGCAGTGTATGCTACATAAAGTAAAAATGGTTTGTCGTCTTTTTTATAATCATCCAGCCATTTCAATGCTTTGTCGGTAAAACCATCGGTATCATATTTTACAGTTTGCCAGGGAGTTACTTTTTCCAAATCATCCATCCACGGTTTGATCTTCGCTTTTTCATTTGCTTTACCATCGGGTCTCGGTTGACCAGGAATTTCGACACTCCATGGATTAAAGTGATTTTCGCCACCACCTATCATGCCATAATAATGGTCAAATCCACGAGTTACCGGATTGAATCTTGAGTGATGCTTGCCTGTCCACCAGGTTTGGTAACCTGCTGGTCGAAGAACCTCACCCAAAGTTGCCGTATGCGAAAATTCGGCAACTTCAGTTCGTTGGAAATAAAGACCGGTCATCAAACTGGCCCGTGAAGGAAAACTCTTGGCACAGTTATGAAATTGTGAAAACCGAACACCTTTGGAAGCCAAACGGTCGATATTTGGGGTGTGAATTTCACTACCGTAGCATCCCAAATCTGAGTAACCCATGTCATCCACCAGAATGATGAGTATATTGGGTTTAGTTGGTGTTTTTGAAGTGGTTGCGGCTGTAGTAGTGGCTTGTGAAGCAAGTCCAAGAGCTGCAAGTGTTGCTATATTTTTAGTTATATTCATTTTATTTTGTTTTAAGAATAGTATTCCAACTCTCAACATTATTTGTTTTTTTTCTTATCTTTATTCTTGACTTTGTTGCCTTTGCCAGAATCTTCATCAGCTTCATTTTCGCCTTTACCCTCCTGACCTTGCTTTACAAAATATTCGGCTCGTGGTCCTTCGTATTGCTTAAGTGCAGCTTGCAATTTCACTTTTGCAACTTTTGCTTTTGCGTCAAGTTCGTTGTCGGCGAGCGGTGATTTCTCAAGCTCGTCTTTTCTTACATCGAAAAACCGACCATCGGTATAGAGCTTATAGTTTGCATCGTGTATAAACTCGAACTTTGCTTCAGCACCGCCGTTGTCGTTATACCAAACATAAAGCCATTCGTGCGGGTTGCCTTTCTCCCCGCGCAATTGGGGTAGGAAGCTGCGGCTGTCATTCTTCAATTCGGCAGGAACTGTTGTGCCAGTTGCCTCGCAAATGGTAGGTAGAAAATCCGAAGCGTCGATCAAGTCTTTACTTACTTTGCCTTTGACAATATGGTTTGGCCAGCTGGCAATGCACGGAACATGTGTTCCCCACACCGTGGGCAATCCCTTGCCGCCTTTTACTTCACGCCCCATGAACTTTGATACAGTTACTCTACCCGTACCATTATCTCCGAGAATAAGAACGAGTGTGTGTTTTCGCAGATTGAGTTCTTCGAGCTTTGCGATTAGTTTGCCAATCAATTTGTCGGCATAAGCAATCATGTCGGGGAAATGACTAACTCCCTCACCTTTACCCTGCTTTTGTTCAAGATAATCAGGACTGTCTGGGGTTGCATCATAGGGATGATGAGTGAGCATCATGGTATAATAAAGAAAAAATGGCCTGTCTTTTTTGCGATTAATGAAGTCGAGCACATAATCGCTAACGATATCTGGTCCGTATTCGTTTTGTGAATAGTTGAGTACTTTGCCATTCATTACAAGCCCTGGATTTTTGTAGCGAGACGCCTTTTTATTTAGATGCCAAAGGCAGTATTCGTCGAATCCAAAATGTTCAGGAAGGTCAAAAGTTTCGCCCAACTGCCATTTGCCCGCAATACAAGTTGCGTATCCATTGTCTTTCAACAAGTTTCCAAACGTAATTTGGGTGGTATCAAGATGACCAAAGTGTGTGTAGTTTTCCCGGTTGTTCATACCCGTCATTAACTGTACGCGTGAAGGTGTGCTGAGTGGTTGCACATGGCATTGCTCAAAACGCATCCCCGTCGCAGCCAGTCTGTCCATTACAGGCGTTTTATAACTCTGACCTCCATTGGCTGTGACACATTCGTAGCCAAAATCATCTATCAAGATAAGCACAACATTCGGCTTTTTTTGTGCGTATATAAATGAACTGCTCAGCGCTCCGGCACTAAGCATAAGGAGTGTACTTAAACTCGGCTTCATGTGATTTATGATTATTCTTTTATGATTTTTTCAGTTTGAATAACTTGTTTGCCTTGAGAGAACTGGCAAAAATACATTCCCTTTGGCAAACAACTCAAATCGATTGAACTACTCTGCATGTTTGCCGATTGAAGCAGTAAAATTCCACTTACACTATAAATCTTAATCTGATCATAATTAGCATTTGTATTCCAGTTCAGAACCGATTTTACAGGATTAGGAAACAATTGAAACGAATTTGCTTTATCACCGATAATATCATTTATTCCGGTTGTCATTCGTTCAAAATCCACTTCAATGCCATTAAAAATATCGTCAATATTATCGGTATTTACCAGCATGAAATCTGAATGAAGGAACCCAGATTGAGTCACATCCATATCGGTAACGGTTACTGAATCCGTTTTCCATTTTCTATCTCCTAATCCGATCATTTTAATTGGAGCTTGAATTACTCCTTTTAAATCTTTATACCTGAACTCCCAGGTTGACCCTGCAATCGAGTCGAGCCAGGTAATCTTTATTTTGAGGCTTTTGGGTTTGTTGGTACTACTAAACACATCGTCCCAGAATTTAAAATACATGGTGTTTCTGTTCGTCACATTGTCAAATCGACGGGCAAAACGGTCGTATTTAGACGATGCGCCCGTAAGCGTTCCACGCACACGCCAAAGTCCTGCAGAAGTAGAATCAGGAGCTATTTGAGTAAGAAATCGTTCAAAATTACCTTCGTCAATATCCCAGCCAACATCGTTGTAATCTTTTTGAAGATTTCGTTGATCGCCTTTTCCAGCTGCGACCATTGCCGTGTCGGAAATTTTAGCACCGTACATGGCTTCATCTTTGCAAATCCGATAATAACGTTCGAGAGTAGATTGTGTTAAAGTTGAATATTTAGGATATGGATATTTTGTTGGGTTATTAGCATTCAATCCTTTATGAAAAACAGAATAAGCCCCAGTGGCTTGAGAGGCAAATACTTGTGGGGCGTATTTATTGAAAAAGAGCATCGATTTCATCACTTCAGGACGGGCAAAGACTTGATCGGAAGAGTTTTGATTTATATCATGAATACTTGTGCCTGTATTCAGCCCATTCAAAATGGCCCAATAATAAGCAATGTCGAGGTTTTTCATGAATAATGGAAACATGCATCCATTGTCCATTTCCGATCTACCAAAACATGCCAATCCTTTTGGGTCAATAAAATATTTACTGTAGCCATTTTTAAATTTCAATTCTCCATTTAAAGCAACACCTCTTACCGTAGTACCACATTTCATCCCAAAACCTTCTTTTAGGCTGTCAGTTACCCATTTCCAGCCAGCTGCGCCATTGGGGTCTTCATCATTCACGCCGTTAAAAAGCAAGGGTATCCGCGTGTTTTGATCTCCATCGAGAAAAGCAGCTTTGTATTTACTAAAACCCACAAACCGAAAAGCATCATATTGAGTATCAATAATAGCGTATTTAATACTATCGACTGTTCCTTTGTAAGGTGTAACATCGCCAGTACATCCATCTACAACTTGCAAAAATGCGATAGTATGATTCCAATCAAGTGATATCGTTTCTCTCATGTGCTTGCCAAAAGCAGCAATCACTTTATGCCATAAACGAGAGTAATTTGGATTCAAATAATAAGGATACTTAGGCCACGAATGTTTTGAGTCGTTCGTTGTTACGGCAGGCACTTTTCCAGCAGTGTAAATCCATTCAGGACAATCCGGACCAACATATAATGTCAAATACAATTGTACATTATTATCATAAGCAACTTTCAAATTAGTATCAAATACACCCCAATTATAATTTGTAGAATCTGTTGGTTGAAGGTCTTTCCATTTCATGTCTAATTGGCTTCCCTTAAAAAACTTGTTGTATTTGGCATTGGTTGGGTCTTTTAATAGAACACCACCTCTGTCCCAGATTCCGAAGGAGTTAATCGGTATGGCAGGCTGATTTTGTAATTGTGAGTGCGCAGTAAAAAATGAGACCCAAATGAGTTGAAGAAGTAATAGTTTTTTCATTTATTTCGAATAATAGATTAAAGTGAATTGTAGTTAGCAAAAATACGAACCATATATATCATGTACCCTACAATAAAGTCTCAATACTGTAGTGTTTTTGTTTCAAATGTTCAAATAGAAAGGAATACTTAAGTTGTAAATAACTTAATTGATAATTTATACAGGAAAATAACCATCACACAAATCAGAAATGAATGCATGATTAATCAATAGTGCAGTATCAAATATTGCATAAAAAAAGTTGTTCTATTTGAACAACTTTTTTTTCTATCATATTTTCATTTTTGCTTGAAAAATAATTTCCCGTTATTCTTTTATGAATTTTTCAGTATGAATAACCTGATTACCTTTACGGAATTGGCAAAAATACATTCCTTTGGGCAAACCACTCAAATCGATAGAACCACATTGTGTGTTTGACGATTGAAGCAATAAAACTCCATTTACACTATAAATCTTAATCAGATTGGAATTTGAATTTGTATTCCAACTCAAAACCGATTTCACAGGGTTAGGAAAAATCTGAAATGCATTTTCTTTGACTGAGGTAGTTAGCCCTGTACTTTGATTTAATAAGATTATAAGCTTGCCATTGGCACCGGAAGTACCTGCTTCATATAGATTATTATAAGTAAAAGGACTACTATTTCTTGAAAGACCACCTGCACCACCACCTCCAGGGAAACCACTCGCAGTAGGTGCAGTTGCATTTAGATTTGACCCGGTACCACCGGCGGCTCCACCTCCAGTTCCTCCAATACCCGCTGTTATAGAACCGCCACTTCCACCATTTCCTTGGGTACCAGCACTTCCACCACCGCCACCTGAACCTGTAGAACTAGCATTTCCACCATTTCCACCATAGTACAAAACATCTCCAATATTGCCTGCTGTAGGCGCTACACCACCAACTCCTGCATAAACTAAATTTGTTACAGATACATTTTCACCTCCCAACCCACCAAGGGCTGAAGCAATAGTTGAATTGTTTAAACTAACAAAAGATGTTCCACCCGCATCTCCTTTCGTTTGGTGAATAAATCCCTGAGCAGCTCCAATACCTCCGGCACCAACTGTGTAATTTACTACTTGACCCGGAGTTAAGTTGATTGAAACACTGGCATAACTACCACCGGCACCGCCACCACTTCGGGCTGCTGTATTAGTTGTGGCTGTACCGCCAAAAGCTGATCCACCAGCCCCTCCACCACCCCAAACCTGAAAAATTGCACGATTAACACCTTCTGGAACAACCCATGAACCTGACATCGGTGTATCGATAACAATAGGATCTGTTATATTTGCAGCAATAAAATTGGCTGTAATATTCATATTTCCTCTAATCATTACAGTCAGAGGATTTGTTGTACCAGAAGCATCGCCACTCCAGCTTGAGAATGCATAACCAGGTTTAGCTATAGCCGTTAAGATAACAGGACTGGCTTCCAAATAAGTATCTTGAACCAGATTTCGGGCAACAGACCCTTGATTAACGTTGGCACTTGTGGTTAAAGTTAAAATCCTTGGTTTTGCAAATAAAATATCACTTACATAAGCATTTGTATAAAAATTAGAAAGTGACAATTTATTACCAGCTATAGTAACACTATCGAAAACGATCCCACCATACCAGGGTGCATCTGCATGACCAAGAATTTGTTCGCTTTTTCCTGTTCCATAACCCTCGTATACAGCCGCAATACTAATATTTTGAAAGGTTATTCCATAGAAACTTGAACCCACGCCATAAAAACGATGCGTAGGGTTATTCGCAAACTCAGGGAAGTAAGAGACTAAATTAAAAACCGGTATATTGGGATGCTTATCATGAATACGGATGTTTTTGAATAAAACATCTACGTTTTGCACTCCGGTAGCACCACCAATCCGTTGCACAAAAACTCCGTCGCCATAGGATCGGTTTTGTGTTGAGCGAAGATAGAGCACGTCGCAATCTTCTATGACAAATTTGGTATTTACTGGAATTCCGGCAAAATGAAAAACGGCAGCATTCGAATCCTTCCAAAAGTAACATCTTTTTTTACTTCCTTTTATATAAGAACAATCGTCGGCAGTGCGAAGAAAACAATCTTCCATAAAATTGGCATCACCAATACCATCACCATTTGTGCGCCACGATAGTACTTTTACCCATCTACAGGTGTTGTTTTCATATGGACTAGAAAGATGTACTCCATGATAAGGATTGTTTGCAACAAATACCCCTTCTATTACGACATTATTGGCATTTTCAATATTGATAACTTTATAAATATCAGTCTGACTGGTTGTTGGTGCAGTCGCAAAATCTAAAAGAGGATGATTTATCCTATCACCGGAGATTGTACCTAATCCGTATATTTTAATATTGTCACCGTATGCCAAAGCTCCATTTCCCGGAACCCCAATATTATTCAATGTGCCATACACTATAGCATCTCCGGGAATATAATACTTTATTCCGGGTTTCAACTTAAAGTTTAAACCTAAATCGTGAATTCCAGGTCTAAAATACATGATTGTTTTGAGTCCTAAATTTGTTGGAGGTATTACGTTAGTATCAACAAGCAATACGTTTGGATCAGTTTCCAATGGTTTATTCATAACAGGATGGGCAAAAATAGTGATGGTATGAACTATTCTATTCGGATCCGTAACATCTACAAGTGGAGTTTTGTTTGCTGGTTGATAATCATCCATTTGTCCATTAATATCCACTGTAATGGAAGCCGGATTACGAAGTTTAAAATACACCTTACCACTACTTATGGTTGCTGAATCTGCTCGCTGCGAAGGGTGAACCGCTGCTTTATAAAAATCCTGAGCATTAATTTTAAACCCATTTTTAGGAGATATTTCAACCTCAACTTGTGAATTAAGACTCATCTCGATGTTGGCATAGGTGTGGCTCCAGCTTTTTGTATTTTCAAAGTAATACCCACCAACTCTTTGGCTATTGGCACACGGTGTTATTGTACGGTACAAGTTTCTGGTAATGTTTGCATAACAATCTACCCACTGATTGTTGGTTGCTGCCGAACGTACCCTGACAGTATAGAATTCCGAGGGAGCAAGCCCTGGAACATCTTTGTAAACTACGAGGGTGTCGTTGCCTTGAACAAATTGTTGATTTGACTGTGCTGAAGTTTTCTCTGTTAGTCCAACTAATGTAAGTAAAATAAGAAGAATGAAAGTAGTATTTCTCATTTTGGTTTTATTAAAGATTAAAAGTGAATAATTTGCCAAAGATACGAACTAAAGAATATATAAACCATACAATAAAGTCTCAATTCTAAGGTCAAAATGTTTCAATAAAATTAAAGCTTGATTTTTGGCACAATATCGTGTCAGTTAAATATTCATTAAGTATAAGGTATCTAATCGTACCTGAGTTCAATTATAATAATCATTTCCCATATTCCAGGTACAGCAGTAGCAAGTGAGCAGCCGACCAACTAAAGTTTGGAGCTCTTAATCGTTCACCCGTAGTTGGATCGTAATTTTCATTTATTGGTTCATTAGCAGTAAGTCCTTTTAGGCGTGTAAAAACCTGATCGGTGTACATATCAGCTAATTCCTTGTTTCCATAATTCCGAATACCTGAAATTCCAAAATAAGCCTGATCTATCCAAACAGGACCACGCCAATAACTATCGTACTTGAATTCAGGATGGTCTGCACAGACGGTAGGAAAAGGAATATAGGTTGAAAATTTATTGGGTTTTTGATACATCATGATAGCTGCTGCCGCTCTTTCGGGAGTTGCCATTTTTGACCATAGTGGAATAAATGCTTCTGTTCCTTCAACAGTTATAAATTCACCATTCGTTTTTTTATCATAATAATACCCTTTGTTGTTGTCAAAAAAATAGTCGTCCATTTTTCTAACATCAAAGGTATAATCGTAAGGAATTTTTAGAATGTCAGACATCGATTTCAACAGTTTGTTTTCAAGGTATAGAAATGCATTCAAATCTACCGATTCTTGAGTCAAGCTCCATGCATTCGTTCCGTTTTGAACTATTTTTGCACTATCAAATCGTACGGCATTGTCCATACCACTTTCGAAACGGGCATTTTTCACTAAGCCATTTGTAGAACCATATTCACAAATACCATTTTGGTCGTGATCACGAAAGCTATACCACCAGCGATTGTATTTCAGCAATTTAGGGAACATCTCGTTGAGAAATTCCAAATCTTTGGTTTGATTGTATATTTCCATAACCGCCCATGTAGCCAATGGTGGCTTACTATCCCTGTAATTATTTCTTTTTTTGTCGGAGAAAACATTATCGGATATCATTCCTTCGGGAGTTTGATAATCAAACATGGCTTTTACTTGATCTTTCGCCAAATTTGGTGCGAAATGTGCAAGCGCCACGGCATGTTTCCACGAATCCCATGCCCAAAATCCGTTGAAATTTTTATTGGAGTTGGAAGGGATTACACCTTGGTGCAAAATATCACCTTTTGCTGATCGCCAATTTGCTATCAGGGTAACTACGCTTTTTACTGCCACGCGATTATACGCTTTTGGCATGTCATTGCGTAAGGTTTTTGACAAGTATTCATTCCAACGATCCTTTGACTGAATTATGCTTCTGGATGGATTTTTAAGTATTTCTTCTGATTTGGTAAGTGCTAAACTTCTTTCTTTGGGGTTATTGAAAAAAGAAATCATCACATATTCACAACCCGAAGTCTTTGAACTTGTTGCTGTATAGCTTTTGTCGGTTACGTTCAACTTGAAGCTTTTTGGAAATGTAACTAAAAGAATTTCACCATTCTCGGTTTGAACAACAATGCTGTTGTTTTCCTTTTTGAGCGTAAAATTTGGCAACCAGATTGTAGAATTTATATTCCATTTTACATGATTTGAATTTAGCTGTAAAACAGAATGGTTTTTATCCACAAAAAATAATTGCTGTTCTATTTTAATACCTTCACATGTACTGCTCATATAAAGAGACCCCGGATAATAGCATACACTATCGCGACTGAACTGATTTGAACTTAATTTTCTACCATTTTTTTCAACTCCAATTTCAGCAATTGACTTGCTAATCCAATAGCGAGAATCAATAGTAAAAGGTCCGCAAAAGCCATTCACCCAATTGTCTGCGCTTGGATTTGTGAAGCCAATCCATGAACCGGCATCAGAAAATAGTCCTGCACAATATTTCTCTGTATAGGTGGGTTTGGTAGGAGTAAACGAAATATCGATTATTTGTGGGTAATATTCTGCAATTCTATTGTTTTTAGAACCTGCAGTTAACTCAAAAACTGTTAGGATAAGCAGAGTCAGATAGAGTGCTTTTTTTTTCATTAGATTTTCTTATTTTTTTTATTTCCCTGATGGATTATTAAGTAGTATTTTGCCAGTGCTGGGAGGCATTATTACTGTTGCAACCAATTGGTGAGTATCCGGATCAAGGAATGATTTATCAAGCTTCACTTCGCATTCTTTATCTGAAGGGTTCACCAAGACAAGACCTTTGGTAAATGATCGACGATAAACAGGTAGATCTTTTATAAGGTAGTTGTCAATCGACTCAGGTTTCACAGTCTGAATCGGAAATCCAATAGGATAATAGTACATGGGATGTATTTTCACGAAACGTTTACCTTCCGCCTGATAGAATGCGTAAGTGCCCATCAAGGTTTTGCTATCTTTCTCTACGCCCAACAAGAAACTGGCATAACCAAAGCGTTCAGCTTTATCACGTAGAGGGGTATCTGTCTCCGAATTAAAACTTACAGAACCTGCATTCTCCCAAACCGGCGCAGCAGCAAGTCCGTTTTGGGCGGCATCCATAAGCACCATAATGCGGCTTTTCCATTTATCAACTTTTTGGATGGCCAATCCACCCTCCATACAAAAAGCTTCCAGTGGACGAGGCTTTACCTCGGTAGGCATCAAGAGCAATTTCATTCCACCTTTACCTATTTCATAATCATCATTCAGATTATTAGCCACTAATATTGGATATTTACCAAGTTTTTCCTTGATAAAATTCTGAATAAATGTAATTTTTTTCTCCTGTCCAAAGCGAAAATCATCCAAGGCATATTCTTGGTTCTTGCTAAAATCCCAAGGCCGAGCCGCACGTCCGAGACAATCGCTTATATTGAAAACGCCACAATTGAAAGTGTCTAGCCAGACGCCATCTACACGGTCTTTTTGCATCAACTGCAACACAATATCGGCCTGAAACTGGTAGGTATCTTTACATGGATCTAATACATATCGAAGAAATTTTCCCGGGCCACCAGGATGAAAGCCCGGATATTTATCGCCACCCATCGTTAATTGATCTTCTCGGTTTAATTTAATGCGCTCAAATCCAAGATAGAGTGGTGAGAAAACATTGTCGCCCGAATTGTGTAATTTCGGCTTAGATCCGGAGAATCCACGGGTAACTTCCATTTCTCCAGAGACAGCATCGAACTTATTTACACGCATCAGTTCATCGCCAATACGAATCCAGAAAACGTAGAATTGAGTACTGGGTTTATCATTTTCATACGATGAGAAATCTCCTTCTATCGTACTGGCACGGATGGCGATTGCTGTCTGATTCTTCGCTTTCCGTTTTTCGTTTACATAAGGTGCTACACTAAACTTTGTACAATTGGCATCAATCGATTGTTGTAAGTTGGCTGCTAACATCATACACAAACCTTCACGATATTTTGATTCCACAATACGAACATCCTCTTCAGATCGAGTGTAAGTGCTATTGATATAAGTTAAACATTTGAATGCAGGATTAATTTTGCGAATAGCATCCGCCTGTTCTGTTGTAAATTTGCCGTGGTAGAATTCGAAATTTTTAGCGATAAGACGTAAATCCTCATCCGAAGTGCTTGGTATTTTACCGGCACAAATTGTATAAAGTTTATACTGAGGCTTGTCGAGCGGTTTATAATCAACGCCAATGGCGAATAATGGCACGAGCACTGCTGCAAAAATTAGAGTGATAATCGTTTTTTTCATTTTGAATATGGATTTTATGCTTATAAGATTAATAAAGTAACTTTTTTACAATGTAAGCAAACTTGATATTTATATAGATTATACCTTAACTATTTTTTTTACAATAAAACGATTATCAACCGAAAGTTTAAGAAAATACATTCCATTCTGCAATTGACTTAAGTCGATAGTATTTCCAGTTGGTTTTTGTATTTTCATAAATAGTTTTCCACTTAAATCACTCAGCTCAAAGCTTTTGATATTTTCCGTTGAATTGAGGTAAACAACAGACTTGGTTGGATTTGGATAAAAATAATCCAGAGAAGAATCATCAAAAGTAGTATTGACACCTGTATAATCCACATCATAACCATTTTTGATAAGTGGAAACAATTCAGATTTAGTCCTTGCATTTATTGATATTTGAATAAATTCAGCTTTCAGAGTTGGTAATGAAGTTGCTAAATTGATAGTTTCATTCGGGTCATTGGCCAGATTGTAAATTTCAACAGCTTTTTTTCCGTCCTGTGTATTCAAAATAACTGCTTTCATATCACCCTTTCTGATTCCCTGGTAAGAATCCCGTTCAAAATAGAGGTAGTCGTGTTGTGCCTGATTTTGAGGTGTGCCTAAAAGCGTTGGAAGGATTGATATGCCATCAATTCCTTCGGGATTTTGAACATTGACAAGTTCGGCACAGGTTGGCAGAAAATCATAAGTAGATGTTATATAGTTCGACTTGCTTCCGGCAGCAATTTTTCCATTCCAATAAGCAATTAGTGGTGATTTTATTCCACCTTCGTAGCAATCTCCTTTTCTGCCATGAAGTGAACCACCTGTATTAAGATAACTGTCATCGGCAGGTTTAAGTGCAGTACCATTGTCACTGGCAAAAAAAATAAGTGTATTATTTAAAATATTTAGTGCATTTAGTTTTGCAATTAATTCTCCAATCTGCTGGTCAAGTCGGGCAGTCATGGCAGCGTATTTTGGAACAGAAAAATCAATACTCGAAGCTGTTCCTTTTGGTTTGCCTGTTTTTGTAGTGTAATAGTTTAACAAATCACCATCTGGTTGATCGTAAGGTCCATGTGGCAAGGTGGTGCAATAGTATAGAAAAAATGGTTTGTCCTTATTTGTATCAATAAATTGCAAGGCTTTATTGTGAATCACAGTTGCAGAATATTCTTGATGTGGTAAGGTTAAATTGCCTGCAATAACAACTGAGTCTTCATTATCACGTAAATAATAAGTGAAATAATCGTGTGCATGTATTTGTCCAAAATACCCGTAAAATTTATCAAAACCCTGATTCATAGCTGAACCTTCAGAATACGGTGCACCTAATCCCCATTTTCCAAAAGCTCCGGTAGTATAACCAGCACTTTTTAGTACTTCAGCAACGGTTACTTCGGCTGCACGCAATGGCACATTCCCATCTTCGTATCCAATATCGCGGTTATTTCTAATCCATGTGTGTCCAGTATGCTTTCCTGTCATCAATGCGCAACGGGAAGGTGCCGATATATTGGAACCACAATAGGCATTTGTAAACGTCATTCCGCCTTTCGCCAAATTGTCGATATTAGGTGTTTCAATCACTTTGCCACCATAACAGACAGGTTCAAAATATCCCATATCATCAGCCAACAGAAAAATGATATTGGGTTTTACATTATCCACTTTTTGTTCTGCATTTGCACCCAACACTAATAATGAGGAAGCAGGTAGTAATAATTTGTTGAATTTCATGGATCTGTATTAATTTTTTTACCATAAAGTAAAAAACTTCCATTAATCCAATTAAGTCTTAGTGGAAGTTTTTTATTTACTTAAAGTAATAATGTTTAATAATGCGTCAAAGCTGCAGGCAAATAGGGGGCAAATGTTTGAAAGACCATAGCATTATCGCGCATAACCAATGTGTCGGTAAAATGATAAGTATTTCCGGCAGATATTCCGGTAACGGTATAATCGAGAGTCATAGTTAAATGTGGCGTTTTCTTACCAGTTTTAGGGTTTAACAACCATGCATTACTATCATCTTTGGCAAAATCAGTATTTGATTTATAATATTTTCCTGTACCGGTAACACCTAATAAAGAACCATTTGCGCTTGATATTGTAATATCACCAATTCCATTTGTTTCAGCAGAGAATGTCATTTTTGATACATTCGTACTGCTGACAAAAGTACCCATACGTTTCAATAAACATTTTGTAAAACCTGCTGTGGCAACCGACGATGTTGCGTTTAACTCCTGATCCAAATTGTGATACGTGTTATCCAACACTCCATTCTTATATTGCTTACCACGATAGAAAAATGTGCCGTGCCAGGGGTTTATATATTTAACCGCAAACAACGTAAAGTTCATTGGGGCATAACCTGTTTTCCAATCTGTTGATAAAACAGGGTTTGGATATGGATTTTGTTGTAAACTAACATTTGGGATACCACTTAAGATTGTTGTTGAAGCAGATTTAATTTTGATTGGTAGTACATAAAGTGTTTTATATGTATTTGAATCATTAAAAAATGCATCTGTCAAATTAACTCTCAGAAGTCCGGAGAAACTACCTTTAGGTATAACTATAGTTGAATCACTCGTTGTAGCAAGATTGTAGTAGCTTGATGGCATCAATTTTACTGTTGTCAACGTTCCATTAGGGTCTGATATTTGAAAAGTAGTCAAATAATTCAAGTATTCAGGAGCTAATCCAATAGAAAGGTTCCAATCTTTGTCATTTGAATACATTCCACCAATACAAGCACCTATGTTGAATGCGTGTTGCAAATCGATGGAGTTATCCACCGTAGATTCGCCTAAAACAAGGGTACGAACAGGATATTGATAGGGAAAATAAACAGCCTGTGTTGTATAGTTCGGAAAATTATTCGGATCGTTGGTACAACCCGAAATCAAAAACACAGCTAAAATTGAGCTTAATATTATCTTTTTCATAAGTATATATTTTGTTGATTTATCACTTACCAGCCTTGGTTTTGTATTATGTTATATTTTAAAGTTTCATTATAAGGAATTGGACCATAAATCATATAAGGTTGATAAGAGCGTACTTCCAATACAGGAATAGGAGTAAAGACAGTGGCTTCTGAATTAATTGAAACAGCAGCAACAGGTTCATTCAGTTTGCTTAATCCAACTGCATCAGTTACTCCGTTTACCCATCTTCTTAAATCCCAAAAACGGTATCCTTCAAAACAAAGTTCTATACGACGTTCATTATGAATCAACGTTCTAAAATCATCTTCTCCTGTAAGTGTGGCAGTATAAGCAGTACCAACAATTCCAGCTCTGGTACGAATGGCATTAATTACCTGACGAGCTGTAAAACCTCCAATGGTATAATCAGGACCTCCAACTTCATTAGCAGCTTCTGCAAAGTTAAGCAAAGCCGTTGTATATCTCGCATAAACATAGGTATGTGCAACACTTGTTAGCTTCGCAGTTGCTAGGGCTGACAGAGTTCCTTCGTTCATTAATTTGCGCATATAATAAGATGTTCTGGTAGAAGTTACTACAGAATCTTTGGCGTCTACTGTATTACCTTTTGCAGTTCTGATAGTTACAACAGTTCCGATGGTTTTTGCTCCATCGTAATAAATATACATGGTTAATCGTGGATCTCTGTTAAGATATGGCGTTGCTGCATTGTAAACAGTCGTGCCTGATGTAATTGGATAACCATTTTTATCGGGAAAACAATCCACAAGATTTTGAGAAGGATTAATCTGTCCTTTTCCAAACAGCGATGGAGGAAAGTTATTAGATTCCCGTGTGGAACTTAATTTAGTATTTGAAGTGTACCAAAAACATTCAGTATATGAATTTAAGTATGGTGCATCTACCTGCAGGTAGAATTGTTCATCTTTTGCCACCATTTTGGTTAAACCACTATTGAGATTCATTACATCGGCTGCATATTGTGCTGCTTCTTGCCATGTAACGCCACTTGATGCAAATGCCGGACTTGCTGCTCTTAAGGCAACTGACGATTTTATCAACTTAACTGCTTTCCCGTTGATACGATTGGCAAACTGCACACCAAGAACCCTTTTTTGATTAGCACTTAAACCGGCGTCAGAATAAATTAAAGGCAAGTTATTAAATGCTGAGTCACAATCTGCAACTATCTGTTTTACACATTCTGCGTATGTATTACGAGGTAGTTGTCCGTCAGCTATGGTTTTTACAACCGTATTCACGATAGGATACCCTAATAAATTCCCACTTTCATCAACTCCACCAACCATTTTCAATAATTGATTTCCACAATATGCACGCAACCCATACCCTTCACCTTTAAGACGTTTGACATACATGGCATTCAGAGTGTCACCTTTGGCATCGGTTTCTAATGTCCATTTCACATTATCCACATGAGCTAAAAAGTCGTTTATCTGAGTAAAATTTTTGTACATATCATTGTAATTACTCAATGGGTTTTGTGTTGAAGTCCAACCACCTGTTCCCATTGATACAGTTGCGTCATTCAGTAAATTGGTAACCATATCGTCTGTTGCCCAATCCTCTTTGGCTGTATAATCAGAGGGTAAGTTATTATAAACGGCAAGCAGAACACCCTCAGCAGATTTAGGTGATGACCACTCAACTTCAGGAGTTAACCGGCTATTTTCATTGCTCTCAGTCAAAAAATCGGTACACGAAGTCAGCCCTATCAATAAAGCAGCACAAGGAACTATAAATTTATAACTATATTTCAGTTTCATAATTCTAATTTTTAAAATGAAGCAATTAATCCTAACGAAAACGTTCTATTTTGTGGGGTAGATTGATAATTCAGTTTCTGAATTTCCAAATCTTTAGCAATAGTCAATAAGTTACTGCCTCTGCCATAAATCTTTAAACCGGAAATAGCTGATTTTTGCTTAAACATAAAGTTATAACCTAATTGCACTACTGAAAGTGAGAAGTTACTTTTATCATACATCCAAAAGGTTGAATTATTGTAATTATTATTTCCATTACTCAAACTCAAACGAGGGTATGAAGCATTTGGATCTGGATTCAGTGGGTCGAAAGCTCCTAATGCTACTGTTGAATACTTAGCCGAAGTTCCTTTAAACCAGTAATAACTTGAATTGGTAAAACCTTTTCCTCCCATTTGTCCAATACCCAACGCATAAAGTTGCCATCCTCCAAATTTAACATCCAAATCAAAACTAGCTATCTGATTATTTCCACTCAAACCTAATACATGCTTGTCGTTTACATTTATCTTACCATCATTGTTATAATCCAGATATTTAATGTCTCCAGGTCTAACAGTCCCATAAGTTGGAGTTGGCAATGTAGTTAAAAGTTTGCCTAGTCCATCAAAATCTGAAGGCATGTATAATCCGGAAGAGGTCAATCCCCACAATGAATTATCACTTGTTCCAACTTGTTCCAGATTTATATTAGTTGGTAAATTATACACCGGCTCATCAATCTTGGTAATTTTATTTGAAGAATACAAGTAATTTACACCGATTGTAATTGAAAATGCACCTACTTTCTCGGTATGTTTAATTCCCACTTCCACGCCTTGATAAACAGTCGTATTAAAGTTTGCAAAAATTGGAATACTTCCTAGTGTAGCAGGAGAATTGTTGTCCATTTGTGTAATTATATTTCCATTTTCACTGTTATAATACGAAGCCTCTAACCATGTTTTGTTGTTAAACATAGACAAGTCAAAACCAGCAACAAATTCTTTTCGGGTTTGCCAGGTTATATTACTTGCAAAAGAGTTAATTAATACACTTGCATTCGTTGCAGCACCATTTCCATAAGTGGTGTTGCTTGAGATTGAATAATTATCCTGGTACAAAAAATAACCATTGTAATTACCAATTATCCAGTTATCATTCTGAAGCACACCATAAGAGGTACGTAATTTCAAATAATCGATTGCCTTTATGTCTTTCATGAAATTTTCTTTCGAAGCAATCCATCCCAATCCAACTGAAGGTGCCAATCCAAATTTATTGCCTGTTGGCAATTTCGAACTTCCCTGAGATAATAAACCGGCATCCAGTAAATAACGATCTTTGAATGAATAATTCGCTTGCAAACCAATTTTGACATTTTTGTCTTCCTGGAATACAGCATTTTGTGTGTATTGATTAAAAGTTCCAACCAAGACAGCTGAAATAGCATGTTCTCCAAAAGTACGGTCATAATTCAACGACATATATCCTGCAATTGTCCTGTCGAAATAGGTTTGTGTATTTGTTTGTTCTGAGGTTTTATTGTCAACACCTACTTGAGTTACGGGGAAATTTCCAGTAGCATCTACAACTCCCATTTGATATACCGAATATTTATTAAGAATGGATTTCTGATAGGTATTATTGAAATTCAAACTCATCAACCCTTTTCCGGTTAAGCCCTTTGTGATTCCATGCAAATTCAAATCAAAACCGGTATTAAATTGCATAAATCGATTCATGGTCATGTTATTTCCTGATCTGGTCATATCGCCTAATAAGCTTGTCTGATAAACACTGGATCCACCTAAAACGTATTGACCATCAATTAAACTTGACGCAGGAATAATTCCCGGATTTGTTATATTCGACACCGGGATTAACAAAGTCTGCGTATTCGGCAAATACGTAGAAGCTTTTCCCCAATAATCAAGATTTATCGTTCCATTGGCGTTATATGTGTTGACATTAGGAGTATTTGTAATATCGAAAATGCCTACTACTTCCGAATTCATTTTCAACCAGTTATTTACTTTAAAACTTACCTTTCCATGAATATTCATCACATCGTGCGAATCATTATTCCCGATTTTTGTCCAACCATTGCTATGGTTCAACCCCAAATTTAAGTAATACTGAGTAGTTGAATTTCCCCCTGATAATTCAGTGTAAACGTTGGTGTAATCAGTCATTCTTTTCACATAATCACTACCGTAATAATCATTATTAGGATACAAAACAGGATTAGCATTATTCAGTGAGTCATATTTCATTGCTAGAGGATACTTTGGTGTAGCTAATGGAGTTCCGGCAAATGAAGCATCGTTTTGTTGGGCTTTGTTATAAGCTGTCATGTATTGAGTTGCATTCAAAAATTTCGGATATTGTAATGCCTGCATCACGCCTTGTTCTACGTTTACTTTCGCAATCTTTTTGTTGGCAGTTCCGCTTTTTGTTTTTACCAGGATAACACCCTGATCGCCATCGGCACCATAAAGCATGCGTGAAACAACATCTTTTAAAACCGTGATTGATTCAATTTCCAACATATTAAGATAGGTTTCGTCACGTTTTATCCCATCAACTACAATTATTGATGTACCCAACCCACGAATATTTTTCCCTCCTAATAATCCTGGAACTTTTCCGTAGGTTGCCGCTGCTAAGCTAAAACGTGAATCACGATCTAGTTCTTTCTCAGGGTCAATTGCTGAAACTGAACCGGTTGTTCTGTAATGATTAAGCGTTTGATAGGGTAATTCTACTTCTCCATCAATATTTACAATTCCTACAGTCGATAAAATCACTTTGTTCAACTTAGATTTTAAATGCGTTTCGTTCATCGAAACTCTCTTGTACCCTGCTAATTCAAACAACATGGCTGAACCCTGATTTATTTCAATACTAAATTTTCCTTCAGCATCTGTAGTCGTCTGGTCGGCACCTTCATTAGCACTAACAAGTACACCAACAGCAAAATTTCCTTTTTCATCAAAAACCTGACCTGACACTAAACTTTTAATTACTTTTTTTGTCGGTTTTTGAGTTTTATAATCGACAATTGACGATTCATCATTCTTCGTTTTGTCTTTTTTATCTCTTTTTTGAGCCGATAGCGGCAGTACCAAAAAAAGGCATAGCAATATAGATAAGCTATTTATATGTTTTTTCATTGTTCTTTCTTTTTTAAGTAATTAGTTACCAACCGGTATTTTGAGGAAAATCACTATACATTTGTGTTAATGCCAATGGAAATGGCATCCAATAATGCTTCGATTCGAAAATGCGTGTAGCAATTGAAACGCGTTCAAATGTAGTCCAATTCTTATCAAACCTAAAATCATAAACGGGAGTCTGATTGAATTGTTCACCCAGTTTCCATCTCCTTAAATCATACCAATATCGACCTTCAAAGGTTGTCTCAACAGCATTTTCGTTCAACACTAAGCGTGTAAATGCTCCCGGACCTCCTGCAGCAGCTAAAGCTTGATATGCCGTGGCATCGGCAGTAGCCAGTGGACATGGAATTGGGTTGCCGTTGTATGTTGCACCCTGATATGCACGTTGTCTGATGACATTCACGGCATCTACTGCAGTTAAATCAGCGCCCGGAGCTTTAGCGGTAGGACTGCCATAACCTTCGTTAACTGCTTCGGCATATATTAAATAAATTTCAGCCAAACGCATTAAAGGACACATATACTCAAAGTTATTATACGCAGTTGCACCTGCTCCTGCGGCATCAATTGCGTTTACTCCTTTAGGCCAAAATTTATGAATAATATAGGGTGTGAGGCTTGTTGATTTGGTTAGACCTACTCCTCCAACTCCTCCCGATGAATATAATTCCAATTTAGTGGTAGGATCTAAACCTGCGATATCCCGATCCACGTATATACTACGTCTGAACCTGGGGTCTCTGAAATCCCATCGTTTACTATTATCGCTATCATAATCTGTTTTATATAATGTACCATCAGCCATTTCAAAAATATCAGTATAATTTTGAGTAACTGTTTGTAATTGTTGGCCACCAAAGGCGCCACCAGGAATATGACATCTACCAGGGCCTGCTCCGGTAAAATTAGCCTTTCCTTTCACAAATCTGTATCTGCCCCAAATCACTTCTTGTTTCCATGGATGTGTTCCATCGGTTGTGGCAAACATTTGATCATATTGAGCCCAAGACATTAAATCACATGCTTTAGTAGTACCATCTGCCAAGAAGGTAGTTCTACTCAGATTAATTAACTCCCAGGCAGCATCAGCCGCTCTTTTCATATAATCCGGATCAGAAACAGCAGTATTGCCCGATGTCTCATTCATAAGGGGTGAACCGGCATAAAGTAAAGCTCTTGCTTTATATCCTAAAGCAGCAATTTTTGTGGCATGTCCTCTGTCGGTTGCATCATTTGGCCAATATGCAGGTAAATATTTGATTGCTGAATCTAAATCCTGAACCAGGTATTCGGTACAAGCTTGATAATTCTTTTTACCTTTATACTCATAAAAACGTGGCATATCTAACTCTCCATCTCCCATTACCGTATTAATATATGGTATAGAACCCCACGCAGACAAAATTTCGAAATGAAAGTAAGCCCTGAAAAAATAGAGTTGACCTTTTATAAGGGCTTTCTGTTCATCAGTAGCTGACGATTGCATCAGGTAATCAAGATTTTTTATTCCAATATTGGCTTTTCTGATTCCCGGCCAACCAAAACCCCAGACTCCTTGTCCAACATTTTTAGTACCATCTCCAAAAAATCCACGACCCATCCAACTTGCATATTCACCAATAATAGCGCGATTACCGGTTGTTGAAGCCAATGTACCGATGGCTTCACCCCCAAAACTAGCATCTGATGCTTGCATGGACATTGGGTCTGTAACATGGGTGTAGAGTTGATCGGTATAAGCCGCAAAAGAACTATAGTTACCAAATATATCGGCTTCAGACTTAGCTGACTCAAGTGGTGGCGTTAAATAGTCGGTACATGCTGAAAGCATGATGGTTGAAATTGTCGCTAGAATATAATATTTATATTTTTTCATTGTAATTTGATTTAAAAAGTGAGACTTAAACCCAGGTTAATATTCTTTGAATTTGGATAAACCGTGGTACTGGGACTAACACCTTCAATATCTACGGCTAGTTTACTCCAGAAAAGTAAGTTATTTCCATTCACATAAAAACGCATATTCTCAATTAAAAACTTTTTTGAAAATGCCTTTGGCACAGTATAGCTAATTTCTGCCGTTTTTAAACGCAAGTACGATGCATCAAAATTCATACTGGATCCATACCCCAACACATTATTACCTTTAAGTGATGTTCTTTTAATAGATAATGAAGGATAATCCGGATTCCCATTTTGATATTCAGGTTGGTATGTTCTATCCAATGTGAGTTGCGTAATTGTTGGAGAATTATTTATAAACTCGTAAGTTGGTCCTTCATTTAAAGTGGCATTATATACTCCATAGAATTGAACCATAACTGAAAATCCGGCATAATCACCACCTATTGAAAATCCGTATGTGTTTTGTGGATAAGTTGAATAACCATTAGGAGCAGAGTCATATTTGTCAATTACTCCATTTGAGTTAAAATCAACCAAATAAATATCGCCCGGAATTCCATTTTTATTATTTCCTATTGAACCATCATAACCTGCAACCGTATACATTTGATCCCAACTTTTCATAATACCTGCAGTTAACAAAGTATTATTCTGATTGATTGCATACCCTGCTTGTTTTTGATAAGCCGGTGCTAATTCCGGATCGGCTTTGCTAACGATATTATTTATGGCTTGCGTCCAGTTATACGATGCCCAAAGATTTACTTTTCCAAATTTCTTTTGGAGCTTAAAATCCAACTCGATACCATGAGAATCGATAATACCAAGATTTGATGGTGGAGCAATAGCACCAACATACATTGGATAAGCAGTTATTGTAGATCCAACCATTAAAACATTCCATCTGTGTTCGTTAAAGAAATCAGCCGAACCGGTAAATAATCCATCGAACAAGCCAAGTTCTACTCCAATGTTTTGTTTTTTTGCCATTTCCCATTGTAAGTTCGGATTTCCAGGAGTTCCTTCTAAATAAACCTGATTTGTCAGATTTTTATCCGTAATGTTATTATAATAAGGTGAATAACCAAAGTTTGGATAACCAAATTGTTGGAAAGCACCATCTGCAGTACCAGCTTTGTCCCAGCTTCTCCATGTTGTTAAATAACCCCATTGAATCCCTTTTAAATTATCATTTCCCACTAAGCCAAGAGAGTATTTTACTTTCAAATTTGAAATTTGAGGGATATTGTCTTTTATAAATTTTTCTTCCGAGATTCTCCATCCTAAAGCCAATGATGGGAAAAGTGAAAATTTATGACCCGGTCCAAATTGATCCGAACCATTGTATGCTCCATTCACCTCGGCTAAATATTTTTCATCGTAATTATAGGTTACACGAGCAACCCAATCTTCACGTTTAACTGGCCATGCAGTTCCGGTAACCGCTTCTTGTCGGCTAAACAATGCCAATGCTCCGATATTATTTTTTCCAAAACTTCTATTATAATTTAATGAAATGTCATAATAAACACGGGTCTGAGTTCCAGTTGAAGTAGTTTCAGCATTGTAGCCCAATGGCATTGGGAAAACATCAAAACCATCAGTTCCAATAGTAGGTGTAGTTGTTACCCATGTATTTGTGGGAATATCAAATCGCTTTGTTACAACATTTTCATTGTCTGTTATGTCAACACCAGTTGTAGTAAAATAGTTATCATACGAATATTTTGCTTTCACTGTTAAACCTTTTGTAATGAAATCCAATTTTTGAGTAAGTTCAAAATCACTGGTTAATGATGTACGACCTGTATTTTTTGTTCCAGAGATTTGTAACAAACGAAATACATTATTACCATAGGTATCCGAAGTCGCTTCATCAGAACCATATACACCATCAGGATAAACAGGAATTGATGTAGGTGTATGTCTGTAAATACCACCTGCAATAGGACCAATACCAGAACCCGGTGCTTGTTGTTTACCATAATATCCTGATAAGTTAACCTTAAACTGCGTGGTTTTTGTCAGGTTAAAATCCAGATTTGTACGAAAATTATATCTTTTGTAATTAAATTCAGGCGTGTAACCTTTTGGATTTGGTACCGAATTTAATATATCGCCATCAGAAGTATAGGATATAGAGGTGAAGTATTTCACAAAGTCTGTGCCTCCGGAAATATTGATAGCGTATTTATCCGTTTTAGTATAGGGCCGTAACATATAAGAAGCCCAATCTACATCCGGATATTTCAATGGGTCGGTTTGATCTCTAAAGTAACCTAAAATGCGGTCGGGTGTATAATAGGTATTCCAATTAGCCTGAGGCATAGGCAAAGGTAATTCATTTACCAATGCGTAATTTCTTGCTAACAAAGCATCATAAGATCCTAATTGTTTTTCAACCTTGGAAACAGATTTAAAAGCCGTATTCACCTCAAGGTTTACTTTGGGTTTTCCACTGCTTCCTTGCTTAGTAGTAATCAGTATTACTCCGTTTGCACCTCTCACACCAAATACGGCGGTTGCTGATGCATCTTTTAGTACAGATACAGTTGCAACTTCGTTCACATCAATGTCATTCATTTTACGTTCAACACCATCCACTAAAACAAGTGGCGATGCATCATTCCATGTATTCATACCACGAATCAAAATCAATGGATCAGAACCAACTCCACCACCCGGAGCTCCTGCAGGAGTCAGAACAGTCACACCGGGCATAGAACCACTTAATGCATTCGACATGTCGGTTACTCCACCTCTGGTTTTTAAGGATTCACCTGTTGTTTGTGCAATTGATCCTACCACACTTTGTTTCTTCTGGCTGGCATAACCAACAATTACTACCTCATCAATATTTTTTGTAGCGGGAAGTAATTGAATTTTCATAGCTGTTTCTTCAGCTGAAAATTCTTTTGGGTTGTAACCTATGTATGAAAATACAAGCTTAGCGTTTGCTGTTGATACTTTAAGTACAAAATTCCCATTAACATCAGTAATAGTGCCATTTTTCGTTCCTTTTTCAGTAACACTTACACCAATCATAGGTGCATTGGTTTCATCCAATACCGTTCCCTTAATGGATTTTTTTTGTTGAGTGACTTCTGTTGGTTTTTGAACCTGATTGCTTGCAATGAGATGTGGTGAAAATGCCCAAAGCATGATAAGTACAACCACAGAATAATACTTCTTACATGATAAGAAAGTACTTCTACTTTGATTAGATTTAAAATTCATTAGTCGTTATTTTTAAGATTATATATTTTAGAAGTGTATGAAATCTTCAATATCTTACTGTTCTAATATTTGAAAAAGATATTTTAAAATGATAATTATCAACCTGTTTTAGGAACTTATTTATTGTTTAAGCAATTTTTTATTCAATAGAAATCTAACTTTTTGAATTAAAGTTCAAAGAAACAGTAAATACAAAATAGTTACCTATTAAAAAAGTCTCAATTATAAGGTGAATTTGTTTCAATCTGAAAAAACACCATAATCCAAACTGATATTCCAAGTTTTTATATTGGAGGTATTCAGACTATGATTTTTTAGTAACTATTACATGCTAATTTTAGTATAGAATCTACTATTTTTGATTTTAAATTCATTCTGAATCCAGAACAGAATCCACTTTATTCTTTTTCTCTTTTTTGTCCTTTTTTCCCTTATCTCCTTTCACTGCTTTATCACCTTTACCATATTTGGTGCCTTTGGCATAACCCGCGAATGCGTGATTCTCAGATGGTGGCAGCAGTCCAGGGATTTCCTGTTCGCCACGGTGAACTTCGATTAGACTAAAAATATCGTCCTTTGCATCCGTGTTCACTAAAGCCAAGTCAGAACCTTTAGTTCCACCATAGCGGAATACTGCATCTTTAATTGTTACTACCTCATGGTGCCACTTTCCATCTCCATTACCCGTGATAGTCAAAGCAGTTTTCATTGTTTTTTCTCCACCATCATAATCTAACTTCCAGGTTGAACCAACTTGTTTGTCTAACCATACAACGGTTATCGACATCACTTTTGGTGTAACATCTTGCGAAAACCCTTCATGAAGCTTGAAATACAGAGCATCCTTTCCTGAAGCGTGCTCGAAGCCTCGTGCAAACCGTGAATATATGGGTGATGTAGTGGTGATTGGACCACCAATTCGCCATAACGGGATAGATGTATCATCGGGGTCAATTTGGGTGAGCAACCTGGAGTAGTTGTCCGGCCAAATTTCCCAGCCTACGTCATTAAACCCTGTTTGATCGCCACGTTGTCCAACCTGACCCAGCGTAAGAGCGTTTTTATCATCGTTAGCCGCGCCGTATTTCGCATATTCGGCACAAATTTTCTCCATACGCTCTACGTTTCCATGTGAGGCAGAACCAAACTTTGCCTCTGGATATGCTTTCGTATCAGCGGCATCCAAACCTTTGTGCAGAGCGCAGAATGCATCAGTGGCTGTTTTGGGATAAATTTGTCCTGCATACTTGTTGAAGAAATAGAAAGAATAATCAAATCCCTGTTCCTTGCTAGCCTCCATGGCTCCTTTGGTTACATCCCAGATACTCTGACCTGAATTCAGGGCATTGATGGCACCCCAGTAGAAGTTGAGTTGCACATTGAGCTGATACCACGGTCTAGTCCAGGTTTGGTCCATTTCCGACCGGCGAAACAGGGTAAAACCCTTAGGGTCGACGAGGTAAGGTAGAAAATTGGTAATTGCTGAACGTTCACCACTCAGATGGTGTCCACGGGAGAGCGCCCCGTTCTTGATACCGAAACCTTCCTTTAGATTTGTGGTCGCCCATTCCCATAAATCACCGTGTCCTTTCATATTTCCCTCTTCAGGCGAAACGCCGTTTAAAAGCAGGCTGATTTTCAAACCGGATTCCTGACTAAAAAGTTTTGCATACAGCGAAAAAGTCTCTTGTCGAAACTGGCCCCACGCATTATCGCTTGGTTTCAAACTGAATTTGGGATCTATAGCATTACCTTTGTAGGGACACTCGTCCCCTGTACATCCGGTTTTGACTTGAATAAAGGCTATGCGCTCCTGTTTTTCCTTTGGATAACTGCTGATGTGTTTAGCAACTTCAGTGAGGAAACGGTGATAATACATTTTATATTCTGGTGATAGGTAGAAGGGGTAGTATGGGAATTTGCCTTCATGTCTCTTATCATCCGAAATCACCTTTGGAACTCCTTTTTCATAAGCCCAATCCGGTGTTTTTGGTCCAGCTTCAAATGAGAAATAAAGCGATATATTGTCTTTAGATGCTCTTTCAATGGCTTTATCCATTATGCTCCAGTCATAAACTCCAGGTTTTTTTTCTACTTCATTCCAAGGTGCATCGCACGACGTTCCCCTCACAAACGGATACACTTTGGGATCCATGGCTTCACCTCGATCCCACACCCCAAAGGAGCTTATTAGAGGCCGTGCGTTGATATTGTTTAGGGAAATAATGCCGATGAGGCAAATAAAGCTTAACTTCCTGACATGAGAAGCAAGCAAAAAATTGTTGTATTGCATATTTTTTAAAATTGTATTTTTTTCTAATAATCTCATTTCGCTAACTTATATATTTAAATCAGTCATATTTATCTATTCATTTTTATTCTTTAATTTCTTACCCTTCTTGCTTTCGCCACCATCAATTTCATCAATATCATCATTTTCTTTTTTCGATTTTGGATCTATAGTCGGAACATTTTTTGCAGCCCATTCGTCATACAATTTAACTAATTCTTGGAACTTTTCCGGATATTTCTCTTTTAAATCGGCAGTTTCGTTTCTGTCAGTTTTCATATCATAAAGAGACCATACACCTTTAATGTATACAGCCTTCCAGTTTCCAACCCTGATAGCTTTGCCTTTTGCCCATTGCCAGAAAATAGGTTTTTGACGTTCTTTCAATGTTTGTCCTTTCAATGCCGGCAGAAAACTCTCGCCTTGCATAGGTACAATTTCCTGATTTCTGAAATTGGTAGGATAGGTAGCTCCTGTTAAATCTTTGAATGTTGCCATAATGTCAACAAAATGCAGCAGTTGATTATTCACAGAACCTTTTTGCTGAATTGTCTTTGGCCACCAGGCAATAAATGGAGTACAAATTCCACCTTCGTAACTATCATTTTTAAAAAACCGGTAAGGCGTATTGCTTACATTGGCCCAATCTTGGCCGACCGAAGCCCAATATGCCAACGTTCCCATTTCTCCTTTGCCATTTTTTGTACCTATCTTTTTTTCATAATTCTCCGCACAGGCACCATTGTCCGACGCAAACAGAATTAATGTATTATCCAATTTGCCGGTCTCTTCCAATTTCTGAAGCAATTTGCCTATATTTTGGTCGATACGATCAATCATAGCTGCATAGATGGACATTCTTAAATCTTCCTTATCTTTTTGCTCTTCGGTAAGGGTTTCCCAGTCTATTGCAGTTTGTTTTGATAATTGCATACGTGGATCTACCATTCCCAACTCAAGCATTCTCTTATATCGTGCATCACGAATGGTTTTATATCCAACTTTGTATTTACCTCTGTATTTTGCAATATCTTCGGGCCACGCCATCAAGGGGTCATGAGGTGCAGTAAATGCTAAATACAGAAAGAACGGATTCTTCTCATTTTTATATTCGTCCAAATAGGATATAGCATTTTTAGTAAAATAGTCTGTTGAGTAAAAATCTTTAGGCGGATTATAAGGATGGTTGGGTTTGTCGTCAATATTCCAGATATCCGGTCCACCTTTAAAAATTGGAGCGAGTTCACCTTCACGTTGTTCACCCGGATTGAAGTGATTGGTTGCTCCACCAAAGAATTCGAAAACTCGGTCAAATCCAAAAGAGTAAAGACTCGTTTTGCTGTGGTTTTTTCCTGAAAACAGCGTTCTGTATCCTGCAGATTTCAACAAATCACCGATTGAAATCGTGTTTTTAATTGTGCCTGGATTTTCGCTCATTCCACTTTGTTGCGCGTAAACGCCAGTCAGCAAGCATGCTCTGGACGGAAAGCTTTTAGAAGTATTGTGCATCTGCGTAAAACGCATCCCATTTTGAGCCAACTTATTCAGATTTGGTGTGTTTATTTCGCTTCCATAACAACCCAAATCCGAATATCCCATATCATCTGCCAAAATCATAATAATATTGGGCTTATCCGGATTATTATCTTTCTCTTTTTTTATTTTGTTTTTGGTCTCCTTTGAATAGCATGACATCGAAATTAAAAGAGACAATAAAACTGATATTGTTGATCGTTTTATCACTTGCATGTTATTTCTTTTTTGAATTTAATTTAACCAAATTTGCCCTCAAACATATATTCATAAATGCAGCTGATGTCCAAAGTTGCGAACCAGAACCAGAAATTAAACCTGAGGGAAGTGGAACTTTTTCGTGAAATGACCCAAATCCGCCCCATTCTGGGTTTTTATTTGGTTCTAATTTTGTTCCCATAGTTCTTGCAAGCAAGGCAGCATTGTAACCCGTATAATCTTTACCATCAGCAATTTCTTTGGCTATAAGGAAAAATGTATCGCAAAATGGCCATGAGGCTTGATTGTGATCGCCTTTATTATCCATAAAAGGATACTGAAGAGGTGTGCCAAATTCGGATGTAGGATAGTTGTCGATAGCTTTTTTTGCTGCTTTACCCTCAACTATTCCAAAAGTAATTGCAAATGCAGTACCCAGATTATGCTGATTTGGCATTACTTTACCATATCTATCTTTATAATACGTAAATGTACCATCCGGCAACATTAATTCTTTCTTTATGGCAGCTTTTAGAGCATTAGCTTTTTGATTCCATGCTTTTGATTCTTCGGGTAAATTGCATTTTTTGGCTGCATTTGCCAATGATAATAATGCTTTGTAATAGAGACAATTGGTTGATGTGCTTTTCAATAAAACGCAATCAGCTTGCGAATAACCTTTGGGATATGCACTTGATTGTAAGTCATGAAATGTGTTTTGAGCTTTATATAACCCATCCGTTTTATCAAACCATGGTGCATAAAGTTCATCAAAATTCTTTTTTCCATTGTTGTAAAACCATTTCCAATCGGCCACTTCAGGATGAGATTTGAACAGATCATCAACGGCCCAAATCCACACCACATCATCTGTACGGCGTGTTATGCTATTGCTTTTGTATGTAGCCATCACATCTTTTTTGTCTTCGGCAATTACCTCCCATGGAGCATTAATTTCATTAATAACTTCTTCTCTGGAGACTTTGTATCCCAATTTGGAAACGACATCCCGTGTTACCTTCAAAGATTTCATCATCTCATTTGGGTAAAGTGCATTTAACCCCAAAATACCTGCATAAGAAATATCTCGTGTATAAACACGATCGGTGTAACGTCGTCCCGCAGCAAAATAAGTCCCATAATCGTTGGTTATCAAGTTTAGTTCAACATCATGCAGTGCAATTTTCCACATTTTCTGAGTTAGTGGAGTTGCATCCTTTTTTAATTCAATACTGCATTTAGGACTAACAACCGGTAAATCTTCTGTTTTAAATGCTCCCAAGCCATCAGACAATGAATTTTCTGTCAAGACTAAAGGATGGTTATTATACACAAATTTAGGGTTGTTTTTAGCAGACAAAAACGAAAAACAACTTAAGCAAAAAAGGACAGTCAATGTAATTCTCATAAAATAGATTTTTAATCAAATAAATAATAATTATTAAAGCACAAAGATATAGTTTAGTTGATAAACTAACCTATTCAAAAAACTTCATTTATAGAGTGAATTTGTTTCAATTTTAAAAAACAAATAGTAATTGAAACAAAATAACATGGTTATTGAGACTTTTTTGATTGGTACATTATTTTTCGATACTATATATTTGCACTGTATAAAAAAATAAGTATATGTGGAAATTAGTTAGATTCGTGAGTTGTGTTTTTGGTCTGGTTGCTTTAATGCAAAGCTGTGTTGCCTCAAACGACAAAATGGTTCATGTTACGTTGTTTTCCGACAACAAAAGTATTGAATCAATTATTCATATTGAAAATGGTATGGATGGACAAAAGTATGTTCGGATCTCACTTACAAATACTGGAAAGGAGATTGACAGAATTGACTCTATTGAAGTTGAAATTCAACCCGAAATATCGGTAAATGAAAATGCACAACTTATGTATGGAGGAACTTGTATGGGTCGCACTCCTATTAAACAATCCACCACCTCAGACACCAAAAGTAAAAGCGGGACTTTTTTGATGATAAAACAAAATGAGAAAAGCTATTCAAATATTGGAATTCTTACATGGAATACTTTTTTGCCTTACATCCATTATAGTAAGAAAGGATTTGTGATTACAGCTGTGGGTGAAAATAAACCCATCAACCCCGGCGAAACAATTGAATTCGAAAAAATAATTCTTACAAAAGGTGAATCGTGGCAAGATTTAATGTTTAATTACGGCACCGAAATAGCCAAAGAGCATAATATTAAACCTAAAGAACCAGTAAATTTGAAAGGATGGTCAACATGGGATTATTACGGTAGAGTTTATGATACGAAAGATGTTTATAAAAATATTGACAAACTCAACTCAGAAGAAAAAAGTGCAAATATCATCCAAATTGATGGCGGATGGTGGACTGCTCGTGGCGACTATTTAAGCGTTAGGAAAAACCTGCAAGGTGGAATGAAAGCAATTGCAGATTATGCAAAATCAAAAGGCTATAAAGCTGGCATTCATTTGGATGGATTTAGAGGTGACAAAGATTCTGAATTATACAGGAATCATCCCGATTGGTTTTTGAAAGATCAGGATGGTGAACTAATTTGTCAGGCCATAGATAAAGGTGATACTTTTATGCAATATATTTATTATGACTATTCAAATCCCGAAGTTTGCGAATACATGAAAAATATATTACGAACAATTAAAAACGACTGGGGTTACAGCTACTTTAAAATAGACTTTATGCGCTATGGTTTGCTCGAAAGTATAATGGCTGAACATGGAAACAATTGTGGTTTAGGTAAAAAGGTAGTTACAAAAGTTGTTTCATATAATACCAGCATGACCAGTGTGGAAAGAACAAGAGCCGGATTATTAGCCATGCGCGAAGGAATTGGCGATGCTTATTTTCTTGGATGTTCGGCAATTTTCGGACCAACTTTTGGTATTGTTGATGGACTTAGAACTGGTGCTGATATTTGTCCAACCTTCGATTATTATGAAGCTTGTTCTATGCAAAATATGGGTAATTTCTACCTCAATCAAACTGTTGTACATGCCGATGCAGACTATTTGGTCGTTCGAAATAAAGATGATGAAGAACCTGGGCGAGCCTGGGGAGAAAATAAATTTGGCGGAAACACCACTTTTGACGAAGCCAAAATGTGGAGCGACTATGTTGCATTGTATGGCGGACCAAAAATAAGTAGCGATAACTTATTGACTTTGCGACCTGAAAGAAAGAAGCTGATTGACAATGCTTTCGCTTTTAAAACAGCAACCCGCTTCATTCCTTTAGATATGTGGAATCATGCTAAAGACAAAAAAGATGCTTTTAATGTAATGCTGGCAGAAAATGAAGATGGTGTTTTTATATCCCTTTTCAATTGGGATGAAACTGAAAAAAACTTCAACATCGATGGATTTGCAGATACCAAAATAATCAATCCAACAACCAGAAGTAATTACAGTACAAAAAATAACGAATTGGTGATTACTTTAAAAAGTCATAGCTCAATGATTTTAAAAATTGAAAATTCCAGCTTTGATATATTAAAAAATAAATTACGGATTCTTTAATTGATTTTATATCCAACAAAGTTTGTTTTTATTGGTAAAAGGCTCATCCAATTAGTACCGTTTTTGTTTATAAAAGATATGATTTTGTCATCTAAATAAATATCACGATATTTGTTTAAATTAAATCATAACCGATATTATAAAGAAATAGGCTTTTAATGAATAAACTACTTACCTTCTTTATCTTTATTTTTAATTTCTCCATAGCACATGGAATTAATGAAGAATTATCCTTTAAAAAAATTGATAATAAAGTAGGATTGTCTCAAAATGGCGTAATGGCTATTTTTCAGGACAAAAACGGCTTTATGTGGCTTGGAACTCACTATGGTTTAAATCGTTACGATGGATTTAATATAAAATCATATTACAGAGGTAATGCTCAGAATGACCTTTGCGGTGATGATATTCAATCAATTTTACAGGATTCCGTTGGTAATATTTGGATATCAACTATCGAAGGTGTTTCAGTTTTTAATCCGGTAACTGAGAAATTTTTCAACCTCAATAAATACACCTCCAAAGAATCTATTTTCAGACACACCATTCTGTCAATGAAATACATTGATGGTGAGATTCTCATTAGTAGCAAAGAAGGATTATGGAAAATTAATGCAGTAAAAAATCTTTTTACAGATGAAATTGCAAAAAATATTTGTAGTAATGTCACAAATTTTAATATACAACCTATATTAAATCTCAAATCAATTAAAGTTTTTTTTAAAGACAAAAATGACAACTATTGGATAACTGCCAATAACCATATAATTGCATCAAAAATAATCAACAAGAAGTTATTAGTAATTGATGAGATTGTAATTGATAAGGGTAACGAAGTAGAAGCAACCGTATTATATCAGGATAATCTTGCCAATATATGGGTAGGAACTTCTGATCGTGGTCTTTTTAAATTAATGGAAGATAAAGGGAAATATATCCCCATAAAAGTTTACTCCAACAATAATAACTCATTATCATTAATAACAGATATTTTACAAGATAATTCATCAAATTTGTGGGTGAGCTCCCGAAGTGATGGTGTTATTTATATTCCTAAAAATGAATTAAATAAAAATGTCATTTCCGTTTCAAAACTAAACGAAAATTCACTCGCTACCAATAAAATCAGGAGTATTTATATATCCCGCGATAACACCATTTGGTTAGGATCACTGGGAAATGGCGTTTTTTATTCAAATAATGCAGGATTAAAATTTAAAAATTATCAACTTTCAGTTAATCTCAACAATCCGGCTGTGAATTATACCCGTGCAATAAGTAAAGACACTTATGGCAGGTTGTGGTTTGGAACATTATTCGAAGGGCTATACGTGTATAATCCAGAGAATCAACAAGTTCTAAAGTCAATGCTAAACAGGAAATCAGTTTTCTCATTAGTTATAATTGATAAATCGCATTATTTGGTTGGGTGTACAGATGGTTTATATATTATTAGTTATACCAAAAACAGTTATGCCATTGATAAACTTAACACAAACAATCAAATAAAAGGTCCTATTTTTTCTATTACTAATAAGGCCGATAAAATCTGGATTGGTACAGTATCTGGATTTGCGAGTTTTACCTTATCATCTGATTTTAAAGCAACTCAAATTAAGAACTATAATATTCAGTTGTTGGTTAATTCAAAATCCCAAAATACAATCCGGAAAGTAAAATATGATCAGAAAAGAAATTGTATATGGATTGGAGGAGAAACCAGCGGTTTAGTAAAAGCTACATTAGATAAGAATTCTAATATCAGGAGTTTCGTGTCGATAAATAAAACTTTTAGTATTGGTTCAAATAACAATTATATAAGTGATATTTATATCGACAATGATGACAATTGTTGGATAGCTTCGCGGGGTGGACTTATTCAGATACAGTTTTCTAAGTCCGATAAGGTTAGTAAAATTTCTATTTTCACCACAAATAATGGACTTCCAAGTAATCTGGTTCAATCTATCACAAGTGACAAGAATGGAAATTTATGGTTAGGCACAATTCGGGGGCTTGTAAAATTGAATAAAAAGTCACATGAAATTATCAATTATGATATAAACGATGGTATTCAGGATTACGAATTTTCTGAACATTCATTGTTTGTAGATTCTAACGGTACTATGTATTTTGGTGGAATTAATGGAGTGTCAGAATTTTCTCCGAACAAAATGCGGTATGATAATTTTGTTGAGCCTGTAGTTATTAGCGAAGTGATAATCAATGGAGAAAATGCAAAAAATCGCTTCATAAACACAAAAAATGAAGCGCCTGCTTTATCATACAATGATAACAATATTAAATTTAATTTTATTTCGCTGAATTATATCAATCCGTTAAAATGTAAATACGCTTACATACTTGAAGGGTATGATAAAAATTGGATCTACACATCGGCTGAATTTAAAAAGGCTGAGTATTCAAATTTACCAAGTGGGAAATATGTATTTAAAGTAAAATCCACTAACGAAGATGGAATTTGGAATTCAAATTATACTTCACTAAACTTTGAGATATCACCTTCATTCTGGCTGTCATTTCCCGGTTTTCTTCTGTACTTTTTAGTATTTACATTAATCGTTTTAGTCGTATCATCCATTACCCAAAAACGAGTTAAGAAAAAACATGAAGAATTTCAGGAAAAACAATATCACGAACAAATTGAAAAAATAAATCAGTCAAAGTTACAGTTCTTCATTAATATTTCTCATGAAATCAGAACACCACTGACCTTAATTGTTTGCTCTATTGAGAAGCTTATTTCAAATTTAAATCTAAACAAAGAGCAAGAAAAGGAAACTGAAACGATTGATCGTAATGTCAATCGCATGTTACAGTTAACAAACGAGTTGTTGGAAATTCGCAAAATTGAAACAGGTAATTATCAGTTAAATGTCAAGAAAGATGATATTGTCAGTTTAATAAAAAATATCGTACAAGCCTTTGAATCGTTAGCCGAAAAACAGGAAATGAAATTATCCATTGATACATTCAAACCTGAAATTCTAATTTGGTTTGATGCAAATGCCCTAGAAAAGTCACTGAGTAATCTGATCTCAAATGCAATAAAGTACAATAAACGGAAAGGGTTGATTAAGATAAAAACTAAATTATCAACCAATAATGAATTCTTGGAGATTAGTGTAATAGACAATGGAATTGGGATTGAACAAGAACAATTGACAAAAATATTTGATCGGTTTTACCAACACGGTGGAAATAAAGACTCATACGAAAATGGCTTTGGAATAGGACTGCATCTAACTAAAAATCTAATTGAACTTCATAAAGGATCTATTTCTGTAACCAGCGAAATAAATAAAGGCTCTGTATTTACAATAAGTTTACCATTGAACGAGTCTGTTTACTCTGCCAATGATAAAGCTGATAAGGTAATATGGAAAACCGATTATAATGCTACCTTTTATGGTATTGAAAATTCAAAATCTGAATCAGAAGTAGAAACTTCATTTGATGAAAATATAGAAAACGCTGACCCTGAAAAATTTACCATACTTTATATTGACGATAACAAAGAACTTCTTGACAATATTAGTGATTACTTATCCGAAACTTATAATGTAATTACCGCTACAAATGGCAAAATTGGCTTTGAAAAGGCAACACTTTTTCAACCCGATGTAATAATTAGTGACATCGTTATGCCGGTAATGGATGGTTTTGAATTATGTAGTCTCATTAAAACAGATATAAATACTTCGCATATTCCTGTTATCCTATTAACTGCCAGAGGCGATTCGGACAGCCAGTATAAAGGCATCGAAATTGGAGCAGATTACTTTATTCCTAAGCCATTTAATGTGAAACTCCTCACACTTACAATTAAAAACCTAATCGAATCAAGAGAAAAGCTGAGAAGACTTTTTATTTCAAATCAGTATACAAATCCTAATGAAATTACTACAAACAGCAGAGATGAACAGTTTATGGATAAATTGCTGCAATATGTTGAAGAACATATTGGTGAAGATGATTTGAATATTAAATACATAGCTGATACTTTTGCCATGAGTCGTTCAACCTTTTTTAGAAAAATCAAAGCTATTACCGGTACTACCGGAAAAGAATTTATCGATTCAGTAAGACTTAAAAGGGCCGCCCGTTTACTTATTGAAACAGACTTGAATATCTCTGAAATAGCTTATGACATTGGTCATTCAAACCCACAATATTTTTCAAAATGGTTTAAGGCTTTTTATAAAATATCTCCAACAGAGTATATGGCTAAATATAAGAAATAATACTCCATTGGTAAAAACACTTTATATAAAAGGCGTAATAATTTTAAGTTTACCTTGCCCACCTTCAATAGTATTAAATATACTATATTCTTTTATGATTTTCATTAAACTAACTTCGGGTTCAAATTCATCTAATTCATTGTCATAAATCGAATTCATATAGTCAATGATTTCATTAACTTCTACAACTATTCTTTTCTTTTTCTCTAAATCTAATATTTTGAAAGCTTTCAAATCACGATCCCATGTTATAACACTGATGTTATCTATTTCATTGATATTAACAGGGATATTTTTTTATATCTATCGCTGTCGTAGTTTTACTTTAGAAGCGTAATAGGGGTTTAGTGAAATAAGTCAGGATTTATTGATGTGTTTTTATTTAGTTCGTAAAGTCCATAATTGTATAAAGCATAATTTCGGGCTCTTTGGAATAGGTGCGTTTGAAGGAAAAACAAAACAGGCTGAATTCTTATAAAATTCAACCTGTTAAGTATAAATTTCTGACTGATTATTATAACCTTACTCCAAATCGCAAATCGGCATACATAAAATGCAGCGATTTTGCATACCCAAGTTTTGGATAAGACGAATAACTACCCTGAATCTTTACGAAATACTGCAATTTAGTAGCAGTACTAAAGTTTAGCCCGCCTTCAAACTGTGTTTGATGTCCTGAAACTGAGCCCGGAACTCCATCAATTCCCAAATTATTCAGGAACAATCCATAACCAACGAAAGGAATTAGCTTTTTATCTGATGTTGCAAGATTATGGCGGATTGTCCAACCATAGTTAAGCATAGAAATACGTTTTGAAGCCGGATTATCAGGCAGCATGATTGTATATCCCATTGGAATAGAAAGATATATAGCCGGTTTTTTATTATTAAAACCACCTAATTGCCATGCATAATCAACTAATAAGCCGACGCCATGCGTTGCACTGTTTAAAGTTTGTGATGTACTTGCTGTTGTAGGGTCACCAATGTAAAAACCAGCATTTGATAAATATGTATTTTGATAAAACGAATTACGGTAGCCGAATTCCACACTTATTTGATGAGGTATACGTTTAATTACTACCGAATCTTTTTGTGCAAACAGAATAATTGGACTTAAAATAAATAACGAAATTATGATAGATTTGAAAACTAATTTGTTCATGGTTTTTGAGTTTTATTTAAATAAATAAATATTAGTCAACATTTTATATAATGCTGATTATCTGAAACATAACTATTAATACATTTATTTAAATTGTTGGTGGTGGGCGGGAAAAATATACCTTATTCAGGCAATCAGAAATATAAACATTCGGTTCATAAAAAACTAAGCTTCTAATATTTTTCCATAAGATTGTTAATCGATTTGTGTGTTCTGAAACCTTAATCTCTGAAAAAAAATTCTTTACATTATGATTATTTACCGGAGCAATATTTGATTGAACTGAAACAACATAAATTTTATTTGCCGGGTTATCTAAAGTTTGCTTTTCGGATTTAAAGCCCGGAGCAACAAAACAAAACAGGTATGCCAATACCATGAGTATTTCAGGTATAAATGAGGATAGCAAACCGTTTTCAAACATAATCTAAGAATTGGATTAGAGCCTTTTTGGGGACTCGAACCCCAGACCTATTCATTACGAATGAATTGCTCTACCAACTGAGCTAAAAAGGCGAATTTTGAAGTGCAAATATACTGAATTTCGCACTTGATACAAGTATAAGCAAAAAAAATACCTGTCGAAGGTTTAATTACGACAAGTATTCATTTTTATATTCTATGTTGATCAGAAGATATTTTCTTTTTTCAATTTTGTATTTCCAGAAGTCTGAGTGCGAAACAACGAGTTTAAATATGTATTCAGAATAGCTTTGGCAATAGTGCGCATAATATCATTTCTGAATTCATCAATTTGGTGATTGCTCACACCTTTGTTCTTAAGTCGTGGTAATTTAAGGAAATCTCTTTTAGATTCCAATAAACTTTCAAGTTCGTAACAAGCAATAGTTCTTTGGCTTAGCTGTGTTACCCAGGCATCAATATCGGGCTTAAGTTCTGATATTACCTGTTGTGCATCTTCCCGAATAGCATCGCGGTAAATGACGATGGTTGACTGACTGAGATGTTTTATCTCATGTTCCAGTTCGAGGTAAATCTGAGTTAAATCTAGCTTTTGCATAATATCTGGATTTTAAAAAATAATAATCCTGATTACTTCAACTCTCCCTTTAGTTAAGGAACGCTCAAATATATAAATAATATTTTACGCAAAACAATATTTTTACTTAATAATATTCATTTAACAAGGAATTCCATCAAATTACGAACAATTCAAAAGTTTTGAATACTTAAATGTGTATTTTTGTAAAATAATCGCATCGTTTTTTCATGTACAAATATACATACAAAACCATATCATCTTCAACTGAAGGCATTTACAAAGAAAAAGGCAGTAAGTTTCTGTCATTTGCTATTCCTGTAAATACTGTAGATGAAATTAAAGAGATTCTGAAAGAATATCGTAAAAAGTTCTTCGATGCCCGTCATGTATGTTACGCATATATGTTAGGGGCTGAACATGAAAAATTTAGATCTAATGATGATGGTGAACCTTCCGGAACTGCCGGCAAACCGATACTTGGTCAAATCAATTCTCGTGAATTGACCAATGTGTTGATAATTGTAGTACGTTATTTCGGAGGAGTTTTGCTTGGCACCGGTGGATTGGTTGTGGCATACAAGGAAGCAGCATCCGATGCACTTAATCGGGCCGAAATCATTGAAAAAGCAGTTTATGTGGAGATTTCTATTGGTTTTGATTATTTGCTCATGAATGATGTAATGCGTATAATCAAAGACACTAACGCTCAAATTTCCACACAAACTTTTGATAATACTTGTTCAATGCTGCTCTTTATTCGAAAGGCAGATGAAAGGGTTCTAATTACAAAACTAAAAAAAATAAACGGTGTCTTAATTTTAGAATAAAACTTCAAAATAATTTATATTTTTATATTCTTATAATCCATTATTGATTGCAAACAAATTAATTATCAATATCTTTGTTCAAAAAAATAAGATGCAAACAAATTTCACTTTTATAAAAAAGGAAGATCATTTGTTTATGAATTTAACCGGAAAATACAATCTTCAAGATTACTTTTCAATTATTGAATTCGCTAAAAAAACATGTGATGCCGAAAATATTAATAAGATTTTAGCAAACACTTTAGATGTCGAACTTACTGATATTTCTACAATGGATAGGTTCGATCTGGGTAAAAAAATTGCTGAAACCCTACAATATAAAATAAAAATTGCATTTATTGCTAAAAAAGAAATTGTTGATGGATTTGCTGAATTAAGTAATTGATATTATTTATTGATGTATTTCTTAAAATAGTTGTATGTTTTGATTTATTTTCGTATATTTACTTCATAATCAAAGAAGTAGATATATTATGAGATTTATTATATTAACAGACAAAGAACGGGAACAATTAGAACAATGTTATAAAACAAGCCATAATTTCATTGAAAGAAGTCGTAGTTTGCAACTATTACTATCTGACAGGAAAAATTCAATGGCAGAAGTTTCAAGAATTACTAAAGTAGACTTACAAGCAGTTATACGGTTATTTAATGCTTGGGATTCTGCCTCTGCAGAAAACAAGATGAACACTTTATCAATAGCTTCTGGACGAGGTCCCAAAGTAAAATTGGAACAAGTCAGAGATAAGCTTCCAGAAATGGTTGAAAAACACAGTAGAAACTTAAATCCAATTCTTCATTGGCTTGATATTGAATATAATATAAAAATTTGCAAACAAACTTTGCGAACTTTTTTAAAAGATGCTAGGCTATAGCTTTAAACGAGCCCGACTTTCGATAAAACACTTACGAAATGAAAAGCAGTTTGATCAGCAACAGCTTGAAATTAACGAACTAATAGAATTACACAAACAAGGATATTTAGATGTATGTTTTGGTGACGAGAGTCACTTTGGATTAACTCCAAATTTGCCTTACGCATGGCAACACAAGGACAAACCCATGCTTCTACCTGCTTCAAGGTCAAAGTCATTAAGCGTTTTAGGATTAATGACACCTTGCTGCAAGCTATATTCTAAAACCTTTGAACAAACAATTAATTCTGATATTGCTATTGAATTCATGGACGATTTTGCCAATCAAATATCAAAAAAAACAGTAGTAATACTGGATAATGCACCAATACATAAAAGTAAAAAGTTTATTGCCAATATTGCTCGCTGGAGAGAAATGGATCTGTATATTTACTTTCTTCCTCCATACTCACCAGAGTTGAACAAAATTGAAATACTTTGGAGATTCATTAAATATCAATGGATTCCATTAGATGCTTATCAGAGCTTTCAAAATCTCAAAGAGCGACTGAACGAAACCTTGCTTCTGGTTGGTTCAAAATATATCATTAATTATTATTGATTACTTAGTTGCTAATAATCGTGGGGGTTATGCAAAAGTCTTTAGTGATTTGGAAATTGCAGAAAAATGGCTCTTAACCAAACCTGATTAAAATAAACCTCATTTTCAATTTCAATATTTCAAAAAAATCGACTATCTTTGTGGTCGAAAAATGAGAACGAGAAACTTTAAATATTTTTTCGAAGAAAGCAGCTCACAGCGAAACAGTTGCGTGGAAAAGTTGCCCCTTAGAAATTCAAAACCAATATAAATCTGTGCAGATTTGTGTTGGTTTTTTTCTTTAAATAATTAAAGTTGATTGCTGTCAAAACAATGAACCCATGAGCAATAACAGTTTAGTATCCATTTCCGATTACTGCAAAGAAGAGATTTTGGCTATTCTCGACTCAGCAGCAGAATTCGAAGCCAATCCAAACCGTAAAACATTGGATGGCAAAGTGATTGCAACCTTGTTTTTCGAACCATCCACCCGCACGCGATTGAGCTTTGAAACGGCTGTAATTCGGTTGGGTGGTTCTATTATTGGTTTTTCGGATGCTGCCACCAGCAGTTCATCGAAAGGTGAAACGCTGAACGATACCATTCACATGGTAAGCTGCTATGCCGACGCAATTGTGATGCGTCACCCGCTGGAAGGAGCTGCGCGTTATGCTGCCGAAGTTTCGCCGGTGCCAATTATCAACGCCGGTGATGGTGCAAATCAGCATCCATCACAAACTTTGCTCGATTTGTATTCCATTCTGAAAACACAGGGAACGCTGGAGAACCTAAATATCTGTCTGGTTGGTGATTTGAAATACGGCCGCACAGTACATTCGCTCATAATGGCTATGTCACATTTCAGGCCAACTTTCAAATTTATAGCTCCTAATGAACTGAAATTGCCGGACGAATACAAGGTTTTTTGTGAGAAAAACAACATTCCATATACAGAGGTAAACGAGTTGACTGATAATTTCAACGATGCTGATATTCTTTACATGACTCGTGTTCAGAAAGAACGGTTTCAGGATTTAATGGAATATGAGCGAGTGAAGAATGTCTATACATTGAAAAATGATATGTTGTCGAATTCGAAACCAAACCTTCGGATTTTGCACCCGCTTCCACGGGTCAACGAAATTGATCCGGATGTGGACAGTAACGAAAAAGCATATTATTTCCGCCAGGCTCAGAATGGGCTTTATGTTCGTCAGGCTATTGTGAGCAAGGTATTAAACAACAGTAAGCAGCAAACAGTAAGCGGTAAATAATTCATTTTAATTCGTTAAATTTGTATTTATGGGAAAAGAATTAAAAGTAGCGGCACTTAAAAACGGAACGGTAATCGATCATATTCCGGCAGATAAACTATTCAAAGTGGTTTCAATTCTTCATTTGGATAAAACACTGAATCAGATAACATTAGCTAATAATCTAGACAGTGCAAAAATTGGTTCAAAGGGCTTGATCAAAATTTCGGAACGTGCATTGGAAGAAGATGAAACCAATAAAATTGCTTTGATATGTCCCAATGCAAAAATCAATATTATCCGTGATTTTGTGGTGGTTGAAAAGCGTCCGCTGATTTTACCGGAAGAAATTCGTGAAATAGTTCAGTGTACCAATCCGGTTTGTATTACTAATAATCAGCCGGTTACAACACGTTTTCATGTTCATAAACAGAATGGACACATTGTGTTGAAATGCCATTATTGCGAACGTGAAGTGGCTCAGGAAAAAGTAAAAATCAAGTAATTTTCAATTTATCCATTTACAATTTACTATTGGATTTCTCAGTTTTTCTCATTATTAATTCGTGTAATTTGTCAAAATTAAAATAAATTCGTGGCTAAAAAAATAAGTTGGAAACCCGGAACATTGATTTATCCTTTGCCGGCTGCTTTGATTTCGTGTGGAAGTAGTCCTGAAGATTATAATTTATTCACAGTTAGCTGGATGGGTACTATTTGTTCCAATCCACCTATGTGCTATATTTCAGTTCGTAAAGAGCGACATTCCTATAATATTATCAAAGAAAGTGGTGAATTTGTGATTAATCTGACCAACGAAGATTTGGCTTTTGCAGCGGATTGGTGTGGAGTGCGAAGCGGTAAAGATTACAACAAATTTGAAGAAATGAAGCTTACAGCGGTGCCCGGCGAAATGGTAAAAGCACCTATTGTGCTGGAATCGCCCTTGTGTATTGAATGTAAAGTAAAGGAAATCATTGAATTGGGTTCGCATGACATGTTTATTTCTGATGTAATAAATGTGCAGGCCGATAGTCAATACATCGACCCGGAAACTGATACGTTCAAATTGTCGGATGCTAAACTGATAGCTTATTCACATGGTCATTATTACAAACTGGGTGAGGAAATTGGGAAATTCGGATGGACAGTTCAGAAAAAAAGACCCCAAACCCCTAAAGGGGCATGAAGTTACTTTTATTTCTGAATTAATGTAGATTTTTTAGTTTAAATAGAATGAACTAGCATAATTCCCCTTTAGGGGTTAGGGGTAGACTTATGAAGCATATGATTGACCTATCAAACTGGAAACGTCGGGAGCATTTCGAAGTGTTTAAAAACTTCGACGAGCCGCTTTTTGGTATAACCGTAAAGGTTGAATGTTCAGCTGCTTATACGAAAGCTAAAGCTTCAGGATATCCGTTTTCGCTCTATTATTTGTATTTATCCATGAAAGCTGCCAACGAAATTGAAGAGTTTCGTTTTCGCATTGAAAATGATAAAGTGGTTTGTTACGACAGCGTTGGTGCGGGCCCAACAGTGTTTCGAGAAGATGAGACTTATGGTTATGCTTATATGCCGTACAACGAAGATATTGAGGCATTTATGAAACAAGCAACTGCCGAAGTGGAACGTGTAAAAGATGAGCGAGGGTTGAAATTTCCTCATGCTGGCGAGGACATTTTGCATTACTCAACCCTGCCCTGGGCCGATTTTACATCAACAAGCCATGCACGCAAATTTGACAGTAGCCGCAGTATTCCTAAAATCACTTTTGGGAAAATTACACGGGAAGGAGAACAAATTTGGATGCCGGTTTCTGTTCATGTTAGCCATGCGTTGATGGATGGCTTTCATGTAGGAAAATTTATCGAGCGATTTCAGGAATTATTGAATCAATAAAACCTGTAGGGACAACTCGAGAGTTGTCCACAAAAAATAGAATACAAACAAAAAAACATATATTAAAAATGAAAAGAGACCAGGTTATTTTTGACATCATTGCACGCGAAAAACAGCGTCAATTAAAAGGTATTGAGTTAATCGCTTCAGAAAACTTTGTAAGCGAACAGGTTATGGAAGCTATGGGTTCCGTGTTAACCAACAAATATGCTGAAGGTTATCCGGGCAAGCGCTACTATGGTGGTTGCGAAGTGGTGGACGAAAGCGAGCAAATTGCTATTGACCGACTGAAAGAAATTTTCGGTGCCGAATGGGCAAACGTACAACCACACTCAGGCGCACAGGCTAATGCAGCTGTGTTTTTAGCTTGTTTGAATCCGGGCGATAAATTTTTGGGACTTAACCTTTCGCACGGTGGTCACTTGTCGCATGGTTCGTTGGTAAACAGCTCGGGAATACTATACAAACCATGCGAATATAACGTTGATAAAGAAACCGGACGTGTTGATTACGATCAAATGGAAGAAGTAGCTGTACGTGAACAACCAAAAGTAATTGTTGGTGGTGGATCGGCCTACTCACGCGAATGGGACTACAAACGTATGCGCGAAATTGCCGATAAGGTTGGTGCTTTATTAATGATTGACATGGCTCATCCTGCAGGTCTTATTGCTGCCGGATTGCTCGAAAACCCTTTGAAATGGGCTCATATAGTAACTTCTACCACTCACAAAACATTGCGTGGACCTCGCGGAGGTATTATTTTACTGGGAAAAGATTTTCCAAATCCCTGGGGAAAAACCACTCCGAAAGGCGAGATAAAAATGATGTCTGCCCTACTCGACTCAGCCGTATTCCCTGGAATTCAGGGTGGTCCGCTGGAACACGTTATTGCTGCAAAAGCTGTTTCGTTTGGCGAATGTTTACAACCGGAATATAAACTATATCAGGCTCAGGTTCAAAAAAATGCTGCTGCGCTTGCAAATGCATTGATAGCTCGCGGATTCACAATCATTTCTGGTGGAACTGATAACCACTCGATGTTGGTTGACCTTCGTTCTAAATTCCCTGAATTGACTGGTAAAGTAGCTGAAAAAGTATTGGTGGAAGCCGATATTACGGTGAACAAAAATATGGTTCCATTCGACAGTCGTTCTGCTTTCCAAACTTCAGGAATCCGTCTCGGAACGCCTGCTATCACTACCCGTGGTGCTAAAGAAGAACTAATGGTAGAAATTGCCGAAATGATTGAAACAGTGCTTTCAAACGTTGAAAACGAAGCCGTTATTGCTTCAGTTCGCGAACGTGTAAACAAAACAATGGAAGCTTATCCGCTTTTTGCGTACTAAAAAACAGCAGTAAACAGTAAGCGGTAAGCAGTAATATACTTACCGCTTGCAGCTTACCACTTACCGCTAAATTTATTTATATGATTGAAAAAATCTTCGAACTTTCCGAGCTAACCGACACCACCGTTTTTTATGGAATAAACAACAACAATGTTCATTTGATAAAAAACCTACATCCTAACGTGCGGTTTTCTGCCAGAGGAAACATTATTAAACTTGCCGGAAATGAAGATGATATAAACAATTTGTATGCAATCATTGAAAAATTAGAAAGGTTTTGCATTGATAATAATACACTTAGCGAAGAAAATATTATCGAAATAGTAAAAGGAAGTGAGCCGGTTGAGATTAAGTTTGAAAATCTGATTCTCCACGGAATCAATGGGAAATCCATTATGGCCCGCACTCCTAATCAGCAAAAGCTGGTCAAGGATTTCGAAACAAACGATTTGCTTTTTGCCATTGGACCTGCCGGTTCAGGTAAAACCTACACAGCCATTGCGCTGGCGGTGCGCTCGTTGAAAAACCGTGAAATAAAAAAGATTATCCTCAGTCGTCCGGCTGTAGAAGCAGGCGAAAAGCTCGGTTTTCTTCCCGGTGATATGAAAGAAAAAATTGATCCGTATCTGCAACCTCTTTACGATGCTTTGCAGGACATGATTACGCCCTTAAAGCTGAAAGAATACATGGAAAATGGCACCATTCAGATTGCACCACTAGCCTTTATGCGTGGACGAACCCTGAGCGATGCCGTGGTTATTCTGGATGAAGCACAAAATACAACCACTATGCAAATCAAGATGTTCCTGACACGTATGGGCTTGAATACCAAGATGATTGTAACGGGCGACATGACGCAGATTGACTTGCCATACGCCCAAAAATCAGGATTAATTGATGCGCTGGAAGTTCTGAAGAATGTGAAGGGAATAGCCAAAGTAGAATTTGATGTAAAAGACATTGTACGCCACAAACTCGTACAGCGAATTGTGGAAGCGTATGAGAAAAGACAACCCCTTGCCCCAAAAGGAGAACAAGAGAAAGAAGTTTTGATTTTGAAAAAGTAAAATAATAATAAAACAATATGAACGCTTTAACTAACACCGATTTCCATTTTGATGGACAGAAAAATGTGTATCACGGCAAAGTTCGTGATGTTTACACCGTAAAAAATGATTTGCTCGTGATGGTTGCCACCGACCGTATCTCGGCTTTCGACGTGGTTTTACCTAAAGGAATTCCCTATAAGGGACAAATGTTGAACCAGATAGCTGCCAAGTTCCTCGATGCGACTGCTGATATTGTTCCAAACTGGAAACTTGCCACTCCTGATCCTATGGTAACGGTAGGTCTGCGTTGCGAAGGATACCCTGTAGAAATGATTGTACGCGGTTATCTTTGTGGAAGTGCATGGAGAACCTATAAAAGTGGTGTACGTGAAATATGCGGCGTAAAAATCCCTGACGGTATGCGCGAAAACCAACGTTTTCCACAACCTATCATCACTCCTACTACCAAAGCAGAACTTGGTCGACACGACGAAGATATTACACGTGAAGAAATACTGAGTCAGGGCTTGGTTTCTTTAGAAGAATACGAAATGTTGGAAAAATACACTATGGCGCTGTTTATGCGCGGAACTGAGATAGCTGCCAAACGTGGTTTGATTCTGGTAGATACTAAATACGAATTTGGTCGTCGCGATGGTAAAATCTATCTGATTGACGAGATTCATACACCGGACTCTTCCCGCTACTTCTATGCTGACAGCTATCAGGAGCTTTTCGACAAAGGAGAAGCCCAGAAACAACTCTCAAAAGAGTTTGTGCGCGAATGGTTGATGGACAATGGATTCCAGGGAAAAGATGGACAACAGGTTCCTGAAATGACTTCCGAAATTGTTGCCGGAATCAGCGAGCGTTACATTGAATTATTCGAAAATATTACCGGTGAATCATTTGACAGAGCCGATGTAAGCAATATCACTGCCCGTATTGAGCAAAATGTGATTGAATATTTGAAAACAGTGTAAATTTCCAATGAATTGATTTACAAAGAACTTATATTCCATTTCTTTGAAATTGGGAATTGAAAATTGAAAAATTGAGAATTAAAATCTTTCTTCTGTTTGGTAGTTTCGCAAAAAGCCTTATCTTTGCAGCGCTTTAGAAATAAAGCCTGTCCTTGGAGAGGTGGCAGAGTGGTCGATCGCGGCGGTCTTGAAAACCGTTGTACTGTGAGGTACCGGGGGTTCGAATCCCTCCCTCTCCGCAATTAGAATTTCAATATGTAGTAAAAGCCCGTAAAATCAATGATTTACGGGCTTTTACATTTTTGAATATATCCAAAATATTCAATAAATATCAATCTTTAGGTGACCAATTCGGGTACCCAAAGAATTTAAAGTCTCGGGTACCCGAATTTGTTTGAAAAGCATTAATAATCAAGCAGTTCAATCATTGAACATCTTGTAGGTAAATCAAAGAAAATGTAATTTTGAACACTTTAAAGGTTACCACAATGAATGCAAAACTTTCCATTCTCTTTTATGCAAAGAGAGCAAAAACAAACACCAACGGTTTAATTCCTATTTATCTACGAGTAACAGTTGACGGAGAACGCATCGAGTTAAGCACAAAGCGATTTACACATCCCGACAAATGGTCAGTTGAGGGCAATTGTATGAAAGGAACAAGTGCAGAATCAAAGGCTACTAACAGTTACTTAGACACACTAAAAGCCAGAATTTTTGAATATCAGCAAGAGCTTATCCGGAATGATGATTTAGTCAATGCTGAAAACATGCGTAACAAGATTTTAGGTATTGAAAAACGCAGTCACATGCTCATTGCCATTTTTCAGAATCACAATAATGAAGTAAAAGCTCTGATTGGAAAAGATTTTGCAGCAGCAACTCACGTTCGTTATGAGACTTCACTCAAACACACCGTTGATTTTATCAAATGGAAATACAAAGTTTCCGATATTGATATCCGCAAGATAGATCATGAATTTATTACAAGCTATGAATTTTATCTAAAAACCAAATGCAATTGCTGCCAAAATACCACAGTGAAGTATATCAAAAATTTCGGTAAGATTATCCGTATCTGTATAGCCAATGGCTGGCTTGATCGTAATCCGTTTATAAATTACAAAAGTAGGATGGTCGAAGTGGAACGGGCATTTTTATCTCAGGATGAAATTGAAACTATGTTCAATAAAGAATTTGCAACAGATCGACTCAATCAGGTAAAAGATATTCTCCTATTCAGTTGTTTTACCGGTTTAGCTTATGCTGATGTAAAAAAGCTAAAACGCACGAATATTGCATTAGGTGTAGATGGGGAACGCTGGATATTCATTAACCGAACCAAAACAGATACACGTTCCAACATTCCATTATTACCTATTTCGTCTGCTATTCTTGACAAATACCGCAACCACCCACAAGCAGTCAACCAGGAACGTCTATTGCCTATTCTAAGCAATCAAAAGATGAATTCCTATTTAAAGGAAATAGCTGACCTTTGCGGCATTCATAAAGAATTGACTTTTCACATTGCTCGTCATACCTTTGCTACGACGGTCACACTCACAAATGGCGTTCCTATCGAAAGCGTATCAAAGATGCTGGGACATAAAAATCTGCATACAACACAGCATTATGCCAAAATTCTTGATTTGAAAGTGAGTGATGATATGAAAGCTTTGAAAGAAAAGTTTGGAGACGGATATCAAATGGGAATTAAGAAGTCGGTGGGATAATACCTTGACAGATGGTTTAGTTTAGTCCCTGAATCTATATTAATAGTATATTATGAAGCCACAAAATAAACTATCAATAGCAGAATTTGCTCAGATAATCGGGTTTTTGTCGATTACCTTTACAAATTCTGCTGAATATTAGGTCCGAAAACAACTATGATATGAAGTTGCTTTAAAAATTTTTGAAATGCTTTCAAACCAACAACAGAATAAAATCATATTTCATTTGCGATATTCACCGAAAAATGTGTATTTTCGCAAACAAAATATTATAAAACTATGAACCCTGAAAAATTGCTCAAAGTAAAAGATTGGATTGAGAACCTTCAAAAAAGAGGAATTATAACATTCTCCCGACAAGAGGTTACAAATATATTCCCATTGCAAAGTGAAATTTCCCTTAGGAATTCGCTTAATCGCTTAGCAAACAAAGGAAGCATTGTGTCTATATGGAAAGGTTTTTACGTAATAGTACCGCTGAAATATGCTTCAAGAAAAATAGTTCCACCGGAGTTGTACATGGATCATTTAATGAAATATCTTAATCGCTCGTATTATGTCGGTCTGCTTAGTGCTGCTGCATTTCATGGTGCAGCCCACCAACAACCGCAAGATTTCTTTGTAATAGCCGAATCTCCAGCTCTAAGAAATACAAACAAGAAAGGAACTCGAGTTATATTTCTAAATAAGAAGAAGATCGTCAACACTTTGTGTATTTCGCTTAAAACCGAAACCGGATATGTACAGGTTTCTTCTAAAGAATTAACAGCAGCTGATTTGATTACCTATCAAAAAGAAATAGGTGGATTAAACCGTGTTTCAACCATATTAAATGATCTAGCCGAATCGCTAAACTTTGACAATTTAAATAAAGATTACTTTGAAAATGTTCCAGTATCCACCATACAACGAATGGGCTACATATTAGAAGTGGTATTGGAACAAGATAATACCGCCAATTTATTACTTACAAAGGCAAGATATTTCGGTTGTACATTTCAAAAAATACCATTGAAAAACGAAAATGAAATAGAAGATTGCGAAATTAACTCTAAATGGAAAATAATTATTAATGAACAAATTGAAATTGACGAGTGATTTGAGTAGCGAGGGCAGAGGCAAAACTTGTTTTGGCTATGCCGAGTCACGAGAATCAACTATTTAGGATAAATGATTTGACTCTTCCGAGTCACAAAAATAAACTTTTTACAAACCAACTTAACAAAATAAATGATACCAGAATCAGCAATATTAGAATGGTCTAACACTGTTCCGTGGAATAGCAATGCTCAAGTTGAGCAAGATTTAATTATTTGTAGAGCATTAGTCGAGATATTCAATGATGAATTTCTTTCTTCACATTTAGCTTTTAGAGGTGGGACAGCTCTTCATAAATTATACCTACAACCGCAACCCCGGTATTCAGAAGACATAGACCTGGTTCAGATAAGGTCGGAACCAATAAAAGAAACCATAATCAGATTAAGCGAAGTACTTTCTTTTCTTGGAAAACCTGTTATAAAGCAAAAAGCGAACAATAATACCCTTGTTTTTCGTTTCGAGTCCGAAATATCACCAGTATTACCTATAAGACTTAAAGTAGAAACTAATTGTAGGGAACATTTCAATATACTGGGTTTGGTGAAGAAATCTTTCAAAGTAGATTCCCAATGGTATTCAGGAGTTTGTGATATAACGACATATAAACTAGAGGAATTACTCGGGACAAAACTACGTGCTTTGTATCAACGTCGTAAAGGTCGGGATCTATTCGACCTGTACAAAGCTATAAAAGCAAAGGAGCTTAATAATGAAGAAATTATTAATTGCTATCGTGAATACATGAATTTTGTAGTAACAAATCCACCAAGTCAAAAAGAGTTCTTGCTAAATATGGATGCAAAAATTCAAGACACCGAATTTCTTGGAGATACAAGAGGGTTGCTCCGTAGTGATGAAGTGTATGATCCGATAGAGGCTTATGAAATAATTAAGAGTGAATTGATACGGAAAATATAGTTCGCAATAAAAAAGACAACTGGATAACAATTCAAAATAAATAAACCACAAAAGCTACAAGGCAGACACTAACCGATATTGGTATACTCATAAAAGTGTGAGAAAATCCTTTATCCATATAAAAAGAGCTTTACCAAATATGTTTCATTACCTTGACAATGGGAATATCCCAAAATCAACTAATGGGCTTGAATCATTCTTTGGACACTTAAAACAGAACATATCAATACACAGAGGATTGTCCAAAGAACATTATAAAAACTACATCAAATGGTATTTATATTTCAAAAGTAATGAATAGGTTTTTAAGCCATAATTGATTACAGGTAATGAAAATGAGGAACCTCATTGCTGAAGTTCCTCTCATTTCCGTATAATCAGAAGTCTATTGCTTGATGGGTTGCTCCTCAGCAGAGCCCAGTTCCTCGTCAACTTCGCTATAAAGTTATTGATTATTTCTAATAAAATCACCAACCATTTTTGGCATCATTACCTTATAATGAATTATCAAACTTCAATCCTTCTTTTTGTTTTTTGGTAGGAGCTCCAAAATTGTAGGTAAACCCAAGGTAGATAGTTTGCGCACTCCGTCGGCGGATTTCTGTACGAACTAAAGTAGGTGTGTCGATTTGATATTGATAACGCATGGTGTTGAAAATATCTGAAACAGTAAATATTAACGCGGCATTCTTTTTAAACAATTCCTGTTTTATACCAGTATTCATTACGAAAATCGGCATACGATTACCTTGTGGAGTAAGCGTTTTGGCACTATAATTTGAAGTAATTTGCCAGGTGGTACTTTTGGTCAGGTTCATGCTAACATTTCCGTTTGCCGACCAACTAACAGTCGATTTGTCTTTTCCAAATCCAAGTAATGTCGCATCGATGGTATTGTAGAATATATTGGACGATAAGTTGAAAGTCATAAATTTTCCGACACCCGACGAAAGTATCAACTCCAATCCGGCAGATTGACTACGATCTAAATTCTGAAGCGTACTTTTCAAAACACCATTTCCCATATTTTGGATTACACTGGTAATAAGATTATATGAATTTCGGTAGTATAAAGTTGACAAAAAGGTAGTTATATCTTTTTTTAACTGATATCCAAATTCAAATGAATGTGTATCTTCCGGCATCAGGTAGGGATTTCCTGCCCGAATGTTTTGTAAATCCTGGTATTCAGGAAAAGGATTCAACTCTTCATCTTCAGGTCTGCGAATACGGTGACTGTAATTTAATTGCAGTTCATGCATATCAGTTAATTTGTACGACATATGAAGTGTAGGGTAAAATCGGAAATAGGGAATATTAATAGTACTGTCGAGTGTAACCAGGTTGGCATTTGTAAATGTCTGTTCAGCACGTATTCCGGCTAAAAATCCAAACTTTCCTATTTCCTGTTCATAGGTGGCATACAGCACATGGGTATTTTCAGTGCGTATAAATTTATTCGAACGATCTGTATCTACATTCCATTTGTCATTGGCCACTTCAAAAGTATCTCGTTTTAAATCCAAATCATTTTTAACACGTTGATAAATATAACCCGCTTCAAATTTCTTATCATCTGATATAGGAAGTGTATATTCAGCCGTCAGTTCAGTATCAGTACAGTTGTGTTCGTAAAACATATTGTCCTTTGATACAAAAACGCCGGGAATTCGATAGTTGTTGATATAATAATTTTTTTCTTCTTCGTATGTAATTGAATGTGTCAGATCTATGTTTAGTTCATGCCCCTCTTTATTAAAACGGTGAAGGTAACTTGCTTTCATTTCCAAATCCGATTCAATTTCGGGCAAATCTCTGTTGCGGATATAATTTACCGTCTGGAATATATAATTATTATCTGTAGCGGTAATAAATTTTGATGAATCTTTCAATTCCTGATATCTGTAATTGTAACTAACCGAAGTGCTTAATTTGTTGTTATCATCGAATTTATAGTCGGCTCCAACACTACCAATATACGAAAGTGGAAAATACTTGCCTTGCGCAAGGGTTTTCAAATAAGTTGGTACGTTATTCTCAATTATAGTGGTAGATAAATCATTAATACGATTACGGGCATCGAGTCGCATTCCGAAACTGCCAAATAGGTTAAGTTTACCCGGATTATAATTTAGCATTCCATTAAAATTCCATCTACCTTCGTTACCCAAATTACCTATTACATTGCCATTGAGTCCCAGACTTCTATTTTTCTTCATCACAATATTGATAATGCCGGCTGTTCCATCCGGTTTATATTTAGCCGAAGGATTAGTGATAATCTCAATTTTCTCCACATTATTGGCCGACATTTGTTGTAAAACTGCTGCCCGATTCACCTTCATCATAGCTGAAGGTTTCCCATCAATCAGAACTGTCACGTTTTCCGAACCCCGAAGACTCACATTTCCATCCATATCCACCTGAACTGAAGGGATATTCTGCATCAATTCACTCACCGAACCCGATTTGCTCATCAGGTCCTGCCCCACGTTGAATATTTTACGGTCGATGGAATTCACGAAAGTGGAACGTTGTCCCATTACTTCTACCTGACTCAGTTGTTTTCCTGCTTCTGATAAATATAATTTCCCCAGATTAACTTTCTGATTGTTACGAGGGATATTTAGAGGAACAGAATCAATTTTTTCGAAACCGATAAAACTGTAACTAAGAAAATAGTCTCCGTTTGGAATACCTTTAAATACAAACCACCCGTTCTTATCCGTAACACTCTGTGTTATTAAGCTATCCTTTTTGTTTTTCACTACAACAGTTGCAAATTCAAGTGGAGTACCGGAAGATTTCTCTATTATACAACCTTTTACACTAATTGGTTCTAATGCATAGGTGGTTAATGAGCTGAACAAGAATAATAGTAAACAGAAAATTAAATTGCGACTTTGTGAAACCTGAGAATTATTCATTGATTTTTATAATTTAAAATTGTTGCAAAGGTAAGAAATATAGTTATTGATAAATGTAATTTTAATACGCAATTTTAGAATAATAATCCAAATACAATGACTAAAACACATAGTATATATCAGAAATTCAGATTACATTGAACTACTGATTCATAAAATTGGTATTAAATAACAGAAATTGTTATTTTGCTTCAACATCCAGAATTACGAATGAACCTTCTTAGGGAGAAGCTCTTGGTCTTGGATTTTCAGTTGGAGCAGCAGGTTTTGGATTGAACTCAGCAGCAGGCAAATACAAATGATGTGTTTTAGTATTTACTGCAATGGTTCTGGCACTCGGTTGAGTTTTTTCAGTTTCAATTACTTCAAATTTATCCTTCGTAAATTCTTTACAACCGCGTGATTGTTTCTTCACCATTAGCACTAATTAGCAACTAATTATTCATAAATCCTATAGAATAATTTGTATATAGAGTTAATTGTTCCACTATTAAGATATTTTAAATTGGTAGACTGATTTGGATTTATGTGCTTTTTACTGAACAAAACCATCTTTTCACTGAAACAATTTTATTTTTTTTAATACTAAGTCTACTTTTGAACCAAAATAAGAAAGATTTTATTCAACCATATTTAAATACTACAGAAACTATAAAATATGAAACTTAAAAAGAACATCGCAACCAGTGAAGAAGGGTTTATTTTTAATCCGGGAACTGGAGATTCATTTTCAGCAAATCCAATTGGAACAGACATTCTATCCATGTTAAAGGAAGGGAAATCGGTTGAAGCAATCGTAAAAACAATTTGTTCAAAATACGATGCTGATCAGAGTCAGGTTGAGAAAGATTTGGACGACTTTGAATCACAATTGAAAGATTACGGCATTTTAGAATAACCGATTTATGGCACATAAGAAAAAAATAGTTATTGCGGTTACAGCACTGAATGCAATTGATAGCCCCGGACCGGGAGTTGCTGTTATCAGAGCCATTCGTGAGTGTCCAGATTTTGATGTAAGGATAATCGGATTATCGTATGAAGCACTTGAACCCGGACTTTACATGCACGATTTGGTTGATAAAACCTATCAAATCCCCTACCCTTCGGCCGGTACAGATAGTTTATTGGGTCGATTGATATATATTCATGAAATTGAGAAACTCGATGTAATCATACCTAATTTTGATGCAGAACTTTATAATTTCATAAAATTAAAAGACAAGCTCAAAACAATGGGCATTAATACGTTCTTACCCGATTTAGAACAGTTTGAATCGCGTGATAAAATCAAACTTTATGATTTCGGCAAAAAACACGGATTAACTGTTCCTGTCGATAAGGCAATTTTCGAAACCAAAGATTTGGGAAAAGTGGCTGAAAAAATAGGGTATCCTATGGTTGTAAAAGGTAAATTTTATGATGCTATCATTGCTAATACTGCAGAGCAGGCTCATAAAGCTTTTTATAAAATTCAGGCAAAATGGGGATTGCCTATTATTGTTCAGCAGTTTATCAACGGTACGGAAATAAATATAGCTGCTTTGGGTGATGGCAAAGGAAACACAATAAGTGCTATTCCAATGCGCAAACTCTATATTACCGACAAAGGAAAAGCATGGGCAGGAATTACACTCGATGACCATTCATACATTGAATTAGCCAAAAAATTCATTTCTGCTACAAAATGGCGTGGTGGCTGCGAGTTGGAAATTATGCAAACTGCTGATGGCAAATCCTATATTATGGAAGTAAATCCACGTTTTCCGGCATGGATTTATCTTACCGCTGCTGCCGGACAAAATCAACCCGCTTCGTTAGTAAAAATGGCTCTGGGTGAAGAGGTTAAACCATTTACAGAATACGAAGTCGGTAAAATTTTCGTTCGTTATGCATGGGATTTAATTACCAATATTGCTGAATTTCAAAAAATCTCAGGAACAGGAGAACTTTAATAAATTTACTATTTTATCATTTACAATTTACAATTATGGAAAAACTAAAATATGAACGGCCGTATATTCAGAAAATGAATTCGGGACTTATGAATAAATTCGGAACACGTACTGAATATGAACCGGTTACACACATCGAAAGTGTTTCGGTAAAAGGTTTAATAAATGATTATGGTTCCCCGTTATTTGTGATTTCAGAAAAACAAATACGCCGCAATTATCAGAATGCAACGCGTATTTTCAAAACACGATATCCGAAAGTACAGTTTGCCTGGTCATACAAAACCAATTACATGAATGCGGTTTGTCAGGTATTTCATCAGGAAGGCTCATGGGCAGAGGTTGTCTCGGGATTTGAATATGAAAAAGCACTAGGAAACGGTGTTCCCGGAAATAAAATCATCTTTAACGGACCGGACAAGACGGATGAGCAACTCTTGACTGCAGCTATAAACAATTCGTTGATTCATATCGACCATTTCGATGAACTTTATTCCCTTATCCGATTAAGCGAGGAAAACAAGCTAAAACCTCGCGTTACTATCCGTGTAAATATGGATACAGGCATTTATCCAAAATGGGACAGATTCGGATTTAATTTCGAAAACGGTCAGGCTTGGAATGCCATAACGAGAATTGTCAATTCAGAATGTCTTGATTTAGTAGGTTTACATTGCCATATAGGTACTTTTATGCTTTCACCTGCTGCTTATGCTGTTGCTGCAACGAAACTTTGTGAGTTGACATGGAAAATCAAAGAAAAATTCAACAAAGTAATCCAGTACATCGACCTTGGAGGTGGTTTCCCGTCTGCAAACACACTGAAAGGTTCATATTTACCGGGTTCTGATACAGTTCCATCTATCGATCAGTTTGCCGATGCAATAACCGATGTGATACTTGGCTTTGGTTTTAAACATGAAGATTTACCGCTGCTTGTTCTCGAAACCGGACGTGCTTTAATTGACGATGCAGGTTTTCTACTTGGAACTGTGTTGGCTACCAAAAGACTTTCGGATGGAAGACGGGCCACCGTGTTGGATTTTGGTGTAAACTCTCTGTTCACAGCATTCTGGTACGATCATAAAGTTAGTCCGGCACAGGAATTTGGCAGTCATACCGAGGAAATGGTATTATATGGTCCACTTTGTATGAATATCGATATTATTCGCGAAAGCATAACAATGCCTTTGCTGGAAAAAGGAAATCATTTGGTGGTGCATAAAGTGGGTGCATACAATATGACTCAGTGGATGCAGTTTATAACTCTGAGACCAAATATTGTGATGATTGACACGGAAAACAAAACCCATATAATCCGAAAAGCAGAAACACTTCAGGATATCATGGCCAATGAACGTATTCCGGTTCACTTAAAAGATAATTCATTAAAATAAGTATCTTTGCATTATAAATCTGTAGAGGCGTTGCATAAACGTCTCTACAATTTTATGTAGAAAAAGCCTGTTTATGCAAAAACGTTTTAATACCTTCCGAACGATTCTGTTACCTGCTATACTGAATAGTTATTCAGTGATTTTCTTTTTCAACAACAAGTTTATGGCCATGGTGCTTATGCTTGTTACTTTTTTCAATTTTTATTCAGGACTTAGTGGTTTATTAGCAGTTGTTGTCACCGTTTTAATTGCCAATTCACTTGGTTTTGATCAAACACAACTAAAGAAAGGGCTGTTCAGCTTTAATGCACTGCTTACGGGTATTGGATTGGGAACTTTTTTTGATCCGGGTTTGGTATTTTTTACCTTATTATTGCTGGCTGCACTTATCACGCTTATTTTATCTGTAACCTTTGGCAACTGGTTGGGTAAATATGGTTTACCCGTTTTGAGTATACCTTTTGTTATTTCATTTTGGTTTCTTATTTTACCTTCTGCTTCGTTCGAAAATCTGGGTTTAACGCAACGTAACATCTACTGGATGAACGAAATGTATTCGATGGGCGGAAGTTCGTTACTGAATTTTTTTCAGTCGATAAACTCGCTTCCGGTTCATAATCTGATTGATATTTACCTCCGCTCATTGAGTTCGATTTTCTTTCAGGACAACCTTATTTCCGGTATATTAATAGCAATCACACTGTTGATCTGCTCACGAATTACCTTTTCCTTATCAATTATCGGTTTCCTGTCAGCTTACTTCTTCGCTCAATTTTCGGGAGCCGGAATTGCTAGTATAAACTATTACAACATAGGTGCAAACTACATTATGGTGGCTATTGCCTTAGGTGGATTCTTTGTAATTCCATCAAGATATTCGTATACCTGGGTAATTTTATTAGTCCCGCTTACAACACTTGTGTTACTGTTTTTCACCAAGTTATTTGATTTCGTACAACTGCCGGTATTTTCTTTGCCATTCTCGTTTGTGGTTATACTTTTCGTTTATTTTTTGCAAATGCGAACCAAGGTTACAAAGTTCTTTTTGACACCAGTTCAATATTTCTCGCCTGAAAATAATCTTTATACATTCAATAATAACAAAGACCGTAATGCTCAATTTCTGTATTTTCCACTTAATTTACCATTTTGGGGCGAATGGACTGTCAGTCAGGGACATGATGGTGAATACACCCATAAAGGCGAGTGGGGAAAAGCATTCGACTTTGTAATTCAGGACGAAAACAAGAAGACTTATCATTCGAGCGGATTGTTATGTGAGCATTATTATTGCTATAACAAACCGGTATTAGCATCTGCCGATGGTTTCGTGGAGGATATAATTGACAACATTGACGAAAATGAAATCGGGAAAGTCAATACCTACAATAATTGGGGAAATACGATTATTATCAGGCATTTGAATGGATTATATACTCAAATGTCGCATTTAAAAAAAGGAACTTTTAAAGTGAGTAAGGGTGAATTTGTAAAATGTGGCGATTTACTTGCACATTGTGGAAATTCCGGTCGCTCACCCGAGCCCCATCTGCATTTTCAGGTTCAAATCTCGCCCATAGTTGGCTCGAAAACAATTGATTACCCATTTGGTTATTATATAAATACCAAAAATCACAAACAAAGTCTTAGTCAGTTTCTAAAACCAGAAAAAGATGATATAATTACCGGTGTCAGTCATAATTTTTCTTTGAAAAATGCGTTTGAAATTATGCCGAGAACTGCTTTTACATTTAAATCGGTGAATGACAAAGGATTGGAAGATATTGAACATTGGGAAGCATTTACTGATGCCTATAATCTGAAATATATTTATTGCAAGGAAACAGAATCAACTGCCTATTATATTAATGATGGATTAATGTTCTATTTCACTGCATTTTATGGTGATAAAAAATCTTTATTGTATTATTTTTATTTATCAGCATACAAAGTATTTCTGGGCGAAATAACAAATTTTGAAGTAAAAGATGCAATGCCGCTAAATATGATTCAGAAAAAGAAGATCGGAGTTTTTCTGCATGACTTTATCGCACCATTTTATAATTTTATGCGTTTAAATTATTCAATCAAAACTAACACGAACTTAAACAATATAATAACCGGAGATTTAACGCTTTCATCATCAATTTCGGTGTCAGTATTTGGAAAAAACAAAACTGAAAGTAGTTCAGTAATCACATTGAAAAACAATTCGATTGCTGAGTTCTGCTACGAAACCGGTAAAACAAAAATTACGGCAACATGCATAGATACCTGATAATTTTTCTTGTTTTAGTTTCAGCTTCTGTACGTGCAGGTATTGTTTCCGATATTAACAACGATACTATTATTCAACCCGTTCAATCATTAAATTACCCCCGTGTTGACAGTCTGACATATCAGTATTATTGGTTGGGGAAATGGGATGATTTAATAAATACCGGAAAAGAGGCATTAAACCAACAAATTGATTTTAAAAGGCTACGCCAACGAATGGGATATGCCTTTTTTCTGAAAGGAGATTATTATTCGGCTATGAAACAGTATGAAGCAGCATTAGCTTTCGACAAATCGGATATTGACACACGTATGTATTTGTATTACTGCGGATTATATACCGGAAACGAATTGTATTCGCGTTTTCAAATCAGCAATTTACCCGAAGAAACACAAAAATATTTAGCTGTAAAACCTTTTCGGTTAATCGATGCTATTGACTTTGAATATAACTATAAATTTAATGACAGTAAATTTGCAACAAACAATAATTTTACCCGATCAAATCCAAATTACTTTCGAATTGGTTGTTCAACGAAACTGAGTTATCAGTTAAGTCTGTATCAGGCATTTTCAAAATACAAACAAAAACTGGATTCAGTAGGAAATAATGAATTTAACTTTTTAAAACAAAGCAATGTAACTCAAAATGAATATTATGCCGGTTTAAACTGGAAACCATTAACTCATTTTGAATTTATGTTTGCGTATCATTTTATTAATACAATAATAAAAGACTCTTCATCTTGGCATGTTCCACCTATTACGAAAACTTTTTATAAAGACACAGCAACAAATATAATCAGTAATATGTTTTATAGCAAAATTGCATTTAATTATAACAGGTTTGAGGTTAGTCTGAGTGGCTCATTGTTCAATTGCGGAAAAGAACTAACTCAACAATATACGCTACAAGCTGGTGTGACATTGCCTGGAATGTTGGGAATCAAGACAAACAGCAAGGTTGATGCTATTTTTGATAACACTTCCAAACGATTAATTTACTCGCAATCGGTTGGACTTGTGCCCATAAAAAACATATGGATTGAAGGAAATATATCATTTGGAAATCTGAAAAATTATTCCGACAATGACGGACTATATATTCTGAATTCGACCGATCCAACCGTTTTCAAGACTGGTGTAACAACATTTTGGCATATATCAAAAAACCTTTGTCTCTTTGGTAATTATATTTACGAAACCAAGCAAATTAATAATGTAAACAATATAATTATAAACTATAATCAACATTCATTATCAGGAGGAATAATATGGAAACTTTAAAAAAAATCTTTTTATCACTTATTATCACAGGAATTGCTATTACAGCATCAGCTCAAAGTCAGTCTGTTATCCAATCGGCTTATGTAAAAAGCTATGAATCAGAACAAGTTGGCAGTTACAGCGCAGCACTGAATGAAATAAAGGCAATTTATAATGTAAAAGACTACACTGCCAATATTCGTCTCGGGTGGCTGTCTTATCTTTTAAAACAATATTCTGAAGCTATTCGCTACTACAACATTGCCATAGGTTTGAAACCCTATGCCATCGAAGCACGTTTTGGATGTATTAAACCATTGAGTGCCATCGAAAGTTGGGAAAAAGTCAAATATAATTACCTGAAAATATTGGAAATCGATCCGCAGAATTCAGTTGCAAACTATTGGCTGGGCGTGATGTATTACAACGGAAAAGATTACTCGAATGCTCAGAAATTGTTTGAGAAAGTAGTGAACCTCTACCCGCTCGATTACGATTCAACTATAATGCTGGCCTGGAGCAAGCTTAATCTCGGTAAAAATACCGAAGCACGCTACCTGTTTAATCAGGCGCTTATTCTCCGTCCAAGTGATAGTTCAGCACTGGCAGGACTAAAACTTATAAAGTAAACAACATAATAAATTTTGATTTGTAAAACCCTGAAGTTATTTACTCAGGGTTTTATTATTATATCAATCTGTTCTTTTACATTTAAAGACTTATTGTATCTTTGCGAAATTGAAAGATTCCATTACAAATAAAAAAGAATGAAGCACTTAATTATTTTTGTTTTGATATTTATTCACTCTTCTTTTGGTTTTTCGCAACAACGTGATTTGAATTATTTTCTCGAACAGGCTAAAAAGAATAGTCCATTAATTCAAAAAAACAAAAACGAAAATCAAATTGTCAAACTTGATTTGCAACAAACTGAGCGAATTCTGAAAAGCCCTGTTATCAGCCTGGAATCAGGTATTCTCTTCGCTCCTATTATTTCAAGTGATGCGTATCCAACTACTTTCGATGTAATGTCGAACGGTTCGTCAAATTACCTCGGATATGATTTGGGAATAACCAATGGTGGTCAGTATCAGGCTTATCTGTCTGTGAAACAACCATTATTCGGAAAAATGAATCTGAAACCTTACGCTGCAAAATCGGACATTTCACGCAAACAAAATGACAATTCCACCGCGTTAACTATTCACGAAATAGAGCAATTGGTTGAATATCAATACATCCTTTGTCTAAAATCGAAAGCACAAATCAAAAATGCCAGAGCAATACTTTTATTGATTGACGAACAACTGAGTATTATGCACAAACTGGTTGATAATGCAGTTTACAAACAATCGGATTTGATGTTGCTGGAAATTGAAAAACAGAACAAAGTACTTGAAAACAAATCTTTTGAAGATGATCTCAAAGATAATTTATACGACTTAAATCTGCTTTGTGGCATCAATGAATCAACTGACATTGACATTCAGGAAACTGAACTGATTTTAAAGCCTGAAACAATAAATAATTCGCAGTTTTTGACTTCATATAAACTTGATAGTTTGGGTATATTAGCCGATCAAACCATAAGCGAGCTGAAATACAAACCACAACTCAATGCCTTTGCCAATGCTGGTTACAACGCAACCGGAATTCCGAGTTTTGACCGATTCGGATTTAGTCTGGGAATGAATTTCAGTTGGATACTCTACGATGGAAATCAACGTAAATTGGAACATGAAAAATCAAACGTAAATCTACAAACTCAGCAGTTTGAAAAAAATCACTTTATCACCCAGAGGGAAATTAATTTGAATAAAATCAAAGAACATCTAAAAGCAATTACCGAGCGGGGAATCATAATTGAAAATCAGCTTGCTCAATACGAGAAACTACAAAAAGTTTATAGTTATGAACTGGCTCATAGATTGATTTCGGTAATGGATATTATAAACCTGCTGAAAGATATTTCTGCAAAAAAGCATGAATTTTTGTTGCAAAAAATGGAAAGACAAATGCTGGTAAATTCATACAATTACTGGAACTACTAAGTAGTTGACAATTAAATTTATAATGAGAAATTTATTAGTATTGCCAATGCTACTGGTAGTTTTACCAAGTTTACTCAAATTAGTTATCAGAAAATAAACAATTCTTTATTCTAATTCTTAAATCATTTAGGTTATGAAAACTGTAAAAATTATTGTTGGAGTTATCGTTGCAATTACGGTACTTCTGGTGTTGGCGATTGCCAATTATGGTGGTTTCACTAAGGTGAACATTCAGGTAAAAGAAGAAGGCGGTGAAAAACTGATTTATGAAAAAGTGTTGGGTTCATATAGCAAAACAGGGCCAATAGCACAAAAGCTTCAATATCAATTGGAGAAAGAAAATATAATGACTTTCAAAGGTTTCGGCATTTACTATGACAATCCTCGTTTTGTAAAGAAAGACAGTCTACACTCGGATGTAGGGTGTATTCTTGAAAATGCAGATACCAGCAAAACATTCTGGTTGAAAGGAAAATTCAACATTAAAGCCTGTCCGGTAAAAAAATACATCACCGCTGAATTTCCATTTAAAGGCAAAATGTCCATCATGTTTGGTGTTTTAAAAGTTTATCCGGCCATGATGAAATTTGTGAAAGACAATAATTACGACGAAAAAGGGCCGATTATGGAAATTTACGATATGTCGAATCACAAGATTTATTACAGAAAAGAAGCTGTAAAGAAGTAGAATACCAAGAAATAAGAGATGGTTTTAAGCTCCATCTCTTATTTTCACCTCCCCATCATACTCGGTTTTCCCGCCAACTGCGCTGCAGCATCTACGCTAAATGTACCATCGGTAACAATTTCTTCACCTTCTGTTAGTCCGCTTTCCACCACATAGCTGTTTCCAAGCATTGGGCCAAGTTCAATTTCGCGCATCCTGAAGTTGACACCTTCATTGGTCGGCTGTTTTACATAAACAATGGAACGTTTACCAGTCCACAACACTGCCGAACGTGGAATTACCAATTTATTTTTGAACTCGTTCAGGTTGGCTTTTACAATACCTGTTGCAAACATTTCGGGCTTCAGTTTTCCGCCTGCATTACTCACTTCCACACGCACTTTGGCCACACGGTTCACCGGATCAATCACCGGATCGATAAACTGAATGTTAGCAGAGAATTTTATTCCGGGCAAGGCCTGCATCGTGAAAGATATAGAATTTCCCACTTTCAGAAATGGCAAATCACTTTCATACGCATCAAACAGCACCCAAACGCTCGAAAGGTTTGCAATGTCGAACAACACACTACCTTCCGAAACATGGTCGCCGGTAGCCACACGCTTTGCAGTAACTATCCCCGCTGTGTTTGAATATACTTCAAAATTCGTTTTTACTTTGCCGGATTTCTCTATCTGAGCAATTTGTTTTTCCGTCAGCATCCACTGCATGAGTTTTTCCATCGCTGCATCGTAAATTTCGGGCTGCATTTGTTTGCTTTTTGCAGCTTCAATGAGTTCCTGTTGAGCAGTAATAAGTTCGGGCGAATAAATCAGTGCCAACAGCTGCCCTTTATGAACCGCCTCACCGGTGAAATTCACAAACAGTTTATCAATCCGTCCGCCAATATGTGCCACCTGGTTTTGCAACAGACGTTCGTCGGCCTGTACTTTTCCGTAAAGACGAACTTCTTTCACAGGTTTCTGACGACTTACAATCGACGTGGAAACATTAGCCAACTCTGCAGCTTCTTTACTAAAAAGTACTGCATTGGAATCGACTTTTGCACCTGCATTTTGTTTCAACAGAATCAATTCCATGGCGCAAATAGGACATTTACCCGCATGATCCAAATGAATTTGCGGATGCATGGAGCAAGTCCAGATTTCTTTCTTAGTTTCTGTAGTTTGTTGCTTTTCAGACTTTTTATCTGAAGGATGAAAGAAAAGCCAACCAAGGAATAGTCCGGCAAGAAGCAAAAGAAAACCCCTAGCCCCTAAAGGGAAAAAGAAGTTAGTTTTAAATATTTTGTTCATAATCATTTTACTATATCCGCCCCAAACCCCTAAAGGGGCTTAAAGACGCAGTTTATTTATCAAGAAAAAACATAAAAGTTATAGTTATCAGTACTAACTTCAAGCCCCTTTAGGGGTTTGGGGTCGTATTTGGAGCCAAGCGCTTAATCAGTGATTTTGCTTTATTGAATTCTACCACCGCTTCCACCTGTTTCAATTCATAGTCGAGCAATTGCTGGCGGATTCGCAGAATATCACTTAAGCCTGAAGCTGACGAAGAAAAGGTTTTGATAGATATGTCTAGCGACTTTTTCGCCAACTGACTCTGGCTATCGTACAATTTCATGCGTCTTGCGGCATCATTGTACTGTTGCAATGCCTCGTAATACTGTGTTTGCAGCATATTTACCGTTGCCTGAAAGTTTTGTTCGGAAGCCTTTTTCAAAAAACCTGTTTCCGCTTGCATAGCCTTATATTTCTTGCGGTAAATGGGTAAAGTCACCGTGAGCATCGGCATAATCATATCCTGACCGTTCATGGTCGAAGTCGACATTTCGCTTTTATTGATAACCGAGTAATTCACTCCCACTCCCACCATGGGCAGTCCCATTTGTTTTTGCATTTTGGTGCGAGCTGTAAGCGATTGTTGCTCGTATTGTAACATTCCCAACATGGGGTTTCTGGTAAACATCGAATCAGTTACTGATAAATACGCAATATCCAATGGTTCAACAGGCAATAACTCAACTGACACAACAGAAGTTTTCTGCTGACGATTCAACAAACTATTGAAACGTGCCACAGCCACCTTTTCTTCGTTTTTCAGGGAAGCAATGTTATCTTCCAAACTTGCCGCTTCAATCTGAATCTGGTACACTTCCGACAAACCAGTAGCACCCGAAGATGAACTCATCGGTGCAGGACCAGAAGAAGTTACAGGACGGGAAGCCGTAGAAGCACCTGAACCGCGACCCATCGTATTCATTCCTGAAGAGCCTGAAGAAGTTGATTGAGCACTACCACCCGACATATTTCCACCGGAAACAACCGAACTACCACCTGAAGAACCCGTTCTGAACTTCACCAGAGTGAGTCTTTCAATGGTTTCCAAAAGTTCCACATTCTTTTCCGAAATGCGAATATTCTGACGGACTTTATACAAGTCGAACCAGGCACGCTGCACATCAAAGTAAACCTGCAACTTAGCATCTCTGAAGGCTTCGAACTTCATTTTTGCCATCAGGCTCATTTCGTCCTTTGCATTCTTGAGTACACCAAACCACGGAAACATTTGCATCAACTTGATATCCGCCACCTGATAACCGGCCATCAATTCCATCGGACTCAGGAAAACGCCCATTTCCAATTGAGGATCGGGCAAGCTACCCACCTGCGGAACTTTTTGCAAGGATGCCTGATATTCATTGTATCGTTGCAAAACAGTCGGGTAATTTTTTGTAGCCAGCTCAAGGTAATGTATCAATGAGTCGGATTGGGAAAAAACCGAAATCAGTGGAAGTATGAGCAATGACAGAATAATATATTTGAGATTCGTTTTCATAGATATCTTAATTATGAATTATGAATTATGAATTGTCTTTTCCCTCCACATAGCCTGAAACAACGGAACTACGAATATAGTCATTACCTGAATAATCATTCCCCCAAACGTGGGAATTGCCATTGGTACCATAATATCCGCCCCTTTTCCGGTGGAAGTAAGTACCGGCAACAAAGCGATTACCGCCACAGCCGTAGTCATCATAGCCGGACGAACCCTTTTATTACCAGCCAAAATCACAGCTTCACGAACTTCCGTTACCGTTTTGGGTTTCTTATCTTCAAACACCTGATGAATATACGTTCCCATAATCACACCGTCGTTGGTGGCAATTCCAAACAGGGCGATAAATCCTACCCAGACCGCCACACTCAGATTTATCGGATGCATTTGGAACAAATCGCGCAGGTTCATTCCGGCAATGGAGAAGTCTAGGAACCAATCCTGTCCGTAGAGCCACAACATGATAAATCCTCCTGCAAAGGCCACAAACACACCTGAGAAATGGATAAACGAAGCTGTGACCGTTTTGAACTGAAAGTACAGAAGTAATAGAATCAGCAATAAACTGATCGGAATCACAATGGACAAGCGTTCGGTAGCCCGAATCTCATTCTCGTAGTTTCCGGCAAATTTACAGGTCACTCCGGTAGGCAATTTCAATTCGCCCGAATCCAGCTTTTTCTTCAGCATATCGGATGCTTCGTTCACAACATCCACTTCGGCTTTACTTTCCACCTTGTCGAAAATGACATAACCCACCAAAAACGTATTCTCGGTTTTAATCATTTGTGCACCGCGTGTATAATTAATGTCGGCCAGTTCGCTCAACGGAATTTGCGTACCGTTCATCGCCGGAATCAGAATTCGCTTGATGTCTTCGGGGTTATCCCGCAATTCACGTGCATAGCGTACCCGCATCGGGAAACGTTCGCGCCCTTCCACTGAAGTGCTTAACGCCATACCACCCATAGCCACCTGTAGAATTTCCTGTACATCACTGACAGTCATTCCATAGCGCGCCATGTTTTCGCGGTTAAGTTTTATTTCCAGATAAGGTGCACCTACAGCCCTGTCGTAAAATACTGAAAAAGCTTTGACCGATGGAACTTGTTTCAGAACTTTTTCGAATTGCATACCGGCTTTTTCTATCGATTCCAAATCCGGTCCGTAGACCTTTAAGCCCATTGGCGCCCGCATTCCGGTGGAAAGCATTACTAAGCGGGTTTCAATCGGCTGTAATTTCGGAGCAGAAGTTAAACCCGGAATATCGGTCACTTTTACAATTTCAGTCCAGATATCGTTCGGCTTTTTAATTTGTGACCGCCATTGACGGAAATATTCTCCTTTCGCAGAAACAATTAAACTATCGGCAGGAATAGCCCGGAAAGTTTCTTTCTCAGCATTGAAAGTCTTTCCATTTTTCAACAGAAAAGCACCCTCCTTATTCACTTTGAATCGTTCACGATGACCTTCTTCGTTCAGAATATATTCGGGGCGATAATTGATGGTATTCTCAAACATCTGAACCGGTGCAGGATCGAGCGCTGAATTCACGCGTCCCCATTTGCCCACCGCCACTTCCACTTCGGGAATCGAAGCCAACCGCTTATCGAGTGTTTCGATATATTGCAGGTTCTTTTCGATGCTCGAATGCGGCATACTGGTTGGCATCAGCAGGTATGAACCTTCGTTGAGCGACGGCATAAACTCTTTGCCCATCCCCTTCCAGAAATAGAACCCGAGACACAAGGTCACAATCGGAAGAATCAGAAATTTCCATTTATGAATCAACGCCCAGCGCAGAATCGGTTCGTAGAAATGCACCATTGTCATCAATGCACCCAGAATAACCGCAACGATTCCCGCTACAAACAGGAAATTTACGAATAAGCTGTTGTGAGCACCCAGCGGCAGCCATTCCTTAGCTAAATAAAAGACAGCCACCAAAACGGTTATGGCTATATTGATATAGTCTGGAAATTCTTTTCGTTCCTTCGGCCAGCGGTAATCCTGCAGGTTATTGACACCCACAGCCACCAAAGCCAGTGCCGGCCAAACCTGCCAGATAGTGACAAACAGTACTCCGGCAATGATTAATCCAGCATTGAAATAACGGCGAACTTTCCTGGTGTCAATGCGAATATCAAAAACGATATGCACCAAGGTTGGCAACACCACGATACCGAGGATAAAGGCTGACAACAGCGCGAATGTTTTGGTAAATGCCAGCGGGTGGAACAATTTTCCTTCGGCTGCTTCCATGGCAAAAACCGGCAGAAAGCTGACAATAGTGGTAGCGATGGAAGTTACCACCGCAGCACGAACCTCGGTTGTAGCCAGGTAAATGACATTCATCAGTTCTTTACCCCGAATACCTTTGTTCTCAGGCATTTCGAGATGCCGCAGGATATTCTCCACATCCACAATACCAATATCCACCATTACGCCAATGGCAATAGCAATACCGGACAAAGCCACGATATTGGCATCCACATGGAAAAAATGCATCAGAATAAAAGTCATCAGTACGCCCAGCGGCAACAATCCGGCAACAATCACTGAAGCCCGAAGATTGAGCACCAACACGATAATAACAATGATGCTGATCAGAATTTCGTGCGAAAGAGCCGATTCAAGCGTCCCAATCGTTTCTTTTATCAAACCGGTACGATCGTAAAACGGCACAACGGTTACTTTGGAAATGCTACCATCGGCCAGTTTCTTTTGCGGCAACCCGGCTTCGATTTCTTTGATTTTGGCTTTTACATTACCAATCACTTCCATCGGGTTCGAACCGTAACGGGCTACCACCACCGCTCCCACGGCTTCGCTTCCGGCTTTATCCAGTCCACCACGACGGGTAGCAGGACCAAAGGAAGTGCGGGCAACATCTTTTATTCTGACCGGAATATTATTCCTCACCGAAACAACTGAGTTATCCAGGTCATCCAAATTCTTCACATAACCAAGTCCCCGGATAATGTATTCCACATTATTCAACTCCACGGTTTCGGCACCAATATCCAGGTTGCTTTTGCGAACGGCATTCATCACATCCATCACCGAAACACCAAAAGCTTTCAATGCTTCGGGGTTTACATCCACCTGATATTCTTTGGTAAAACCGCCCACCGAAGCCACTTCCGAAACACCTTCGGCAGCCGACAGACTGTATTTCACATAGAAATCCTGAATGCTGCGCAATTCCTGCGGATTCCAGCCACCGTTGGGCTTCCCGGTTTTCGGGTCGCGCCCTTCGAGCGTGTACCAGAATATCTGACCAAGTGCAGTAGCATCTGGTCCTAAGGATGGTTGAACGCCTTGCGGTAACGTTCCGGCAGGCAGCGAATTCAGTTTTTCCAGAATGCGCGACCGACTCCAATAGAATTCCACATTATCTTTGAAAATAATGTAGATAAACGACATGCCAAACATGGACGTACTCCGAATGGTTTTCACCCCCGGAATACCCAGCAATGCGGATGTAAGCGGGTAACTAATCTGATCCTGAATATCTTTGGGTGAGCGACCCATCCATTCGGTAGATACTATTTGCTGATTATCACCAATATCCGGAATGGCATCCACCGGAATCGGATCGCGGGGAATCATCCCCGTTTTCCAATTAAACGGCGAATACGTGATTCCCATTACCACGAAGGCAATCAGAAAAATAAAGGTAATCAGCCTGTGCTCGAGAAAATATTTGACGAGTTTATTGAACATAATTTGAAAATTTGAAGATGAGAAAATGATTTGAAAAATTTGAAAATTACAAATGAAATAATTGTAAACAAGTATTTGATTTCTTTATTTTCAAATTTTCAAATCGTCAAATTTTCAAATTGCTTATCGATACTTGCAGCAGCCCGGAAGTGCGTTGTACACTGCTGCAGTAGCTTTGTACTTCGGTGTATCATGACCTACGGCAGCTATTTTTTTCTGCACATCGTCACTTTTCACTTTTGCAGGATCGTAAACCAACGTAAGCACTTTGGTTTTATCACTCCAATCGGCTTTAGCAACGCCGTCAACTTTGGCGGCATTTTCGATACGGGCTTTACACGAACCACAGTTACCGGATACTTTAATTGTTTCAGTTTTGATAGCTGCAAAAGCTACGGAAGAGATTGTAAGAGCCATAATGGCTACGAATATTTTTAATGTTTTCATTTTGATGTAAATTTATGACCCTCTGCTCCGTCGACTGACGGAATCAAAGGTCTTGTTATTTAATTTATTTATTTTAATTTGTAATGCATTGTCATTTTATCCGCACCATCCATGTGCCAAAACCAAAGTTCGGTGCTGGTAAGTTTGGTAATGGTATTAGTATCAGTCATTCCTGGATCAATTCCTGATACCACAAATTGAGTATCATTTAGTTGCATTACCCATTTACCATTTATGGGATTCATGCCCATATTATCGGCATACACAAGAGTACCATCTGCTTTTAATGTCATTTGGTATTCTGCACCTTCACTTGCCAGAATTTCAGCAGGTGTCATGTCCATACCGGCCATATTAACAGCTTCCAACACCCATGTTTTGTCAATTATCAAACTTGTCACGCTTGGATCACTGGTTTTGTTACAAGCACTAAAAAATACTACTGCAATAATGGCAGCAATTGTAAGAATTGAATTTAACTTTAGTTTTTTCATTTTGAATTTTTGTTTGATTGGCCCCAAATCCGTCAGCTGACGGACTTAAAGACGTAGTTAAAAAAAGATGATTGTTTATGATTTTAAGATGCAAATAAATAGACATTTCTTTATTAGAAACACCTCATTAATGCACTCTTAAACACCCCTTTAGGGGAACCAAAGGTCATGACCGAAGGGAATAATTGGGGGCAGGACTTATTTAAATACGGAATACACAAATGTCAGGGAGGCTTACAGCACTGGCAATATAGTTACCCGGTGGCTGGACATTTGCGTTGGTAACAGAATTCGTATGGATAGATTGAATTCCAATCGTTTTGGGAATATCAAACACCTGCAACAGTTGATTAGCAGTATGATTGATTTGTATAGTTGATGGGCTGTAGGTATTGTCAACTGCATAGAAAGCCATTTCGTTTTTGCAGCAATCTTCTTTTTCAATCCCTTTGTTAACCGGGGTTGAGGCTGTTTGTTCCGCTGCACACATACCGCAACAGGCTTTCTGGTGTGTAAACGACAGCTTTACAGCAGAAACTTCTCCTCCACACAAGTGCGTAGCCAACGAAAGATGCATCCCCGAAAGGAGTATCAACGTTGCAAACAGTATGGATAAAAGTTTTTTCATTTAGCTTTAAAACAACTGAAACTGTAAATAGTTGAGGCAAAAGTATGAGAAAAAACACACTCTTATATAAAATTGCTGTTAAACTTATGAAATTCATATAAAATTGCATTCATTTTTATTTTGTTATGGAAAATAACCCACTTTTACTCGAACCAAAAACCAGTAGGTTTGTTTATGCAGTAAAACTTATTCAAATGTCAAAAATTCGCAGTATAGAACGTATTCTTCCTCCGCCTCCGGCTCACATGGTAGGTGATGGTTTCAGGGTACATAATTTCTTTCCGGGAAACGGTCAACTTGGTTTACAACGTATGAGCCCGTTCTTCCTGATGGATTATGGCGCAAAGATTGAATTTTCGCCAACCGATACGCCACGAGGTGTGGGCGTTCATCCGCATCGGGGATTTGAAACAGTTACATTAGCATACAAAGGCAAGGTGGCTCATCACGACAGTGCCGGAAATGCCGGAGTTATTGGCGAAGGCGATGTGCAATGGATGACAGCGGCTTCGGGCGTCTTACACAAGGAATATCACGAACGGGAATGGAGCAAAAAAGGGGGCGAATTTCAAATGGTTCAACTATGGGTGAATTTACCTGCCAAAAACAAAATGGATGCACCAAATTATCAACCTATTCTTCGTGAAGAGTTCGGACAAGTCATTTTGCCGGACAATAAAGGTGTTGTTGAAGTAATTGCAGGTGAATACAACGGGGTGAAAGGTCCTGCCAAATCGTTTACACCCATCGAAATGTACAATACCCGGCTGAAAAAGGGTGCAAAAGTACATTTTTCATTCCCCGAAAATTACAATACCTGCTTCGTTATAATTGAAGGAAGTGCTAGGGCGAATGAACAATCAGCCGGAACAGATCATGTTGTGTTATTTAAAAACGAAGGAACTGAAATTTTTCTGGAAGCAACCGAAGACACAATTGTTCTTATTTTAAGTGGCGAACCGATTAATGAACCAATTTTTCCCTACGGACCATTTCTGATGAATACGCGGGAAGAAATTATTCAGGCTTATGAAGATTTGAATAATGGGAAGTTTGGGCAGTTGGAAGATTAGTATTTAACCAATCAAACATCATTTTTTTAAAAAATATAATAAAAACATTTCAGGATTGCACAAAATTCCAATTTTTGTGTATATTTGCCTTTGAAACAATTACAAATTGATTAAAAATACAAGATTTATGGTTTTTGATGAACAAATGATTCAGCGTGTGTACGCTTCTTTACCCGAAAAAATTAGCCAGATAAAAAACAAATTACAACGTCCGCTCACTTTGACGGAGAAAATTCTTTTCTCACATTTGGCTGATGGAGAACCGCTGAAAAGTTATGAACGTGCTGTTGATTATGTAAATTTCTCGCCCGACCGCGTGGCTATGCAGGATGCAACTGCTCAAATGGCTTTATTGCAATTAATGAACTCGGGTCGCAAAACGGTAGCTGTGCCTTCAACGGTGCATTGCGACCACCTGATTCAGGCGTATGCCGGTGCTACTACCGACCTAAAAACTGCCAACGATACCAATCGTGAAGTATATGATTTCCTGAGTGCCGTTTCCAATAAGTTTGGAATTGGATTCTGGAAACCCGGAGCAGGAATTATTCATCAGGTAGTGCTCGAAAACTATGCTTTCCCCGGTGGAATGATGGTAGGAACCGACTCGCACACGGTAAATGCAGGTGGTTTGGGTATGATTGCCATTGGCGTGGGTGGTGCCGATGCCGTGGATGTAATGGCCGGAATGCCATGGGAACTGAAAATGCCCAAACTGATTGGTGTGAAACTAACCGGAAAACTGTCGGGCTGGACATCGCCTAAGGATGTAATCTTAAAACTGGCAGGCATTCTGACTGTAAAAGGCGGAACAAATGCCATCATCGAATATTTTGGGGAAGGAACGGCATCACTTTCTGCCACCGGAAAAGGAACTATCTGCAACATGGGCGCCGAAGTGGGTGCAACTACCTCTGTGTTCCCATTCGACGAAAAATCAGGGGCTTACCTCGAAGCTACCGGACGAGCATCTATTGCAAAACTTGCGCTTCAAAACATTGAACACTTGCAGGCCGATGCAGAAGTTATCGCAAATCCTGAAAAATACTACGACCGCATCATCGAAATTGATTTAAGTACATTGGAACCATACGTGAACGGTCCTTTTACGCCCGATTTGGCTTATCCAATTTCAGAATTTGCTCAAATCGTGAAAGAAAAAGGCTATCCTCAAAAAATGGAAGCCGGACTTATTGGCTCCTGTACCAACTCGTCTTACGAAGACCTTACCCGTGCTGCTTCCATCGTGAAGAAAGCCAAAGAAGACGGCTTGAAAGTTCAGGCACAATTTATTATCAATCCGGGTTCGGAGCAGGTTCGTTATACTGCTGAACGCGATGGCGTGATTGCCGAATTTGAATCGGTGGGTGGTGTGGTAATGGCCAACGCCTGCGGACCATGTATCGGTCAGTGGAAACGCGAAATCGATGTTCCTGAACGCCCGAATTCCATTATCACTTCGTTCAATCGCAACTTTGCAAAACGTGCCGACGGTAATCCAAACACGCATATTTTCATCGGTTCACCCGAAATTGTATCTGCGCTGACAATTGCCGGCAGTTTAACTTTTAATCCGCTTAAAGATACACTTACCAATGAAAAAGGCGAACAGGTAAAACTTGCTGAACCAAAAGGATACGAATTACCACTAAAAGGTTATGCAGTAGAAGATGCGGGCTACATAGCTCCACCGGCTGATGGCAGCAAAGTGGAAGTAAACATTGACCCTGATTCAAAACGCCTTCAAAAACTGGAAGCTTTCAAAGCATGGGATGGTAAGGATTACATTGAACAACCGCTTTTGATTAAAGTAAAAGGAAAATGTACCACCGACCATATTTCTATGGCAGGTCCATGGTTGAAGTTCCGCGGACACATTGACAATATTTCCGACAATATGCTGATTGGTGCTGTAAATACCTTCAACGATAAAACAAATTCTGTTCTTGACACCGCATCCGGCGAATATATTGCTGTACCTGCTTTGGCTCGCAAATTTAAAGCACAGGAAATTGGTTCAGTAGTGGTAGCCGAAGAAAACTACGGCGAAGGCTCAAGTCGCGAACATGCAGCTATGGAGCCACGTCACCTGAATGTAAAAGCCATTCTGGTAAAATCGTTTGCCCGTATACACGAAACAAACCTGAAAAAACAAGGTATGCTGGGACTGACATTTTCCGACAAAAACGACTACGATAAAGTCCGCGAAAACGACACAATCAGTATAGTTGGTCTGACCTCTTTTGCACCGGGTAAAAACCTGACCATCGTACTGAATCATGCCGACGGAAGCAGGGAACAATTTGAAGCTGTACACACTTATAATGATGCACAAATTGAATGGTTTAAAGCCGGAAGTGCCTTAAATGCAATGAACAAATAACACTAACATTTTTTCTCTGAAAAAAAAATTTCAAAAAAATAAAACATTATATTATATTTTACTGTTAATCATAAAAAAAATACTCAAATTAAAAAAATGTAGATGGTCATGGAAAAGGAATATTTAATTTACAAATTATCGGAAACGATTAAAACCACCAGTCGGATTGACAAGGAATTATTTACTCAACTTAATGTGAAACGTGGTTTACGAAACGAAGACCATTCCGGAGTATTAGTTGGCTTAACAAAAGTTGGCGATGTAGTTGGTTATGAAAAATTACCTGAAGGAGGCTTAAAAGCTGTTCCGGGCAAATTATTTTATCGCGGACTGGATGTTGAAGACTTAGTTCATGGCCTCATCAAAGAAGATCGCCTTGGATTTGAAGAAACTGCATTTCTATTATTAGCAGGCTATTTGCCGGATGCAGATGAGTTGAAAATTTTCTCCAAAATTCTGGTTGATAGTATGGCATTGGCTCAAAAGGCTACCATGAATATTATCGATCTGGAAGGTCAGGATATCATGAATATTTTGGCTCGTAGCGTATTGGAATTGTACACTTTCGATCCAAATCCGGATGATATTTCACGCGACAACCTGATTCGTCAGTCTATCGATTTGATTGCTAAGTTCCCTACCATTGTTGCATATGCTTTCAATATACTTCGCCACAGTCAACAAGGGCGCTCGCTACACATTCGTCACCCGAACGAAGAAATGTCGTATGCAGAAAACTTCCTGTATATGATGAAAGGTCCGAATAACTATACCGAACTGGATGTAAAACTGCTCGATCTGACATTGATTCTTCATGCTGATCATGGTGGTGGTAATAACTCAACCTTCTCGGTACGTGTAGTAAGCTCAACACTTACAGACACTTATTCTGCTATTGCTGCAGGTATTGGTTCATTAAAAGGTCCACTTCACGGTGGTGCAAACATCAAGGTAATTGATATGTTCAACCACTTAAAAACAGCTATAAAAGACTGGACAAACGTAAAGGAAATTGATACCTATCTGAAAAAAATGCTCAACAAAGAAGCTTACAATAAGAGCGGTTTGATTTATGGTATCGGTCATGCAGTATATACCATTTCCGATCCACGTGCCTTATTGTTGAAAGAAATGGCCCGTAAAATGGCTGATGAAAAAGGGTTGCAGAAAGAATTTGCATTCCTTGAATTGTTAGACGAACGTTCAGTAAATGCATTCATGACATTTAAGGGTGAAGGTATTGGCAAACAGGTATGTACCAACGTTGATTTCTATTCAGGTTTTGTATATGAAGCACTTGGTCTTCCAAAAGAAATTTACACCCCAATGTTTGCTATGTCGCGTGTTACAGGTTGGGCTGCACACCGTATCGAAGAATTAAACTTTGCTAGCAAACGAATTATTCGTCCTGCCTATAAAAATGTTGGTGAGCGCAAAGAATTTGTACCACTGAATAAGAGATAACCGGCCCCCTAAATCCCCCTAAAGGGGGACTTTTAGAGTTACAGTTATAGAATCTGTAAATATATTTCAATTAATAATCCTTATACAAATGCTCCAATAAGTCCCCCTTTAGGGGGATTTAGGGGGCTTTTAATTATGCAAAAAATTAAAGTAGCTAATCCCGTTGTAGAACTCGACGGTGACGAAATGACCCGGATTATCTGGTCGTTTATCAAAGAACAACTTATTCTTCCATATCTTGACTTAGATATTAAGTATTACGATTTAGGTATAGAAAATCGCGACTTAACTAACGATGAAGTAACTGTTGAGGCTGCTAATGCAATCAACAAATACAATGTGGGTATTAAATGCGCAACCATAACACCGGATGAAGCTCGTGTGGAAGAATTTAAACTCAAAAAGATGTGGAAATCGCCTAACGGAACACTGCGTAATATCATTGGTGGAACCGTTTTCCGCGAACCGATAATCTGTTCCAATGTACCTCGTCTCGTACCGGGTTGGACACAACCTATCGTAATTGGCCGTCATGCTTTTGGGGATCAATACAAAGCTACTGATGTGGTTATCAAAGGAAAAGGCAAACTCAAAATGACTTTTACCAACGAAGCCGGAGAAACCAAAGAATGGGAAGTATACAATTTTGAAGGCGATGGCGTGGCTATGGCTATGTACAATACCGACGAATCTATTTACGGGTTTGCACAATCTTCGTTTCAGGTGGCTTTAGAAAAGAAATGGCCGCTTTATATGTCGACCAAAAACACCATTCTGAAAGCTTATGACGGACGTTTTAAAGACATTTTTCAGGAAGTGTACGAAAAAGAGTTTGAAGCTGATTTCAAAAAAGCAGGAATTACCTACGAACACCGTCTGATTGACGATATGGTGGCTTCTGCTATGAAATGGAGCGGTGGTTTTGTGTGGGCATGTAAAAACTATGATGGTGATGTTCAGTCGGATACTGTTGCACAGGGATTTGGTTCGCTGGGTTTAATGTCATCGGTACTTGTTACACCAGATGGAAAAACGGTAGAAGCCGAAGCGGCTCACGGAACTGTTACCCGCCACTACCGCCAGCACCAGCAAGGTAAAGAAACTTCGACAAACCCGATTGCATCTATTTTTGCATGGTCACGTGGGTTGGAACATCGCGGCAAATTAGACGGAAACGATGCGTTGGTTAACTTCTGCCATAAATTAGAGGAAGTATGTATTGAGACAGTTGAAGCCGGCGAAATGACTAAAGACCTTGCAATTCTTGTTCATGGTGAAAATATCAGTCGTAAAGACTACCTGACAACACAGGAATTTCTTGCTGCAATCAAACGTAATTTAGATAAAAAAATCTCATAACATCTAAATACCCTATAAAAATACTGGTAATATAAGGTTTATAAAACAATTCTATGATTTTTTTAGCATAAGTAAAATTGTATATTTATTTAATTCATTGTATCTTTGTGTAATAATAATTTTTTCGTTTTTACTCAAGCATAATTAAAGAAATTATTTTTGTTGACCTTTTGTTCGCAAAATAGTGTTAAAATTTGATTTGCGAGACTGCCTGTCGGTAGTCATATTCAAAGCGACAATTAAACAAATTACGCATGAAGTTTTTTTATAAACCTTATATTACCAGTGTCTTAACCGACCTTTTAATGCTACTGTTAAGTTTTTATGTAGTATTAAACTTAACTCCTACAGCTAATGAGGCAACATTGACTACCTATGCGTGGCCAATGGTTTATTTCACTTTGGCATGGTTTGTTTTATCCTATGCGTTTAAGAGATACAAACCCCTTCAGGATGAGAAGTATTATAAAGTTTCCATTAGGTTGCTGTATGTCAGTGAAATTATTTTCATGGCAAGTCTCGGACTTATCAAAGTATATTTTCCTCAGTTTTCGGGTTATGTCCTGTTATCAACTACCATAGTTTCGTTTCTTGTCAGTTATTTGTTAATTTCACTTTATTATGCATATCGTTTTGCAGTTGAATATCGTGAAATTGAGTTTGTTCCCGATGAGAGATTAAATGCCAAGGTAAAACCGGCAAATCCCTTAGACAAAGAAAGTTACGATCAGCTTTGCAACACGATACTTAATCACTCCGGAAAAAAAGCACTTCAATATCTTTTAAAAAAATTCGATTTATCAAGCGGAAATACTTTTGTTTATTTTTCTGTAGACCCCGACAGTTTACAAATGCAACAAAATTATTTGTACTCAACGGTTATTCAACTTGAAAGACTGAATGACATGAGAAATGTTAACCGTAGATTTGCAATTATCAATGATAAATTACCCGATAATGGTATTTTCGTTTGTTGTTTTGAGTCTAAAAGTACAAGGAAAAAGGAAATTCTTGGGAAACACATAAAAGGTTTGAATTATCTGTTCTACACTTTCGATTTCTTCTACAAGCGGGTAATGCCTAAAATTGTACTAACCAAAAAATTATATTATTTTATTTCTCAGGGTAAAAATAGAATTTTCTCAAAAACAGAAATATTTGGGCGCCTGTTCTACTGTGGTTTTAAAGTGATTGGCGAAAAAAAAATTGACAACCTGACTTATGTTGTTGCACAACGCGAGAAACATCCCGAACCTCCACACAATAATATTTACGGATCACTTATAGGGCTAAGAAGAGTTGGAAAAGATGGTAAAGCTTTTAAAGTTTACAAAATGCGGACCATGCACCCATATTCAGAATACCTACAAGGATATATTTATGAAAAAAACAACCTGAAAGAAGGTGGAAAATTTAAACGGGACTATCGTGTAACCACCCTTGGAGGTTTCATGCGTAAATACTGGCTCGATGAATTACCAATGATTTATAACCTTCTGAGAGGCGATATGAAATTAGTTGGTGTAAGACCTTTAAGTAACCATTTCTACAGCCTTTACAGTAAGGAATTACAACAAAAAAGAAATAAATTTAAACCGGGACTTTTGCCTCCTTTTTATGCCGACATGCCTAAAACACTTTCTGATATTGAGAATTCAGAGATGAAGTATCTTATTGCATGTGAAAAAAGAGGAGTATTTATCACCGATTTACGCTATCTTTTCCTCATTCTGAACAACATCCTCATAAAAAAAGCCAGAAGTGGATAGTTTCAGTTGACAGTTATCACTGGTCTGTCATAAAACATGCATTAAGCAAGCAAACCAACCGTTCTATCAATCACCCAATTACCAAATGGAAAAAGAAGAAGAAAAAATCACGGGTTTACCCGAGAATGCTTATCGTGAGCTAAATCAAGGTGAAGAATATAAACCCGTTATGCCGGCAAGCGGAAAATTTCAAGAAGTAACACCGTGGTCACTTGGAATGGGACTTTTAATGGCGGTTATTTTTTCAGCTGCTGCAGCCTATTCAGGTTTAAAAATCGGACAGGTTTTCGAAGCAGCCATTCCAATTTCTATCATAGCCGTAGGTGCCTCTGCTGCCATGCGTAAGAAAGGTTCGTTGGGACAGAATGTAATTATTCAATCTATCGGTGCATCATCGGGCGTTATTGTAGCAGGTGCGGTTTTTACCATCCCCGGACTCTATATTCTTCAATCAAAATATCCTGAAATTCAGGTTGACTTCTGGCAAATATTCTTCTCCTCCTTATTGGGTGGATTTCTTGGTATATTGTTCTTAATTCCTTTCCGCAAGTATTTTGTAAAAGATATGCACGGCAAACTGCCTTTTCCTGAAGCAACTGCAACAACTGAAATTCTGATGACCGGCGAAAAAGGTGGAACACAGGCTAAGTTATTGATTGTAAGTGGTATTATCGGTGGACTTTTCGATTTTTGTTTTTCAGCATTCAAGCTATGGAGTGAAGAAATCACTACCCGTGTTATACCGGTTGGAGAAATGTTGGCCGACAAAGTTAAGATGGTGCTTAAATTCAACGTAAGCGCACTTATCTTCAGTTTTGGCTACCTTGTTGGACTTCGTTACGCTTTAATTATTACAGTTGGTTCATTGTTGTCGTGGGTTGTATTTATTCCATTAGTAAATGAAATAGGTGCACTATCAGCACATTTAAGCGGTGGAGTAAATCCATTTGCTGCTATGTCGGCTGAACAGCTGTTCAAACTTTATGTTCGTCCTATCGGTATCGGAGCTATTGCAATGGCAGGTATCATTGGAATTATCAAATCTTCGGGTGTAATCGGCAGTGCTTTTAAATTAGCATTGGGAATTGGTGGAAAAGCTCATTCGGAAGAGAAAGTGGAAAGAACACAAAAGGATTTGAAAATGTCGTTTGTAATGCTGTTCATTTTCCTGACATTGGTTGCAATATTTATATTCCTGATTATTGGAGTTAAGATAACATTAATACAGGCAGTCGTAGCATTAATAACCATTCTCATTATTTCATTTCTTTTTACAACGGTTGCAGCCAACGCTATAGCTATTGTAGGTTCAAATCCGGTATCGGGAATGACTTTAATGACCCTGATTCTTTCTTCGGTTATCCTGGTTTCGGTTGGACTGAAAGGCTGGCAGGGAATGGTTAGTGCGCTGATTATCGGAGGAATTGTTTGTACAGCCCTATCGATGGCCGGAGGTTTTATCACAGACTTAAAAGTGGGTTACTGGCTTGGGACCACACCTGCCAAACAACAGACTTATAAGTTTCTGGGAACGCTCGTTTCGGCTGCAACTGTTGGAGTTGTAATTTTCATATTGAATCAGGCTTACGGTTTTGTACAAACTGCGCAACATCCTCAACCTATGACTGCTCCACAAGCAAATGCCATGGCAGCCATTATCGAACCGCTTATGTCGGGGACCGGTGTTAGTTGGGTATTACTGGGTATTGGTGCAGTTATATCGATTCTTATAAATTGGCTGAATATTTCTCCGCTTGCATTTGCGTTGGGAATGTTTATTCCACTGCCACTGAATTCTCCATTGGTAGTAGGCGGTTTGCTAAATCACTGGTTTTCAAAAAGCACAAAGAACGATAAACTTAACAACGCCCGCATTCAACGTGGCATCCTAATTTCTTCGGGTTTTATTGCCGGAGCAGCTCTTTTTGGAGTAGTTGGTGCGTTTATTATATTCTTTACCGGCAAGAGCGAGGCCATGAATCTGAATGTATGGCAGGATTCTAATTGTAAAGGGGCTCAGATTACTGCTTTGGTGGCCTTTTTGGCATTAATCGCTTATTTTGTGTGGGAATCATTCAAAGCAAAAGAAGAAGATTGAAAATTTCAGGTTTATTTCTCCTTTGTTTAGGTTTAATATCAGAAAAATAGTCCGCTTTCGTCAAATTCAACAGCTTGCCATATCCCATCGACAAGTTGATGCATGGTTTTAAATCCAGCTGATTTCAAAGCTATAATTGTAGGTAAGAAATTATCTAAAATATTGGTTGGATAATGGCAATCAGAATTAATGGTAACCGGTATTTGCAATTCATTAATCAACTTAAAAAAGCACATATCCGGGTATGTAAAACCCTTATCTTTAAGTGATTTTGTATTAATCTCCAAAATCATTCCTTTAGATTTAATTAGTTGTAACAAGTCTCCCATTTGGTTTTGGTAATGCTGACTGTGAATGTTGAAATCATTAAATTTGCAAGCATTTAGGGCAATTTTATCTACATGACCAACAATCTGAAAACCGCCCTTTTCAATCATAATGCGACTTATTTCAAAAAAGCGATTGACAGCAGCATTTATATCACCATCATATAATATCTTCAATCCATTATGAAATTCAGGGAAATTCCCGTCAATCGTCCAGAAACCACCTTGTGGTAATGGATCGAGATAGTGAATAGAACCAATCAGATAATCTAAATTTTTAGTTGAGTATAAATCATTATGAATTTCAATAAAGTTGTGGATATAGTCAACTTCTAAACCAATATAAAGTTCAATTTCAGACTTATACTTTTCTTTCAATCGGTGAAATTCAAACTTATATTCTTCAAAATCATCTAATTTCATATTCCAGAATGTGTCGAAAGGCAGAGGTGCGTGAGATGAAAAGCCGTATTTCTTTACCCCTTTTGCAATAGCAAAATGAACAAATTCCTCCATAGTACTCCGACCATCACAAAAACTACAATGACTATGATAATTAGACCAATACATGAATTTCGACGTAAGTTAAAGGATAAGTGCTGATAATTTTAGATGAAACACAAATATAAAACAAAACCGTTAATTGACCAAATAATTAGCACTATATATAACCGCTAAATTTTCCTTTATTTCAGAATAATACTTCTGAATTTTAATAAATAAAAGTATATTTGCAATTATTCAATTTATCGTACAACATACAGTAATTAAACAGATAACGATTAAATGACAGAAAACAGAATTATTGCAACCAATCAAAAACCTCCGCGTTATCTCAACTACAATCAGGTTCTGAAAAACGAATTCTCTGAACGGATTCAAAAAATATCAATCAATGCAGGATTTACATGTCCGAATCGGGATGGTGTAAAGGGTTATGGCGGTTGTACATACTGTAATAACCAGACTTTCAGCCCACAATACAGCCTGCCTGTAAAAAACATTAGTCAACAAGTGGAGGAAGGCATTGCTTTTTTTCACCATAAATATGAATCTCAACATTATCTGGCTTATTTTCAATCGTATACAAACACTTACGATAAGATTGAGAAACTGAAAGAAATTTATGAAGAGTCTCTCTCCCACCCTCAGATAAAAGGTATAGTAGTTGGTACGCGGCCGGATTGCATAAACGAAGAATTGCTTGATTATTTTGTTGAATTGTCGAAAAGTGTGTACGTTATGATTGAGTATGGTATCGAATCCACCTGCGACGAAACGCTTCAATTCATTAACCGCGGACATGGTTATACTTCGGCTGTGGAAGCTATTAAAGCCACTGCTGCAAAAGGATTGCGTACCGGAGCACATCTGATTCTGGGTTTGCCAAACGAGAGCCGCGAACAAATTTTAAAACACGCTGACAATGTTTCAAAACTCCCGCTGACGGCTCTGAAACTACATCAGTTGCAATTGGTAAAGAAAACTGTTATGGCAAAGCAGTTTACTGAACATCCCGAGTGGTTTCATCTTTACACTGCCAATGAATACATTGATTTAGTAATTGATTTTCTTGAACGTATGAATCCCGAAATTGCCATCGAACGTTTTGTATCACAATCACCCAAAGAGCTCCTCATAGCACCCGACTGGGGACTGAAGAACTTTGAATTTACTGCTAAAATTGAAAAACGGCTCGAAGAAAGAAATACCTGGCAGGGAAGACTTTTTAGTAGGTAGTTTATAGTAGGTAGTTTCAGGAAATTTATACATTAAAATAAACTCTGTTCGGCGTAGCGTAGTTGATGCAGGTGTTCGGCGAAGTTTCCAAACTTCGTCGGGTTAAAAGGAAGGCTCCGGACTTCCGTATCTAGAAGCAGAAAAAAGGGTTATATTTGCAAACAATATTAAAAGCAGAGCTTTTATTTTAGCTTTGACATAGCGAGACGCTATGCCAAACATCGGGTATAGGAGATTTTACACGCTACGAGGAACGGGGTAAATAATAAAAATTTAAAAAGTAGAGGCATGAAAAAAAAAGTATTTTTTCTTATTACAATTTATGTATTATGTTTTAGCAGTCGTATTAATGCTCAAAACAATAATTCCGAAAAACAAATTATTGAAATGTTGCGAAAATTTTATACTGAGTATAATTATATATATTCAATAAAACCTCCACTTACACTCCAAGTTCTTGACAGTAAATTAGATTCATTAATGATGAAGTATTGTACTTCAAAACTTAGAAAAAAAGCAAAGAAATGCCTTGAAGATGAATCAGATTTGTTGACAAACGATTTTCCTGGTATTCATTCTTTCGAAATCATAAAAATAGAGAAGGATTCAACAATAGAAAATGATTATATTGTAAATTATACTACTTCAAATATGAATGCTTCACGAAAATTGATTAAACAGAAAGTCGTTCTACATGTTTCTGTGGTAAAGGAGAATGAGAAGTATTTGATAAGTAACGTTAAATAATATCGGTAATGTATCAAAAGTGTTGATGAACAAATAATATATTGATTATCAACAGAAAAAATAAAATTTGGATAATAGAACCTGTCCCTTCGGATATACTTATTAATAGAGGAAATGGTTGCGCTGGTTGCCGGGGTCTGTGATCCCGGCTTCTTTTATTATAAGGATATATTATCCGCCACCTATCCGCTTTTAAATCTATTTCTTTATCTTTGGGCGAGAAATTTCAAATAGGTAAAAGAAATTTTGCATCAGAGATGCTGATAAAATATAAGCCTGTGATTGCAAATCACAGGCAACAGTGAAGAAACTTCTGCAAATAAGGAAAATATCAGGAAGGACGGGGGCTGAAAAACTTTGAGTTTACAGCCAAAATAGAAAAACGGCTGGAAGAACGAAATACCTGGCAGGGACGAAAATGGCCCCCTACCCCATAAAGGGGATTTTAAAAAAAGTTTGTATTTTTTCATTAGAAATTGAACTCTTAAGTATTTATTGCGTTAAATAAGTAATTGTAGAATTCTACTTAACTCAAAAACAATAATCTTCCTCCAAAAAGTCCCCTTTAGGGGGTTGGGGGCCTTTAAAACAATAAAAATTATGGCATTACAAGTAGGCGACAAAGCTCCGGCAGTATTGGGAGTAAATCAGGACGGAAAAGAAATTAAATTATCGGATTTTACTGGAAAGAAAGTGGTTTTGTACTTTTACCCTAAAGACAGTACACCGGGTTGTACGGCTCAGGCCTGTAGTCTGCGCGATAACTACAGCGAATTGCAAAAAGCCGGTTATGAAGTCATAGGCGTGAGTGCCGATAGCACTTCATCCCATCAGAAATTCATTGCAAAGCAGAATCTGCCTTTCAATCTGATAGCCGATACAGAAACAAAATTGTCGGCGGAATTCGGTACCTGGGGCGAGAAATCGATGTATGGACGCCAATATATGGGAATGTTCAGAACTACCTTTATTATTGACGAAACCGGAACAATTACACGTATCATCAGTCCAAAAGAGGTAAATACCAAAACTCATGCATCACAAATACTATAATTTAGAACACTAATAACCAATTTATCAGCACTAACTTCTCTTATTCCCCCTTTAGGGGGTTAGGGGGCAACTTTATGAATATATATAATGAGAAACAATTTTAATCCATGGCATCAGGTTGTACCACAAACTGAGGAACGCGATGTTGTAAAAGGCATTATTGAAATTCCGAAAGGAACAAAAGCCAAGTATGAACTCGATAAGGAAAGCGGCTTACTTCGCCTCGATCGCGTTTTATTTTCATCGATGTATTATCCTCATAACTATGGCTTTATTCCACAGAGTTATTGCGACGACCATGACCCGCTGGATATTCTGATTCTTTCTCAAACCGAAGTGGTACCGTTGTGTATCGTTGAGGCAAAGGTAATTGGTGTTATGCGTATGCTCGACAACGGTGAAGCTGACGATAAAATTATTGCCGTGGCAGCCGGTGACCCCAGTGTGAATCACTACAACGATATTTCGGAACTGCCTCAGTATCTGATTACTGAAACAATGAGTTTTTTTGAAGACTACACTAAACTGGAACACAAAACCGTGGTTATCGAAAAATTCTTTGATAAAGAAGTTGCCCTTGAAATTTTGGAAGAAAGTTTTAAAATGTATAAGAAACACTTCGGTGAGCTTCACAAGTGGTTCTTTGGATAAGCGAATCCGTATAAACACTAAAATACTGAAAACGCAGAGTTGAACCAAACTTTGCGTTTTTTGCATTTAAAAAAGTTATCTTTGTATCCATTTTAGCAATTCAATTATGAAATCAAACAAAGAAATATTTATCGAAAAACTAAGTTCACTGCTTGAAAATAAGGAACTTATACGATTAACTCTGACGGCCAAAAAGAATAAAGAGTCAGACCTAAAGAAAATAATTATTTCGCCGGTTGAACTCAAAAAAGGATTTCACCTGAATTTTGTGTTCCGCCACAACACCAAAGACATTACCAAAAACTACGGCATAACCGAAGGTATTCAACTGATTTCAGGGTCATTGGAAACCGATTTCAATAATGCTGAACTGCAGGGAGTGCATATGGCCATAAATTTATACACACTACCTAACGGCAAAATCCAACTGAAAACACTGTCTGTTGCCACACCTGCTCCGGCAGGTTTCACCCACGATAAGCCTAAAGACAAACTCATTGATTTAATGGATAATATCTACCTCAGGGAACTTGGAATTACAAATGCAACCTTTGAACTCCGGCGCGAAATGAGCGACAAATACCGCCAGATAAACCAGTATATTGAATTACTTTCACCCAATTTAAAAGAACTTACGCTTCCTGAGAATTTTCATGTAGTGGATATGGGTTCAGGAAAAGGATATCTGACTTTTGCACTCTACGATTATCTGACCAATATTTTGAAACTCACTCCGGTGATGACAGGTGTTGAATTCCGGGAAGATTTGGTAACAACCTGCAACACTATAGCACAAAAAGCAGGTTTTCATAGTTTGAAGTTTCAGAAAGGGACCATTGCCGATACGAAACTCGATAAAATTGATGTACTTATTGCCCTGCATGCCTGCGATACAGCCACCGACGATGCAATTTTCCGTGGAATTCAGTCGGGTGCAGCGCTGATTGTTTGTGCACCCTGTTGTCATAAGCAAATACGCAAAGCAATGAATGTAAGCAATGAACTAAGCAACATTACCCGTTTTGGAATTCTGAAAGAACGTCAGGCCGAAATCATCACGGATACCATCCGTGCTATGTTATTGGAAGCTTATGGCTATAAAACCAATGTTTTTGAGTTTATTTCGCTGGAACACACACCCAAAAACGTGATGATAGTTGGTAAAAAAACGGCAGAATCAAATCCAAAAAAACAGCAGATTCTGGAAAATATTGTTGCCATAAAGAAACTCTACGGAATAGAAAAACATTACCTGGAAATACTTTTGGGAATTTAAATTATCATTTTTATTCGTACTTGTGAACTCTTTTACTTGTTTAGTGTTTATGAAACTACAAAGCCAACCCCGGCGCTAAAAAAGTTGAGAGAGTTTTAGCTGCTTAAAAATCAAAAAAATACAATGGCTTGAATCAGAATTTTCATTATGAAGGTTCTGATTTTCTTTTTTTACAGCATAGAACTACCCTTTTTTACAAAAGAAATATTTTGGAGTCGGTAATAATTGACTATCTTTACATGCAAATTGCATGTCAATAGTATTTTTATTCAAATAACTGATTGTCAGATGATTTTCCCCAACTTAAAATACATAAAACCTCAAAATAAATTATGATTTTATTTTTCCGGACTCCCGCCCAACACCTTTACGCCGTACAATCCAACAGCCCGCTGAAAGTGGACGACGTGCGAAAACTAGAATGGCTATTCAGTGATGCAACACTGCTCGAAACTTCCAGCGTAACAGGGAATTATATCGGCCCGCGCCGCGAAATGATAACTCCATGGAGTACGAATGCCGTTGAAATCACTCAAAACATGGGTATCAACGGCATTCTTCGTATAGAAGAGTACAGACTGATGCCTCACACACCATCCGTGCAGGGAAGTCTGGAATACGACCCGATGTTGGAGCGTATTTATTCGGGTCTGAATCAGGATATTTTCACCATCAACAAGCAGCCCGAACCCATTTTGTATATCGACGATGTGGCTGCCTACAACGATCAGGAAGGGTTGGCACTGAGTCCCGACGAAATAGAATACCTGAATCAGGTTAGCGCTAAAGTGGGTCGTAAACTTACCGACAGCGAAGTTTTCGGATTTTCGCAGGTAAACTCCGAACACTGTCGCCACAAAATCTTCAACGGACAATACGTGATTGACGGTGAAGAAAAAGAACTGACGCTGTTCAAACTCATCCGCAAAACTTCGGAAGAAAACCCAAATAAACTGGTTTCGGCCTACAAAGACAATGTAGCTTTCAATGCCGGACCTAAAATTGAGCAGTTTGCTCCTGCCAGCGGTGATAAGCCCGATTATTTTGAGACCAAAGAAATCGACTCGGTTATCTCGCTTAAGGCTGAAACACATAACTTCCCCACTACAGTTGAGCCTTTCAACGGTGCTGCAACCGGAACCGGAGGCGAAATACGCGACCGCCTCGGCGGTGGGAAAGCCAGCTTACCTATTGCCGGAACAGCGGTTTACATGACTTCGTATGCCCGTAACGACAACAGTCGTCAGTGGGAAAAATCTATTGCACCCCGCAAATGGCTGTACCAAACCCCTGAACAGATTCTGATTAAAGCTTCGAACGGAGCTTCGGATTTCGGAAATAAATTCGGTCAGCCGCTTATTTGCGGTTCGCTGCTTACTTTCGAGCACGAGGAAAACAACAAGAAATTCGGTTATGATAAAGTGATTATGATGGCTGGTGGTGTTGGTTTCGGCACCATGCGCGACGCGCTTAAAGGCGATGTGGCAGCGGGTGAGAAAGTGGTGGTGATGGGTGGCGACAACTACCGTATTGGTATGGGTGGAGCTGCCGTTTCGTCTGTACAAACCGGTTCGTACGACAATGCAATCGAGCTGAATGCAGTACAACGTGCCAATCCCGAAATGCAGAAACGTGTTTCGAATGTGATTCGTACGCTGGCAGAAGCTGAATCGAACCCGATTGTTTCTATTCACGACCACGGTGCAGGCGGTCATCTGAACTGTTTATCGGAACTGGTGGAAACTACCGGTGGAAAAATCGACATGTCAGCTTTACCCGTAGGCGATCCGACCTTGAGTGCCAAAGAAATTGTGGGCAACGAAAGTCAGGAACGTATGGGAATGATAATTCGTGAAAACGATATTGAAAAAGTAAAGAAAATTGCGGAACGTGAGCGCGCTCCTTTCTATGTGGTGGGCGAAACTACCGGTGATATGCGATTGACTTTTGCGATGCCCCCTAACCCCCTAAAGGGGGAACAAAAAGCGGGTATGCAAACCGCATATCCATCTTTATACTCCCGCTTAAAAGAATTAGCAGTAAAAAACAGACATAATCCAACTCCTGCAGAAGAATTTCTCTGGGAACAACTAAAAGGCAAAAACCTTGATAATTATAAATTCAGAAGACAACATATTATTGGTGATTGCATTGCTGATTTTGTGTGTTTGCAAAATAAATTAGTAATTGAAGTAGATGGAGGTTATCATAACGATCCTGAAGTAATTGAATATGACAAATTAAGGACTCAACTTTTTGAAGAATATGAATTTAAAGTAATTCGATTTACAAATGAAGAAGTATTGAATAATATTGATAATGTCCTTAATTCTATAAAATCTGAATTAACGAGCTATACTCCCCCTTCAGGGGGTTGGGGGGCCAATCCCATCGATTTGGCACTCGAAGATATGTTTGGAAAGCCTCCAAGAATGGTTATTGTTGATAATAGTGTGGTTGAGAAGTATGCAGCTCCCGAAATTTCGGAAGACAAACTGCAAAGCTATATAGAAAACGTGCTGCAGGTTGAATCAGTAGCATGTAAAGACTGGTTGACAAACAAGGTCGACCGCTCGGTAACGGGTAAAATTGCCCGTCAGCAATGCGCCGGAGAAATTCAGCTGCCGCTGAACGACCTGGGTGTCGTGGCGCTCGATTTCCGCGGAACAAGCGGTATTGCCACTTCCATTGGTCACGCGCCGCTGGTGGCAATGGCCGATTCGGAAGCCGGATCTGTTATGGCAATAGCCGAAGCATTGACTAACATTGTATGGGCACCGCTGAAAGAAGGATTGGACAGCGTTTCGCTGAGTGCCAACTGGATGTGGCCCTGCAAGAATCCGGGTGAAGATGCCCGTTTGTATAAAGCCGTTGAAGCATGTTCGGATTTTGCATGCTCGCTGGGAATCAATATTCCTACCGGAAAAGACTCGCTATCGATGACTCAGAAATACGGCGATGACAAGGTATTTTCGCCGGGAACAGTAATTATCTCTGCCGGAGCTGAAGTTTCAGATGTAAAGAAAGTGGTTTCGCCGGTACTGGTGAACGACGAGAAAACAGCCGTTTATTATATCGACTTTTCTTTCGACAGCCACAAACTGGGTGGTTCGGTACTTGCTCAAACGCTGAATAAAATCGGCGACGACGTACCTACGGTGAAAGATGCCGAATACTTCAAGGCAGCTTTCGACAGCATTCAGGAACTCATTGCAAAAAATCTTATTCTTGCCGGACACGATATTTCGGAAGGTGGACTGATTACCGCGCTGTTCGAAATGTGTTTCGGAAATGCAAGCGGCGGCTTGAATGTGAATATGGACTTTATTGCCGAAAATTCACTGGTTACCATGCTTTTCGCTGAAAATCCGGGTGTGCTGATTCAGGTAAAAGATAAAAGAGCGGTTGAAAAAATTCTGACTGAAAACGGTGTGGGTTTTGCCCGCATTGCCACACCAATTGCCGAACGCAGAATGGAAATTACCCGCAAGAAAGAATCATATTCATTCTCTATAAACGCTATGCGCGATTTGTGGTTCCGCACTTCGTACCTGCTCGACCGCAAACAAAGCGGCGAAATATGTGCTCAGTCCCGTTTTAGTAATTATAAAAACCAGCCGCTGAAATTTGCCTTCAACGACAGTTTCAATGGCAAATTCTCGCAGTTTGGCATTTCGCCCGACCGCAAAGAAAGTGGCATTCGTGCAGCCATTATCCGCGACAAGGGAACGAATGGCGAACGTGAAATGGCTTACGCGCTTTATCTGGCCGGTTTCGATGTGAAAGACGTTCATATGACCGACCTTGCCTCGGGACGCGAAACGCTGGAAGATGTGAACATGATTGTGTTCTGCGGTGGTTTTTCCAACTCCGACGTACTTGGCTCGGCCAAAGGCTGGGCAGGTGGTTTCCTGTTCAACGAAAAAGCTAAACTGGCACTCGATAATTTTTACAAACGTCAGGACACTCTGAGTCTGGGAATCTGTAACGGTTGTCAGCTGATGATTGAACTCGGACTGATAACGGCAGAACACGATGTGAAACCACGCATGCTGCACAACGATTCTCATAAGTTCGAATCGCAGTTTGTGGGACTGAACATTCCCGAAAACAACTCGGTGATGCTGGGTTCGCTCAGCGGTACAAAACTTGGAGTTTGGGTGGCTCATGGTGAAGGAAAATTCTACCTTCCAAAACCTGAAAGCGAATACAATGTGATTGCCAAATACGCCTACACCGGCTATCCTGCTAATCCGAACGGATCGGACTATGCTGTGGCGGGTATTTGCTCGGCAAACGGTCGTCACCTGGCTATGATGCCTCACCCCGAACGTGCTATTTTCCCCTGGCAATGGGCGCACTACCCTGCCGACCGCAAAGCAAACGACCAGATCACTCCGTGGGTGGAAGCCTTTGTGAATGCACGGAAATGGGTGGAGAAACACAGTTGATGGCCCCTAAATCCCCTAAAGGGGACTTTAAGAATCACAGCTTCGCAGATACGGGGTTGTGATTTTTTTGTTTTTTTTAGACATGAAAAATGATTATTAAATAATAACTACTCTCAATCCCCTTTCTTATTCCCCCTTTAGGGGGTTAGGGGGCAGGAATTGTGATTTTTTGTCTGTTGCATCGAAATCTGAAAATATTAGTACATTTGCAGACATTAAAAATAATTATTAATAACAACTGCTCCTAATTCCCATTCTTATTCCCCCTTCAGGGGGTTAGGGGGTAAATTAAAACATTATGAAACAATTTGGAGAAACAGTTCCTGGTTATAACATACCGGTATTAAACGAACGTGAAATCAGAGCAGCCGCAGGCGTACTCTTTTTATTCGTATTTATAGCCATTCAGCGGATAATTTACACCGGTGATTTTTTAATGTTAAAGTATTTTGTGTTTATTTTTCTGGTTGATTTCATAGTCAGGGTTTTAATCAGCCCGAAATACTCACCTACATTGATTATCGGCCGAATGATAGTAAGCAAACAGACACCCGAATACGTGGGTGCTGCACAGAAGATGTTTGCATGGATAATTGGTTTAGTACTGGCAGTTACCATGTTGGTACTTTTGGTATTCATGAACACCAAAAGCCCTGTAACCGGTATTATCTGCCTGATTTGTCAGATTTTCCTGTTTTTTGAATCCGTTTTTGGAATATGTCTGGGCTGTTTGTTTTACAATATGTTCTACAAAGAAAAAGCCCAGCACTGTCCCGGCGAAGTATGCGAGCGAAAAGACAAACAAGCTATCCAGCGCGTATCGTGGACACAGGTACTTATCGTGATCGCCTTCGTGGCCTTAGCCGTTGTAATTTTTATGATGTGTAAAGCCAATTTCAATCAGCCACCGGTAGATTTGTTCCGCTAAGATTATTTCTCACAATAAGCTAACCCTTTTAATTATCGACCCCGTCACTTCGAGTGACGGGGTCGGTTTGTGTAAATGTGTGTTTCTTCTCAGCTCTAATCTCCCCCGACAAACTGACCGAAATTACTTATTAACTCCACTTTTCGGTTTATTTTTCAGATAATAACAAGTGTAATTTTATTGTCAACCAAATTAATGGTAAATTTGCACCCGCGTTGGTAATTATAGCGTTTCTGTTGAAATGAGAAAAATCCTTACATACTTTTTAATCATTCTGAGTGCTCAAATTTACGCGCTCAGCAACGACAGCATTTCTACTATTTACAGGGATGGTGAATTTATAACCCAGTATCAACTCAGGGTAAAAGTACCGAATAAAGTTTCGTCTGAGGTGGCTGATTTTTTAGTCAGCGATTTTCACAACTCACCGAAAAATCTATTCACCTGGGCACTGAAAGGCCTTGGATTGCAAAAAAACAATGAGCTGATTATCGTTTTTAAATCGTCTATTAACGATGAAAAAACGAATATAACGCATGGAATTTTCGATATAGTTGTACCTGAAATTATCACGTTTAGTAAGATCAAAGTTGATGCTTTGGTATATAAAACCCGTTACACTTCAGGTGAGCAGAGAGTTACAGCCAACATTATGTATTCAGATTTGTTACTAAAAAATGCGTTGGGAACATTAACCATAATTCCACAACCCGGCAATGAAGAACTATTGGTAACTAACGTTAAGATAAAGTTCGGTTGGTTTTTCAATTTATTCATTACAAAGAAACGTTATAAAAGTATCATAGAATGGAGAATTAAAAAATTCACCGAAAATATCAGAACAGAGTGCCTTAAACGACAGTATTCAGAGATGAATAAGACACTCATTCCAAAGAAAACAGCAAATTAAATTTTAATGATTAAAATATTTTCACTGATTTTACTCTTTTTATTACCGGTAGCATTAATAAAAGCATCGTCGGTCGATTCTATATCAACCTTTTACAAAGATGGTGAATTTACTACCTACTGTCGTGTTTGGGTCAATGCGTCCGACACAGTGTGTAAGGCGGTTTCAAAAGACTATGATTACCAAATGAGGTATAATCTGGATGCACTTTTCCCTTGGGCTTTGAAAGGAATGAATTTGCAAAAAGAAAAAAATGAATTGATGATGTTTTATTTCAAATCTACCTCATTCAACAAGGAAACAAGCGTTTTAAGAGGAATTGGAGATGTCATTGTTCCGGGTGTAATAACAATTCCGAATATCTATGTTGACTGTAAATTAACCGGTAAACCTTCAAATACGGGAAGAAATACAGTTTATCTGAATTTGCTGAGCTCGAACGGTTTTATTAAAAACATGAATAATTCATTTTCTATTTTACCGTCCAAAAATAAAGGCAACTGGTTTGTACTCGAAGCACATGTAAAGTTCGGTTGGTTTTTCAATATATTTATCACCCAAAAACGTTTTAAAATCATTATGGAATGGCGACTTAAACGCTTTATTCACAACCTGAAAGAAGAAGCCGAACGGAGAGAAAGAAAAACAGCGGTAAACAACAGTAAGCAGTAAACAGTAAGCAGTAAACGGTAAGCAGCAAGCGGTAAGCAGAACGCAGCAACTAAGCCCTAAACTCTAAACAAATAAGCAACTCAACAAATAAACAAATAAACAAATAAACAACCAAGCATATAAGCATCACAATATGGCTGAAAAAACACTTTTAGAAAAACTTGAAGGATTACAACATAAGTTCGAAGAGATTTCGACCCTGATAACCGACCCGGCTGTAATAACGGATCAGAAACGCTTTGTGAAGCTAAATAAGGAATATCACGATTTGGAACTGATATTGTCGGCAAAAAATGAATATGAACTGGCTCTGGGGCATTTAGCAGAGGCAAAAGAATTGCTCGACTCAGAATCTGACTCAGAAATGCGCGAGATGGCTAAAGCGGAAGTTGATGAAATAGAACCGAAAATTCCGGTGATGGAAGAGAATATCAAGCTTTTGCTGATTCCTGCCGATCCCGAAGACAATAAAAATGCCATCGTCGAGATTCGTGGTGGAACAGGTGGTGATGAAGCGGCGATTTTTGCAGGCGATTTATTCAAAATGTATCAAAAATACTGTGAATCGAAGCGCTGGCGAATGGAAATAACCAATATCAGCGAAGGTACTTCGGGTGGTTATAAGGAAATCATTTTCACTGTTTCGGGCGAAAATGTGTATGGAACGTTGAAATACGAATCGGGTGTTCACCGCGTACAACGTGTGCCTCAAACCGAAACTCAGGGACGTGTTCATACATCCGCAGCTACCGTGGCTGTATTGCCCGAAGCCGAAGAATTTGATATTGAATTGAAGGAATCGGACGTGCGGGTAGACACTTTCTGTTCGTCGGGTGCGGGTGGACAGTCGGTAAACACCACTTATTCGGCCATCCGACTGGTGCATATCCCTACAGGTATCACCGTGCAGTGTCAGGATGAAAAATCGCAGCACAAAAACAAGGCAAAAGCCATGATTGAACTTCGCTCGCGTATTTATGCCATCGAGCATCAGAAATACCTCGACGAAATAGGTTCTAAGCGTAAAACCATGGTCTCAACCGGCGACCGCTCGGCAAAAATACGAACCTACAACTATCCACAGGGACGAATTACCGATCACCGTATCAACTTCACCATTTACAACCTGTCGGCCTTTATGAATGGTGACATACAAGGTGTGATTGACAATTTGATAGTGGCTGAAAATGCGGAACGACTGAAAGAAAGTGAACAGTAAGTTGGTTGATTGGTTGATTGGTTAATTAGTAGATTGGGGAAATGGTAAATAGTAAATGACTAAATAGTAAATGAAAAAATGACCAAACAAGAACTTTTTGAAAACATACAACGCAAGAAATCATTTCTTTGCGTGGGATTAGACACGGATGCAACCAAGATTCCTGAATTCCTTTATGACGAATCGGATGATGCTATTTTTGAGTTCAACAAAGCCATAATCGACGCTACAGCCGACCTCTGTGTTGCTTACAAACCCAATCTGGCATTCTACGAAAGTCTCGGACTGGAAGGTTGGGAAATTCTTGAACGTACCGTGGAATACATCCGCAACAACTATCCCGACCAGTTTATCATAGCCGATGCCAAACGTGGCGATATTGGCAATACTTCGGCTATGTATGCCCGCACGTTCTTTGGTAACATGAATTTCGACTCGGTAACAGTAGCACCCTATATGGGCGAAGATTCGGTCACTCCTTTCCTGACTTACGAAGGAAAATGGGTAACGTTGCTGGCTTTGACCTCTAACAAAGGTGCTTATGATTTTCAGTTTATGAAAGATGCTGAAAGTGGTGAACGTCTGTTCGAAAAAGTACTGAAAACCTCTCTGAAATGGGGAACTGACGAGAATATGATGTATGTGGTTGGAGCTACCAAAGCGGAAATGCTTACGGATATCCGAGCAATTATTCCCGAGCATTTTCTGTTAGTTCCGGGTGTTGGAGCGCAGGGCGGAAGTCTGGAGGAAGTGGCTAAGTACGGTATGAACAGTAGCTGTGGTTTGTTGGTGAATTCTTCACGTCAAATCATTTATGCTTCTTCTGATAAAGATTACGCTGATGCTGCACGTACTGAAACTAATAAAGTACAACAGGAAATGGAAGAACTACTGAAAAAAAGTGGTTTAATATAATAACTTTACAACAACAAAAAAGCTCTTAATCGTCTGATTAAGAGCTTTTTTGTTCAAATCAAATGTTTTATTTCTTGTCAGCAGCTTTTTTGTCGCAAGCTTTACCAGTTTCTTTACAACATTTGTCACCTGCTTTCGCATTTTTTTTGCAATCTGCTTCACATTTGGCTTTTTCGGCCGGTGTCATTTTTTTGCATTCGGCAGCAGTCTTGCCCTGACAACATTTTGAATCTTTTGCGGCGTCTTTTTTGTCGCATTTAGTTTCGGTTTTTGCTTTCTCACTTTTAGTTGCAGTCTGAGTCTGAGCAAATGCTGTTACAGTTAAAAACATGGCAGCAAGCGATAAAATAGCAATTTTCTTTTTCATTTTTGTTAGTTTTTAAAGTGTTATTTAATACATATAGTTTTGATATATAAACAAATAACATAGAAATGTCATTTGTAATTTCTTTCAAATTAATATCCGGTAAAATTTAAATTCAAGAACATTATCGATTCCGAATAATCATATTTTAATTAATAACGGAAATAATACATTTTTGTTTTACAGATTACAATAAAAGTATATGTTGATAAAAATCTTATCAAAAATTATTCCAAATTCAATTTCTGAGATTTTTTTTCAAATAGATGGATAAATTCTGTTTGAAAAATAGTAAATTTGTAGCCAATTACAATTATATTATATAAAAATGAAAAAACAATACCTCTATCTGTATATCTGTACCTTCGCAGCATTCAGTTTATTTTCCTGTCATAAAACTGTAAAAACAGAGGAAAAAAACCTTATCAAAAAGTATTATCTGACTACCGACACCGCCAAAGGAGCTATCAATATAGATATAGATGTTGAAATTCCAATAACATTTGCTGACACCAACGTACTGAAAGTTATACGCAAAACCATTATTACTAATCTTTTCGGGCCTGAATATGTATCGCTGCATAATGATTCCATCCTCAATCTGTTTGCAAATGAATTGATTACCGATTATAAAGCAAATAATGAACCACTTGTAAATGTAAAGGACAGCGCTAACAGGTATTCATTCAACAACGAACATACACTTTCAGGCTTCAGTTTACTCAGCGATAAGAAGATTTATGTATATGGCATTGAACGTTATGTCGATATGGGTGGTGCGCACGGACTTGAAACCCGGAATTACTACAATTTCGACCTGAAAACCGGAAATCTGATTACTGAAAATGATATCTTTAAACCCAACTTTAAGTTTACGATTGCCGAATTACTCAAGAAACGAATTGTGGAAGACAGTAAAGATTCGACAGATTTAGAACCGGTAATGGGGATCGAAGACACTGATTTCTGGTCAGACTCAATAAAACCTAACGGCAATTTTTACATCACCGACGAAGGTATTAATTACGTGTTCAATCCCTATGAAATTGCTCCTTATTATATGGGTCAGACTGAAGTTTCGATACCCTATATCCGCCTGAAAGATATCATAAAACCAAACTGTATCATTTTCTATCTTGCTGAAAAACAATTAAAACAATAAATCCGGCTAAATTATATGAATTCATTCTTTGAACTTCTTAGAACCAGACGGAGTATTCGAAAATACTTAAATCAGCAGGTAGAAACTGAAAAAATCCAACAGATAACGAATGCTGCATTAATGTCACCTTCTTCCAAGCGCAGCAACCCCTGGGAATTTGTTGTGGTTCAGGATAAAGACATGCTTGAAAAATTAGCAGAATGCCGACTTCACGGTTCGCATTTTCTGGCCGAATCACCATTAGGCATAGTAGTTTTAGCCAATACTGAAAAAAGTGATGTGTGGATGGAAGATGCTTCAATTGCTGCTATAATCATGCAGCTTCAGGCACATGATTTGGGACTTGGCAGTTGCTGGATTCAGGTTTATGGACGTAAAACAGACGAGGATATTTCATCCGATGAATATATCAGGAGTCTTTTATCAATTCCTGAAAATTTTGCAGTTTTATGCATTTTGTCTATTGGTTATCCCGATGAGGAAAGGAAACCCTACGATGAAAACAAATTCCCCAAAGAAAAAATCCACTTCGATAAATTCTGATTAAATCTCAATAAATATGGTTGTAAAAAAAGATAGCCGTTTAGCGTGGGGTGTCACACTTTTATTTTTTGGTATTTTATTCCTGATCAAACAGTTACACCTCTTACCTGATAGTTTTGAATTTTATGTTTTTAATTTTCAAAATTATCCTTTGTTTATGGGAGTAATTTTTCTGCTTTTCAATTCAAATAAAACGACCGGAATTGTATTAATAGTGGTGGGCTTATTATTCAGATTATCCGATATTATTCAGTTTACAAGACATATATCTGATTTTATCTGGCCTGTATTACTTGTTATTGCGGGTGCAATTCTGGTTTTTGGAGCAAAAAAAGGAAAAAGATAATTTATTTAGTAAGTTTACAGAAAACCATGGAAATTGTATTTATCGGTTCGGGAAATGTAGCAACTCATTTAGCTGTTGCATTTAAGGAAATGGGAGTTGTTGTGAAGCAGGTTTTCAGCAAGAACATTGCAAATGCTGAAACATTAGCTGAAAAAGTTGATGCTGAACCAATTTCTGACATTTCTAAATTATACAAAGATGCTGATTTCTACTTTTATGCATTAAAAGACAACGCATTACGTACTATTTTGATGCAAATTGATATGCCTGCCGGCATTCAGGTGCATACCGGCGGAACGATGTCGATTAAAGAATTTGATGGTTTCTCGACCAGATTCGGCGTTTTCTATCCTCTGCAAACTTTTTCCCTCGAAAGATCGATAGAAATTACAAACACACCAATACTGATAGAAGGTTGTAGTATGGATGTTCAGAAACAATTGCTGGCATTAGCGGGCATAATTTCTGACAAAGTCATACTGATGAATTCCGAAAGCAGAATGAAGGTACACCTGGCAGCAGTTTTTGCTTGTAATTTCAGTAACTATTTGTGCGATATTGCTTCTCAGATTCTTGTAAATTCGGGTATTTCATTTGATTTAATATTACCCCTAATTGAAGAAACTGCTGAGAAACTTAAAACTTTATCGCCCTATGAAGCTCAAACAGGACCGGCAGTGCGTATGGATGAAATGATTATTTCAAAGCATCTTGATTTATTAAACAAAAATTCCGAACATAAAGAAATTTATAAGTTGCTGACTAAGAGTATTATCAAAAGGCACAAAAGATAATTTTTAATGATTATCCGAGAAGTATACAGAAGAGTATTAAATGTAAAATTAATAAGAAGGGCATAGCCCTGAAATCTTCGTAGAAATATATAAAATAGAAATTGAGGGGCATAGCCCTGAAATCTGTTGTTTAAGATGTCAGGGCAAAGCCCCTTAGCTTGTATTATTCCATGAACTACGAAGATTTCCTGGTTACGCCCCTGATTATCATTTCGAAAAAAACATAATAAAACAGAAAGTAATTTTAACGATATGTTAATCGTGGAAAATCATATAATATTTTATGCTTGACTTCCTGAAAGTTATACGGTACAAAAACCTCCTTTTTATTATTTTCATTCAACTTGTTATGCAACAGGTTGTTATCCACCCTTTGTTACAGTCTTTCGGTTTTGAGAACTCGTTAAACAATACTTTATTACTATTGTTGATTGCTTCCAGCGTGTTTATTGCAGCCGGTGGATATGTTCTAAACGATTATTTCGACATAAAAATCGATGCTATCAACCGACCTGAAAAACAAATAGTCGGCACAAAAATACAGCGTCATACCGCGATGCTGATGCATCAGATTCTGAGTGGAATCGGAATAATATCCGGATTAGCACTGGCATTTCTGACTCGCAGTTTCACACTCGGATTTATTTTTATCGTTATTCCCGGATTGCTCTGGTTTTATTCGGCCAGCTACAAACGACAATTTATCGTAGGGAATCTGGTTATATCATTTGTCACTTCCATAACGGTTCTGATAGTTGGAATAGCGCAACTGGCTGCATTACAGCAAAAATACGAGAATCTGATTTTTGAGACTTCAATTCCACAACATATTTATGGGTGGGTTGGCGGTTTTTCGTTGTTTGCCTTCCTGTGTACCTGGATGCGCGAAATCATTAAGGATATTGAAGATGAAAAAGGCGACCGTGAAATGGAATGTCATACCATGCCGATTGTGTGGGGAAATAACCGAACGAAATGGTTTCTGTATGGTTTAATTCTTGTAACAGTGATTACGTTGTTTCTTGCCAACAACTTTTTCATTCATTTTGAAGGCACGCTCACACTCCGATATATCATTTTCGGGCTTGTTCTGCCTTTCGCGGTTTTAAGTTATCTGATAGCCATGGCAAAAACGCGTGAAGATTTCAATCAGGCATCTAATTTCCTAAAAATCATCATGTTGATTGGTGTTTCCTATGGGTTTATTTTTTATTACCTGCAGGCTAAAGCATTTGGCTTAACTCTGTTTAACCTCTTTATAATAAAATAATCGTGACTGTACAACCGCTCGCTCATTTAGATAAATACCACATTATTCTGGCTTCACAATCGCCACGTCGGAAGGAACTTATGCATGGTTTGGATATTCCTTTTAGTGTTCAGACTATTGATGTAGAAGAAAATTATCCTTCAGAGCTGGTTGGAGTGGACATTCCCATGTATCTGGCCGAGAAAAAAGCAAAAGCTTTTGCTTCTAAAATGACTGAAAACACCTTACTTATCACTGCTGATACCATAGTGTGGCACGAAGGGAATGTTTTTGGAAAACCTGTCGATAAAGAAGATGCTGCACGCATGCTCCATGCACTTTCAGGAAAAACGCACGAAGTAATTACCGGAGTTTGTATCAGCACCTTGTCAAAAAGCAAAACATTTCATGTAATTTCTGAAGTTCATTTCGCGAAACTAAATTCACAGGAAATTGACTATTACCTGGAAAACTACAAGCCCTACGACAAAGCCGGGGCATATGGAGTGCAGGAATGGATTGGATTTGTGGGAGTGGAACACATCGAAGGTTCATATTTCAACGTGATGGGATTGCCTGTTCAACGGCTTTACACCGAATTGAAACGCTGGGAGAAGGCTTGAAAACAGTTTATAGTTTATAGTTTATAGTGAATAGTTTATAGTGAATAGTTTATGGTGGGCAGTAAGCAGTTTATAGTTGATAGTTGATAGTTTATGGTGGGCAGTAAGCAGTTTATAGTTTATAGTTGATAGTTGATAGTGAATAGTTTATACTGGGCAGTAAGCAGTTGATAGTTGATAGTGAATAGTTGATAGTGGGTAGTTGATCACAAATCACTAATCACTAAACATTAATCGCTAAACACTAATCATTAACCATTAATCATTAACCATTAATCATTAATCATTAACCACTAATCACTAACCATTAATCACTATTCGTTTACTGTCATTCGCAATGACATTCTTTTCCATTCGCTTTTTCGAAAGCCTCTTTACCTTCCACATAAGAGAAATAGATCAGTCCTGCAGCTCCAATTACATCGGCATATACAAAACCTGTCAGCTCGTAAATCAAACTTGAAACCAGCAGTACCACTGACATATATATACACACTTTCGTACAATTACTGTCGGCAAGAATCGGTTCAGAATTCAGTTCTTTTCCGATTTTCCGTTTAGCCAATAACAGCCAAACCATAACCAGAATGGAAATTATCGAAATAACCATTCCCCATACAGTGGTTTCGGGTTTATGATGCTGAACAAGATTCAGAACAATTCCAGCCAGCAAACCCACCGAAAGGGCATAAAATGACGCTCCGGTGATTTTCAATGCAGTAATTTCAGCCTTTGTTTTGGAACTTTCGGGGTTTCTGCGAATTCGGAGCACCATCACAGCAATACCAATTCCGGAAATCATTTCAATAAAACTATCCACACCAAAGCCAAACAAGGTCAGTGTTTCATCGGCATAACCCAACGCCATGGAAATTACACCTTCCACAACATTGTATATGATGGTGAAAATACTCAGGAAATATATTTTCTGATATAATTTTTGATTATCTGTCATGTTCTTTATCTTAAATGATTATCCGAAAAGAATGCAGAGCAGTATTAAATTAAATTATTTTATTTTGAAAAAGAAGGGCGTAGCCCTGAAATCTTCGTAGAAAAATATAAAATTTGGAAATTGAGGGGCGTAGCCCTGAAATCCAGGATTAAAGATGTCAGGGCTAAAGCCCCTTTGCTCGTATCATTTCGTTATGCTACGAAGATTTCCGGGCTACGCCCCTAAATAATAGCTCAATAAAACATAAAATACAGATAAACATTTTAATAATGCATTAATTGCTGATAGTCATTTTATCTTATATTCAAAAACTTATGCGTCTGAAGCGATAATCGCCATTGCGGATGTTGTTTCACGTACTCAATACAATATTCCACGTTTTCGGCACTGATTTCAAAGCGTTTCTTTTCCTGACCTATAAACAACGGGCTGACAAAATAGTTCCCTGCAGGTGGTAATTCGGAAATGTCGGGCAGGGTCTCTCCCACTCCAACCGGATAGCGGAACTCATCGACACGCTTAAAATTCTTTCTTAAAACATCAGGGCTAACTTTCGGACTACAGGAAATATACTGAATACGCGACGGAACAGGGTTCGTTCCATTGGTTTCTATGCAGTTATAAAATTCGGAGAAATGCTCCAACACCTCATCTGTAAGTTGTAAGGTAGGTTCACCACCAGTCCAGATAATCAGGTTATTGGAATAATCTTCGGGCTTCGAAAGCGATTTTACTTCGGTAAGAACTTCTGCCACAGTCATGTCTGTACCTACCGACCAATCCGTATCGCAAAACCAGCAATTCTTATTACAATGCGACAACCGTACAAAAACAGCCGACTTTCCGGTATTGGCACCTTCGCCCTGAACGGAGTGAAAAATCTCCACCACTTTCAGAACAGTATCCAGCCCCGAATCAGGCTTCATAACGGCAATTGGTTTTGGGAGTTTCGCTCATTTCCACAGCAAAAAGCAATGGAAACTGAGGTTTAAACGTATCAAAGATGTGTTTGCTCATATTCTCCACCGAAGTCTGGAAACCGAAAACGTCATTCAAATTGCGGTGATCGAGCACATCTTTCACCCAGTCCGAAATAGGTTTCAGGTCGTTGTAGTCCTGCACAAAACCTTCGGCATTCGGACTTTCGGCACGCAGAAAAACCCGGATTACGTAGTTGTGACCGTGCAGTCGTCCGCAGGGATGACCATCAGTCAAACCAAACAGCTGATGACTTGCCGAGAAATGAAATTCTTTAGATATGGTATACATTACTTATTATTTACAATTTACAATTTACAATTTACGATTTTCAGATTGATATAAGTAGTTACAAATATTTAATGATATATTTTACCACAATAGAACCTGCCTACC